>JAPKZG010000053.1 GCA_026393895.1 Candidatus Aminicenantota bacterium
TATTGCAGGACCTTGAAGCTGTCGCTCAACCCGACCTTGAGCTTGGCCTCTTCGGCGGCCAGTTTTTGGGCGGCCAGATCGCTTGCGATTCGATAAGCGCCGACCCGCTCGTAATTGGTTTGAACGGCCCGGAAGGCCGCCCGGACTTCCAGAGCGGCGGTCTGCTCCGCTTGTTTCTTCCGGGCGATTTGCAGATCCAGGCCGGCCCTGGCCTGGGCCTGAGCCGCCCGGGTGAGAACCGTGCTCAAAGGAATTTCCAGGGACAGGGCAACCGACCAATTTTTGTACTTGAGATGAAGCGCGTCCCGGATCGCGGCGGCCGAACCTCCCGGCACTTTGCCCAGGATAATTCCGGTCAACGGATTGTCGTCGAGATAAAGGATCCGGTCGCCGGATAGGCCCGGGCTCCAATACTTGGCGCTGAGGCTGAGGGATGGAAGCATCTGGTTTTTAGCGTAGGAATAATCCGCCTCCCTGTTATTGATCTCAATCGCCGAGGATTGAAGGTCGGGCCGGCAGGTCAAGGCCGCGGACAGGGCCTCCTCGAGGTTCGCCTCCGGCTTGGCGAAGGCCGGGGTTTCGGCGGGAACAAGCTCCCCTTCGAACCCGAGGTTGAGAAGGCCGCGAAGCGTGTCGGCGGAATCTTTGACCAGCATTTCCGAGAGGAGGATATCGGCCTTCCGGCTGGCGACTTCCGCCTGGGAAGTGAGGACTTCCTTGGGCGCCAGTGTTCCGATTTCGACTTCCTTCCGGCTTTTCTCGAGGAGGTCCTCGGCCAGTTTCAAGGACTGGTGCTGGACCGCGAGCGATTCGATCTGGTACACGAGTTCCCAATAGGCCCGCTCGACCGCGAATACGGTTTGAATCAGGGCGGATTTCAAATCGTTCACGGCGATCTCGTTGTTGTTCCGGGCGATCACGATGTCCTTTCGGCTCGTGTCCCAACCGAAATCCTTGAGCAGCGGCTGCGTCCAGTTGAAGCTCAGTTGGCCGCTATAGTAGGGATTGATTGTCTGAAAGCGCGCGTTCGACTCGTAACTCCCGGCGCTCAGGCCAAGAGTCAACGATCCGCCCAACGGCATGTTCTGAGTCACTCCGCCGGAAAGGGAGTCGGCCGCCGTCGAGGAGACGTCGGAGGAATCGATCCAGGAAAAAGAGGAGGAATTCTGCCGGTCACGGTAGAAGTCGAAGGACAACAAGGGAAGGAACTTTTCCCCGGCCTGGGTGACGGCCGCTTCCGCCTGGCGGGCGGTAATCACCTGGACGGCCACGCCGAGATTATTCTTGATCGCCCGGACGACACATTCGTTCAGGGTCAGCGACCGGACGTCCGGCTCCTCCGCGCGCAATAGGTCCGGCCGCGGGATAAGCAGCAGAACGAGAACAAGTCCGCCGAGTTTGCGGTAATTCATCATTCTTCTCCTTCGCCTCACTCACAAATGAATTATGCCAGAAATGAGTTGAAGCGGCGAATGCGTCTCCTCAAATTCATACGGAACCGGTTCCCTTTTGTTCGACCGGGGGGATTCCTTCGGAGAGAACCCCTATGGGCGAGTTTGACAGGGCGTAACTCTTGGCCTATTTTAGTCGAGATTGAAAATTCGTTCGAGGAAATAAAATCATGATGAAATTCCGCCCCTTGACGATCCCCGCAATCACCTTTCTTGCCCTCGGCCTTTTCGCCGCCGGCGGCCGGGCCGAACAACCGCTCCTGACGAAAGCCGAGGCCACGGAATTCAAGGCGACCTCGCGCCACGCCGATGTCCTCGCCTTCATCGACGAACTTCAAAAACGGAGTCCGCTGGTCCGGGTCGAAACCATCGGCCGGACGGCCGGCGGCTTCGACATACCCGCCCTGATCGTAGCCGATCCCCCCGTCACCTCCCCCGAGCAGTTGCGCCGGGACGGCCGGGCCGTGATCTACCTCCAGGCGAACATCCACGCCGGAGAGGTCGAAGGAAAAGAAGCCTGCCTGATGCTAGCCCGGGACAGCGTCACGGCCGAAAAAATCCCCTGGTTGGACAAATTCGTCCTCGTCATCGTCCCGAACCTCAACGCCGACGGGAATGAGAAAATCGACCCGCGCAACCGCTCCTATCAACCCGGTCCGGCCGAGGGCGTCGGTATTCGGACCAACGACTGGAACCTCGACCTCAACCGCGACGGCATGAAACTCGAGAGCCCGGAAATTTCGGCCGTCGTCAAGAATGTTTATCTCCGTTGGGATCCCCTGATTTTCGTCGACTGCCACACGACCAACGGGTCCTTTCACCAGGAGGTTGTCACGTACGCCTGGAGCGTGAACCCCAACGTTGACCCGGCCCTCCGGACGTTTATGAGCGACGTCATGATGCCGGCCGTCGAGCAAACAGCCGAACAGAAATACGACACCCTGACCTGCGGATACGGCTACTTCCGCGACGACAAAGACCCGCAGAAAGGCTGGGGATCGATGGAGTTCCAGCCGCGCTTCTCGACCAATTATTTCGGCCTGCGCAACCGCTTCGCCATTCTGATCGAGAACAATGTCTACGCCGATTTTAAAACCCGGGTCTGGGGCAATTACCATTTTCTCGAGTCCATCCTCGAATTCGCGTCCGTTCATTTCGACGAAATGAAAACCATCGCAGCCGAAGCCGACGCCCGGGCCGTCCGGAGAGGAATGAATCCGGAGGCCGGCGACGTTTTCGGAATCGAGTACGATTACCGGCCTTTGAAAACCCCCATTACTGTCAACGCCTATGAAACGGAAGTCCTCGGGATGGACGGACCCTGGCCGCGGCGCCGGTCCACCGGCAAGCTTACCGTGCAGACGGTTCCTTACTACGCCGACAGCTTCAGCACCCGCTCGGTGCCGTTCCCGGCCGCCTACTTCGTCCCCGTGACGGAACCCGCCGTCCTCGACCTTCTCCGCCGCCACGGGATCGCGGTCGAGCGGTTGACCGAAGCGGCAGAAGCGGACGTCGAAACGTTCAAGATCAGGGAACTCAAAGCAGCCGAACGGTTATACCAGGGACATCGGACCAATGCGGTTTCGGGCGAATATGTCCCGGGGAGAGTGACTTTTCCGGCCGGGACACTGGTCGTTTCCACCGCCCAGCCCCTCGGCGCCCTGGCTGCCTGCCTGCTCGAACCCGAAAGCGACGACGGCCTGGTTGCCTGGAACTTCTTCGACAAGTTCCTCGCCTCCTCCTGGGGCGGAGGGACGGCGGGGACGATCGTCCCCGTTTATCGTCTTCTGAAACCGGCGGCGTTGCCCACGGAAATCGTCCGGTAGCCCGCTCCTTACCGATCTTCCGGCTTCGGAAGCGGCCGGCCTTCCGCATCGCAGAACCGCCGCAGGACACCGAGACTCCGGGCGTCGGAAAAATCGAAAAACTCGCCGTATGGCCGGCCGAGGCAGGCGACGACTTCGGCCGTTTGCGGATCGAACCGCCCATCGACGTCGGCCGACAGGCTGATTCCAGTCAATTTGAGGCTCATGAATCCCCGGACCATGACCGGCTGGATCCGAAGCTGCGGCAATCCCTGGGAGAGGATTTGATCGCGGATCAGCCGGATCCGCCGTTCATCCACTTCGTCCATCAGGGTGAGATATTTTTGATGAAGAAGCCATTCATTGATCAATTGAATGATCTCGTCCGGTCCGAAGTTCCGCCAAAAAGACCCCGGCCATTCCGGCCGGACGAAGCCGCCGATGACGAAGGATCCCGCTTCATAACCGGAAATGCCACGGTCCCGGCAAAGCGCCAGGGCCGCTCGAAGCAGCCGGATTTGGCGGTTGGGAGAAAGCTTCTCGAACGCCGCCAGGTTGATCAGGTGCGTACCGAGGGTCACCTCGAGCAGGCGTTCGATCAGCCGCGGTTCGTTGAGGTCGAAGCTCCGGTTGATAAACTCCGCGGCCCGGGTATTATGCCGGAGCCGCCCGTACCGGAGCGCGTGTCCCAGGTCCTGCAGGCTGCCGAATTCGGCCGCCCCGACGCTTTCCAGGATCGTCCGGTAAGCGGCGTAATCGCGGGCTAATTGTTCGAACCGCGGCCGGTCGGCAGGCGTGAGTTCGACGTTTTCCCCGGCCATGAATCGCAGCAGGCGGGCCGGGGCGTAGACCGCTTTTCCGAGGAAGAGGCTGCGCCAGCGGCTGGAAATCGTGACCCAGTCGCCTTCCCGGACGACCCGGCCTTCCCGGTTTTTCATTTCCCTGTTCTCCCGATCAATCCGGACCTCGGCCCCCTCCAGGTTCAGGAGCGAGGGGATCCCCAGGTTCTGGGCGGCGGTCACGACATGGATCGCGGCCGGGCTCAAGCTGCAGATCCCGCTGACGATCGGAAGGTCCACCGCGTCCTGCGGGGTGAATCGTTCTTTGACCAAAACGACGTTTTCGCGCGGGCGTTCGGTTTTGGCCCGGCGGGCCTGGTCAGCGGAAAAATACACCCGGCCCGAGACCGCCGCCCGGGGAAGAACGGACAATCCCCGGGCGAACCGGGGCAGGACTTCCAGGGACTTAGGGTCGATGGCGTCGGATTCGATCTGGCGGACGTGATAGGGCTTGATCAAATCACGCACCCGTTTCTGCCCGATCCGCCCGGCCCGATGGAGATTCATGACCGCCGTCAGCATCCCCGCTCCGGAAAGCTCGGCCGCGTTGACTTGAAGAATCGTGAATGTCCCGTGGACGCCGCTGAATTCGACGATGACCGGCCCCTGGAAGATGTCCTCCAGCTGGCTGAGACGGTCCCAGAAATGATAAATCGCCGGGAATTCCTCCCGGGCTTCCTCCCGGTCGAGGAAGTGGCGCTCCTCGGGTTGAAGGAGGCCGGTCATCAAATCCTCCCCGAAGACTTTTCGGGCAAAGAGCATGAACACACCCTGGCCCTTCCGCGGATGGCGGCTGTAAAGAACGCCCGGATAGGAATGTTCATCGATGACGGTGCAGACCATGCGCTGGAGAATCAAGGCCGGGAAATACGTGTCCTTGGTCATGAAGTTGCGAAGCGCGGCCAGCCGTTGCTCGTAGTAGACGTAGACTTTTTCCTGGAAGAACTTCAGTTGTTCGATCGCCGAAGTGAGGAGTTGGGGCGCCTGGCGGTCAATCAGACGTTCGATCATCTCGGCCAGTTCCAGCGTCCGGGCCCGATTCATCGCGGGACCGAGGTCCTTTTCCATGGAGGCGAACGCCTCCGGGTCCAGGGCCTCGAGGATGGTTTTGCGGTTGTTGAGGCGGATCAGCCCGGCCGCGTCCTCCCCGTATCGCCGCGGAAGCCCGTCAAAGACGGACGGAATCAACCCGACGTTGAGGTACGTCGGCATGAAGCCGGGCAAGTATTCGGGCAGGGCCGAACGGACGGCGATGAGGAGAGGATCGTCGGAACTTTCCAATTTCCGGCCGGTCAGGATTTCCAGGTTGTGAACGGCTTCCAACAAGTGCCGTTGCCGGCCCTCCCGGGAGAGATGATAGGCCTCCGAAGATAGGACGCAGAAATCCGCGGTCGAAAACCCGCGGCGGGACAGGTCGAACAGGATGCGCCCTTTCTGGCTGATGAGCAGCTCCGAATACTCGCCCTCCGCCGTGTAGGGGATCACCAGGTTGTTCCGGACGAGGGACGGCTCGGCGAAGCGGGCCGCGATCCGGCCGAAGAGATCCTTTGTCCGGCGCCGCAGTTCCTCGGCCGCGGCCGCATCCCCCCGGCGGGCCCGGTGGATCAGGGCCAGGTGGTTCAAGGCCGTTTCGGACGAAACCCGGTCGAGAAAACGAACGTCGTAATCGCGGACCCGGATCGTGGGCCGGTCGCCGGCGGCCGTGGTGTAATCGATTTCCGGCGGAAGATACCCCGGCGGCGGGACGTTCCGGCCACCGCGGGCGCGGCGTTCCAGGTTCGCGTGGATTCCTCGGGCGCTGAGATATTCGGAGCGGACTTCGGTGATCTTCCGAATCGTCCCGTTGGTCTCCACGCCGCTCATGCCCGCTCCGCGCGTGCTTGCCGGGAGGGAAAGCGCCCCTCAGCCTCCGAACCGGTCTTTGTCCCTGTCCAAATGAGTCCGGCGCGTATCATCAAGTTGACAAGGCAAGGCGCGCACATGCGGAATGTCTAGGAATGGGACGAGGGAAAATCCCAGATTTTATTCTAGCGAATCCCTCCCGAAAAGTAAAGACGCCGGTCCGATTGACAGGGAGAAAAGAAGTCGATAAAGTTACAACCTATTATTGAAATGAAATCGACAATGACTCCGCCCTGCGACCCGAGGATCAGACCGTTCCATCCTGTTTCGGAGAAAACCATGAAAACAAAAATCCGCGTCCTCATGATCCTCCCGGTTTTGCTCGGTTTCCTCGCCCTTACGGCGTCCGGCGCCGCCGTCCGAACGGCCGGTCTGCAGTTCGGCCACCTGACGATTCTCGACGGCATGTCGCAGGGATCGGCCATGGCCATCGTCCAGGATGAACGGGGTTTCCTCTGGATCGGGACGGAAGACGGGTTGAACCGCTATGACGGGTACAATTTCAAAATCTACCGCCCCTCGGCGGAATCGAACACCATCTCGGATTCCCTCGTTAACACGCTGTTCCTGGATTCCCAAAAGACGCTGTGGATCGGGACGATGAAAGGATTGAACCGCTACAACCAGGACCGGGACGATTTCACTCAGTTCCATGCAAACCCCGGCAATCCCAAGAGCCTCAGCCATAACAACATCACCTCCATCGCCGAAGACGCGGCCGGCACACTCTGGTTCGGAACCGCCGGAGGAGGCTTGAACGCCTATGACCGCCAAACCGGGACCTTCCGGGTTTTTCTGAACGACCGGAACAATCCCAAAAGCCTCAGCCACAACGAAATCAATTCTCTTTATCTCGATTCCCGGAACTATCTCTGGGTCGGCACCGTGGACGGATTGAACCGGTTCGATCCTCGCTCCGGGGAATGCGTCCGTTTTCTCCACGACCCGGCCAACGCCAACAGCCTGAGCCATAACCGCGTACTGGCGTTGTTCCAGGACGAAGACGGAACGCTTTGGGTGGGGACCGCCAACGGTCTCAACCGGTTCGATCAAACGACCGGCCGGATCGCCCGCTACTCCAATTCCACGAGAAACCCCCGAAGCCTGAGCAACAATTACGTTACGGAGATTTTTCGCGACCGGTTGAAACGACTCTGGGTCGGAACCCAGGACGGTCTCAACTTGTACGACGATGCGACGGGCGATTTCACCGTCATCCGCAACGATCCGACGGATCCGAAAAGCCTGTCGTTCGACGATATCTACAGCTTCTTCGAAGACCGGACCGGAGTCCTCTGGGTCGGAACGCGCGGCCGCGGAATCGACAAGCTGGTGGCGGAGAAGTCCCGATTCGCGCTGTATCAGCACCGGCGCGGCAATTCCCAAAGCCTCGGATCGGACTATGTCCGGGCCATCGCCGAAAGCCCCGAGGGCGGATTGTATATCGGGCTCCAGGACATTGGAGTGGATTATCTCGACCGCGAGACGGGAGTCTATACCCATCTTCGCCATATCGAAGGAGTTGAAAACTCGCTCAATTCGAACCTCGTCTACGCCCTCGCCGTCGACCATTCCGGAAAGCTCTGGATCGCGACCTACGGCGGCGGGCTGAATTCTTATGATCCGCGGACGAAAACCTTTCAACATTACGTCAACAGCCCCGGCGATCCCGGAAGCCTGAGTTATAACGACATCCGGTGCCTGGCCATCGACCGGCAGGATCGGATCTGGGTCGGGACCGACGGCGGCGGCCTGAATCGGCTCGATCCCGGCTCTAAAAAATTCGTCCGTTTTCAGAACGATCCGGCCAACCCGGCGAATCTGAGCCATAATCAGGTTCGCACTCTCCTGCTCGACCATGAAGGAACCCTCTGGATCGGGACCTTCGGCGGGGGCTTGAACCGGTTCGACGAAAAAACGGGTAAGTTTACCGTGTGGCGTCATAATCCGGCCGACCCGAACAGCCTCTGCGGCGACTTCATTCCCAATATAGCCGAAGACTCCTCGGGCCGGTTATGGGTCGGGACAACCGCCGGTTTGAACCTTTTCGATCCCGCCGCCGGGACATTCGAGTGCTATTCGGAGGAAAAGAACGGCCTCCCGAACAACGCGATCTACGGCATCCTCGTCGACGAGGAAGACTCCGTCTGGTTCTCCAGCAACCGGGGGCTTGCCCATTGGAATCCCAAGACGAAGACCGTGAAAACGTACGACATCTCCGACGGGCTCCAGGGCAACGAGTTCAACGGGGGCGCCCGGTATCGCGCGAAATCGGGCGAGATGTTTTTCGGCGGGACAAACGGCCTCAGTGCGTTCTTCCCCTCAAACCTCAAGGACAATCCCTACCCGCCTGAGGTCGTCATCACCAATTTCGAGGTTTTCAACAAACCCGTCCCGGTCGGCCAGGAAGTGAACGGGAAGATCCTCCTGGAAAAATCCATTACCGAAACGTCGGACCTCGCCCTGCCTTACCGGGATCGCCTCATTTCCTTCGAATTCGCCGCCCTCCACTACGCCGCCCCCGAAAAAAACCGATACGCCTACATCATGGAAGGCCTCGATCAGGATTGGCACGAGGTCCAGGGCCGCCGGTTCGTGAGCTATATGAACCTCGCGCCCGGGCGCTACGTTTTCCGGGTGAAGGCGTCCAACAACGACGGCCTCTGGAACGAACACGGGGTGGCGGTCCGGATCCGGGTCATTCCCCCGTTTTACCTGATCCGCTGGGTCCAGGCCCTGGCCCTGCTGTGCGTCGGTCTGGCGATCTGGGGGACAGTCCGCAAGCGCCTCCAGAACATCCGCAAGCGGACGATCATGCTGGAGGAGAAAGTCCAGGAACGGACGGCCGATTTGAAAAAGGCCGAGGCCGAGGCCCGCGAGGCCAATCGGGCCAAGAGCGAATTCCTGGCCAACATGAGCCATGAGATCCGCACCCCGATGAATGGTATTTTCGGCATGACCGAACTGGCCCTCGAAACGAACCTGTCGCCCGACCAGCGCGAATACATGGAGGCGGTCAAAGCATCGGCCGATTCGCTCATGACGATCATCAACGACATTCTCGATTTTTCAAAAATCGAAGCCCAGAAAATCGAGCTGGAGAAAATCCCTTTCCACCTGCGGGACACCGTCCATGCGGCCGTCGCGGGGGTCGCCCTGCTGGCCGAAAAGAAGAACCTGGAGCTGGCTTATTCGATCCCGGGCAACGTTCCGGACGGGTTAATTGGCGATCCCGGACGGTTCCGCCAGGTTTTGACCAATCTCCTGAGCAATGCCATCAAGTTCACGGATCAGGGCGAAGTCGTCCTCTCCATCGACGTTGTCCAGAGGACCAATGACCAGGTCCATCTCCGGGTCCAGGTCCGGGACACGGGAATCGGGATTTCTCCCGAAAAGAAGTACCTCGTTTTCGAGGCCTTTGCCCAGGCCGACACTTCCACAACCCGCATGTACGGGGGAACCGGGCTCGGCCTGACGATTTCCACTCAACTCGTCTCCCTGATGCACGGAAAGCTCGACATCGAAAGCGAATTGGGCAAGGGCAGCAACTTCTTTTTCACCGCGGAGTTCGGCCTTCATCACGAAGAAGGGAAGGCGATCACCCCACTGCGCCTCTCGGACCTGAAGGACCTGCCCGTCCTAGTCGTGGACGACAACGCCACGAACCGGAGAATTCTCCACGAGATGCTGTCCCACTGGGGAATGAAACCGGTGACGGTCGACGGCGCCTCGGCCGCTTTCCAGGCGCTCCAGCAGGCCCACGTCGAGGGACGTCCCTTCCGGCTGATTCTGACCGACGCGAACATGCCGGACATGGACGGCTTCGACCTGGCCGCCAAAATCAAGGAAGAGCCGAATTACAAGGACATCCTCATTATGATGTTGAGTTCTTCCGGGTTCCGGGGAGACTCGACCCGCTGCCGCGACCTGGGCCTGGCCGCCTACCTGACGAAACCGGTCAAGCAATCGCTCCTTCTCGATGCGGTGATGATGTCGCTGGGCGACAAGGAGCAAGTCTCCGGGCAGAACCGGCTGATCACCCGCCATTCGATCGCCCAGAACCGGTCCCGCTACAACGTCCTGCTCGCCGAAGACAACGTCATCAACCAGAAACTGGCCGTGAGGATCCTGGAGAACCGGGGGCATAAGGTGGCGGTCGTCGAAAACGGAGAAGAAGTTTTAGCAGCCGTGGGAAAAAGCCCCTACGATATCATCCTGATGGATGTCCAGATGCCGAAGATGGACGGCTTCCAGGCGACACGGGAAATCCGGCGGCGGGAGATCACGACCAAGAGCCATCAACCGATCATCGCCATGACCGCCCACGCCATGGTCGGAGACAAGGAGAAGTGCTTGGAGGCGGGGATGGACGGCTACATTTCCAAGCCGTTGAAACCCCTCGACCTTCTCCGGACGATTGACGAGCTCCTTTCCCACCTCTCTGGTGAGAAGGACGAGGAATTGGTACTTCCGGCCGAACCGGAGAAGGCGTAGCCGAATCCCGGCTGACATCCGGGCGGATTTTGCAGGGATGATTTAAAAAGATGCCGGTTTACGAATAAATCGGGTCAGCGTCCGGCGATGAGACGATAGAGGCGCTCGGGCGAAGTCCCGAACGCCTCGGCAAGATCCGCGAGACTCCGGGACGCGTCGTCAACGCGATACCCGACCCGGGCCAACCGGGCCAGCGCATCCTCCACGGTAACGGGAACACCGAGGCAAAGTTCGGCAAGACTCCGTACGGCGGCGTCCGCCGACGGCGGGAGGATGTCGACCGCGAGCGCGCCCTGTTTGATCGCAGCCCGGGCGTCCATCAATTTCCATAACGGCTCCCACCGGTCGGCGAGAACCCTCCCGGCCCTGTCTCCGCTGGGCAAAACGAGAGGTTCTCGTTCCACCAAATCCAGCGCCCGTATTGGCGGGAGGAGGGCGATTTCGCTACAATAGCCCCGAACAGTGGAAATTCATCGAGGACGAAACCCATGAAAAGAAGGATGTCGCGCGTCTCGGCAAAAGCGTTCATTCTCGGTCTTATCGCGACGGTCGCCCTGGCCGGCCTGGCGGTTGGCTCCGAAACGGGAGAAATCAGGGGAAAAGTCGTCGACGACGGCGGCCTCGCCCTGCCCGGCGTGGAAATCCGAGCGGCCGGACCGGCCCTCCAGGGGATCCGGACCGTGTTTTCGACGAAAGAGGGGATCTTTCAGTTCCCTCTCCTACCCGTCGGCCGGTACACCCTGACTTTCAAACTCCCGGGATTCACGACCGTCGTCCAGGAAAACGCCGTCGTCCGTCTCGGTTTGACAACGACGCTGACTGTCCGGATGCCGCAGGCGGCGATTGAAACGGAAGTCGTCGTCACCGCCGAAACGCCGCTTCTCGACAAAAACTCCACCGACACCTCCTATCGCCTGAGCGCGACCGACCTGGAAAAAATCCCGGCTCAAAACCGGACGATCGTCGACGTGGTCAAGTTCACTCCGGGAGCGACCGGCGTCCGGGCCGACACCCGGCGGGGGACGGCGACCGAGGGGCAGCCGAGTTTCCGGGGCGCGGGCGCGGAGGGCAACAACTGGATCATCGACGGACTCGCCGTCAGCGGCGTCCGGTTAAAGGACTCCGGGGTCAAGCTCAATTTCGATTCGCTCGAAGAAATCCAGATCATCTCCGATCCCTTCTCCCCCGAGTACGGTTCGGCCTACGGCGGAATCATCAACATGGTCACCAAAAGCGGAAGCAACCGGTTCCACGGGGAGGCCAGCCTGCTCCTCGAAAACAAGCATCTCCAGGCCGCGCGCGAATCCCAGCTGTCGGTCGTCAGCGAACCGAACGCCTTTTCCAACACCGACGCCTACATCAACCTGGGCGGCCCGATCTTCAAGGACAAGCTGTGGTTTTTCCTCTCGGAAAACTTTCAGACCGTGACCCAGGAGACGAAGGACGGGACGCTCGATTATCTCGTCCTTCCGGGCGGAACGAAAACCGTCGGCCGCAACAACGTTTTCGGCAAGGTCAGCTTCGCTCCCCACGTCAACCACAACCTTTCCCTGACCTTCATGCAGGACAAATCGATCCCGCAAAAGGGCGGGATCGGGCTTCCGGAAATGAACGAGGAAAAACGGGCCGAGGACCTGATGTTCCGGTTGAACTACAAGGGCATCCTCAGCGCCCGGACCTTCATCGAGGCCGGCCTGGGGCAGGTGCGGCGGAACCTGTTCACCACACCGGTCGACGGGGACCTCGGCCCAGCGATGTACTACGTCAAAGACCTGGCCCGAAACATCCATAATTCCTACGGCAATGTGACCGACAACGAACGGCGGTTCGACGCCGGGGTGAAAATCACGACCTTCGCCGAAACCGAGCGGTTCGGCCGGCACGAGATCGGGGCCGGCCTCGAATACTACGACGTGTCCTCGACGTTCAAGGTGGACTTCACCGGGAAGGACGAAGACCTCTTCCCCGGGAACGGCTTCGATATCGGGACGAAATATGTTTTCGATTCCTGGAAAGGCGGAATCGGAATCCCGGCGTACTTCTACGAATACGGACCGTTCGATCTGCTCAACTCCTCGCGGGGGATCGGGCTCTTCCTGAAGGATAAGGTTTCCTGGGACCGGTTCACGATCATGGCCGGCCTCCGGAGCCAAACCCAGACCTGTCTTTCCGATTCCGGGGGGACGCTCTGGAACTGGGGGCTGGGAGATTTTCTCTCCCCCCGGATTTCCTTCACCGCCGACCTGACCAACGACGGCCGGAACGTTCTCAAGCTGGCTTGGGGCCGATTCAGCGACATGATCACGACGATGGCCCTCGGGTTTTTCAACGCGGGCATGGTTCCGACGTACCGGTTTTATCACTGGATCGGGCCGGCGTCCCCGACCGAGGCCGACGTCCACAACCCTGACTCTTGGGCCTATGATTACGAACAGAACCAGAAATTCGAAATTAACAATCACATCAAACCCGATTTTCAAACCCGGTGGCTCATCGAATTCGACCACCGGATAGGGAAAACCTGGGCGGCCAAGGCCCGGTTTGTCCGGACTCAGGGAAAAAATCTCCTGGAGCTCCTGACGGTCCTCAACCTCAAGACGATGTACAGCTTTCTCTACGACAATTTCGAATACAAACGGCGGGACTACGCAGGAATTGAATTCGAGGTCAACGGCCAGATCGGCCGGAGCCTGTTCCTCAACGCCTCATACGCCCACGCCCTGGCCCGGGGAACGAACCCCGGGCAGTCGGAAGCGGGCGCCTGGTCTCAGGAAGAGGGAAGCACCTATTACCTCGGGATGTTCGGAAACCATCTGTATGTCCCGGACTTGCCGGAATTGGCCGAGCTCAAAGAGTTTTCAGACGCCAATTGGGCCGGCCTGGGCGGGCGGGGCATCGGCGACGAGGGCTGGTACGGCCGGCTGCCCTACTCCGTGGACCACAACGTCAAAATCAACGCCCTTTACAGCGCGCCCGGCGGAATCCAAATCGCCGGAGCCTTCGAATACATTTCCGGCTACCCCTGGGAAAAAATGGGTTGGGTGCCGTTCTTCCAAGGATTCTATTCCTTCCCGGAGGGCCGCGGGACCCGGACGACGCCGCCGCTCTATTACCTTGATCTGTCGTTCGAAAAATCCTTCCCCCTGCCAGGTTCCGGGTTCTTCAAGGACGCGGCCATAGCCGTCCGCTTGGATATTTTCAACGTCTTCAACAGCCAGCAGCCTATTTCCTACGTCAAGGAAGACGTCTCCATCTTCGGCTCGGTCTGGGGACGTCAGCAGCCCCGCCAGGCCCGGCTCTCGGCGAAAATCAAATTCTGATTTCTATTCGACCGTGACGGACTTGGCCAAATTTCGGGGTTGGTCGATGTCCGCCCCCCGCTTGGCCGCGATGTAATATGCGAACAACTGGAGCGGTACGACCGACAAAAACGGCGTCAACAGCGGGTGGGTCGGGGGAATGGGAATCACGACGTCCACGTGGTCGCGGATGGCCGCGTCGTTTTCGTCGGCTACGGCGATGATGAACCCCGAGCGGGCTTTAATTTCGGCGATGTTGCTGAGCATTTTTTCGTAGACCCGGTCTTTCGGAATGATGGCCATGGTCGGCATTTTCTCGTCGATCAGGGCGATCGGCCCGTGTTTCATCTCGCCGCCGGCGTAGGCCTCGGCGTGGATGTAGGAAATTTCCTTGAGCTTGAGGGCGCCTTCCAGGGCGATGGGAAAATTCACCCACCGGCCGAGATAAAGAAAATGGAAAAACGCCACGAATTGCTTGGCCAGTTCCTCGATCGGCCCGACCCGGTTGAGAATCTGTTCGATCTTGTGGGGCAGGCGCTGGAGTTCCTCGATCACGGCCATCCGGTCCTGGACCCTCCCGGCGCCTTTCGCCTGGGCGATGCCGAGGGCGACGAGGGCCAGCGCGGTCATCTGGGCGGTGAAGGTCTTGGTCGCGGCTACGCCGATTTCCGGGCCGGCGTGGGTATACAGAACGCCCTGGGCCTCCCGGGCAATCGACGAGCTGACGGCGTTGGTGATCGCCAGCGTCGCGGCCGCCCGGCCCTTCGCCGCCCTGAGGGCGGCCAAAGTGTCGGCCGTCTCGCCCGACTGGGAGATGATGATGACCAGCGCGTCCTTTTCGAGGATGAAATCGCGGTATCGGTATTCCGAAGCGTATTCGACGTCGGCCGGAATCCCGGCCAGCGATTCCAGGAGATATTTTCCGACGAAGCCGGCGTGGGAGGACGTTCCGCAGGCGATGATGACGGCTTTCCGGATGTCCCGGAAAACGGCCGGCGGAAGCCCGGTCTCGTCCAGCAACACTTCGCCCTGGTCCAGGGAAAGGCGGCCCATGAGGGTGTCCCGGATGACCTGGGGCTGCTCGAAGATTTCCTTGAGCATGAAATGCTTGAAGCCCTTTTTTTCGATCATCAGGGGGTTCCATTGGATCTGTTCGATTTTCTTGTCGATCGGCTTCCCTTGGAAATCCATGAAATGGGGGCCGGCCTCGTCGAGGACGACCATCTCCCGATCCTCGAGGAACGCCACCCGGGGGGTATGGGCGAGAATCGCATTGATGTCCGAGGAGACGATCGTTTCGCCGTCCCCGACACCGACGACCAGCGGGGGGCCCAGCTTGGCCGCCACGATCTTGCCGGGATCCTTGACCGCGAACACACCGATCGCGAACGCGCCCTCCATTGTCGACAAGGCCGCCCGGACGGCTTCTTCCAGCGAACCCCGGAAATGTTTTTCGATGAGATGGGCGATGACTTCCGTATCGGTTTCCGTCCGGAACACATGTCCCTCGGCTTTTAACATCGACTTCAGCGCGAGATAATTTTCGATGATGCCGTTATGAACGACGACGATCTCGCCCTTGCAGTCGACATGCGGATGCGCGTTGGTTTCGCTCGGACGGCCATGGGTCGCCCAGCGGGTGTGGCCGAGCCCGTAGGCGCCTTGGATCGGCGACTTGCGGAGGGCCTCCTCCAGGGCGGAAACTTTGCCCTGAACGCGGCACAGGCGGATGCATCCGGGGCCGGCGACCGCCACCCCGGCCGAATCATACCCGCGATACTCGAGCTTTTTCAGTCCCTCGATCAGGACGGGGACGACGTCTTTGGGTCCGATGTATCCGACGATTCCGCACATGCACGCCCCCTCCCCGGGGCAGGAGATGCCGTATGTAAGACAATCCCGCTAAGGCTTCGAACCGCCGCTTTTCTCTTTCTGGAGTTTCGCCCTCCGGGCTGCCGCCCAGCCGGGCTTGTCGACCTGCCGACCCCGGGCAACGGCGAGGGCGTCGTCCTCGACATCCTTGGTGATGACCGATCCGGCCGCGATATAAGCGCCCCGGCCGATCCGGACGGGGGCCACGAGTTCGCTTCCGGACCCGATGAAGGCGCCGGATCCGATGATCGTCCGGTTTTTATTGACGCCGTCATAGTTGCAGGTGATCGTCCCGGCGCCGATGTTGGCGGCTTCGCCGACCTCGCTGTCGCCGAGATAGGAAAGATGCATGGCCTTGGAGCGCGGCCCAAAATCGGTCTTTTTCATCTCGACGAAATTGCCGACCCTTGAGCCGGACCGCAGCGTTGTCTGCATCCGGACCCGGGCGAACGGCCCGATCCGGACGTCGTTTTCCACGGTCGCGTCCTCGATCACGGTCGAGCCGAGGACATGGACGTCGTCGCCGATCACGGACCGGACGATGTGGGCGTTGGGATATATCCGGCCGTTCCGGCCGATGACCGTCGGTCCCTCGATCACCGTCCCGGGATACACGACCGTTTCGGGGCCGATCTTCACGTTCCAGTCGATCCAGGTCGAAGCCGGGCTGAGGATTGTGACGCCCCCTTCGGCCAGGGCCCGGATTTTGCGCAAACGCATCCGGTCGGCCGCCCGGCCCAGGTCGAAGCGGCTCACGATGCGCTGAACATCCTCCGGGTCGGGGGCGAGAAAAACGCCCACCGGGCGGCCCGCCGCCGCGAGGAGCCCGAAGGCCGCGGTCAAATCGGACGCGCCTTTATGACCCGGTTTGATCACCCGGAGCAAAACCCGTGCGAGTTCGCGGGCCCGGAAAACGAATATTCCCGTCGGAATCCGCCGCGAGGGATGATCGGCCGGAAAGTCACTCTCGTCCTCGATCTCCCTGACCGGAATCCGTTTTTCGGATCCTCCGGAGGCGACGGCGTCCGCCCACAACATCGTGCCGGCGTTTCCCTTTTTGCGATGGCGGGAAACGAGGGCCCTCAAGACCGCAGACTCGACGAGGGGGAGGTCGGCGGGAACAATCAGGACGTCTCCGTCGAGGTCCCGGGCCCATTCTTTCCGGGCGGAATGAACGGCGGCGGCCGGACCTTTGTCCTTCGTCTTCTCGACGATCGTCACCGTCAGGCCGGCGACCTCGGCAGCGACCAGGTCCCGGGGTAGGCCGGCGACGATCAATCGCGCTGGGCCGACCTCTCCGAGGGCCTCCGCCGTCAACCGGAGCAACGATGTTCCCAGGAGGGAATGAAGGACTTTCGGGGTTTTCGATTTGAACGCCGCCTCATCCCCCCCGGCCAAAATCAAACCGATCAGGCGGTTGTCCATGGCGTTCACCAAGCCTTCATCAAACAGTCTTCGTGATCGCTTTGAACCGTTTATCATCCCACAACGGAGCAAAATCGGCCTCGTTCTGGGCCAAAATCCGGTAAGTTTTTTCGTTCTGGACGGCCATGCGCAGGGAGTCGAGGGCCGCGTCCATCTGGCCGCTTCGACAAAGGAGATCGGCCTGAAGGTAGAGGACGCGCGCGTCCTCGGGGTACGTCTTCAACGCTTTTTCGACGAATTTCATGGCCTCTTCGGTTGCCCCGCCGTTCATTTTATAGACCGCGGCGTTGACGAAATCCTCAACGGTTTTGGGCGTCGGAATCTCCTTGGGTTCCTTGAGATGTTCCCCGGCGATCGCCAGGTATGTCCGCGCCCGGGCGACGAGGTCGCGTTCGATCGGGCATTTTTCGATGAACGCGCCGAACAGCTCGACGGCCTTATCCCACTTCGACTTGCGGAATTCCTTCACCGCATCGCTGAAGGCCGCCAGGGCTTTCTGGTATTCGTCTTTCTTGCTTTTTTCGTCTTTCAAGGGGCTATCTCCGGCATCTAAGATGCGGTGTATTCTATCCGATATGACGGGGAAAGTCCACACCTCGGCGGGTTCCCTCCCTTTCGATGCGAGTACTGCGGAAGGCCTTACGATTTCCCTTCGACAACCGCAAGCTCCGGGTGGTCGAGGAGATGACGGACGCCTTGGAAATGGAGGCGATGGCCCGCTTTCGACGCGGTCACCCGCCCCTGAAGCGAGCGGCCCAACAAGGCTAGGTCGCCGGCAAGGTCCAGGAGTTTATGGCGGACGAACTCGTCGGGGAACCGGAGCGGCCCGTTCATCACGCCGGCCTCGTCCAGCACGACGGTGTTTGAGACCGAAGCGCCCAGGGCCAGGCCCTGGGCATGAAGTCCCTCGACATCCTTGAGGAACCCGAAGGTTCGGGCCGGGGCGATTTCCCCGACGAACACATCCCAGCGGAGCGGCCGCCGCAGTGTTTGGACGCCGATCGCCGGATGCGCATAATCGATGGCATAGGAAATCTCCAGCTCGTTTTCCTCCCCCGGCGGCGCGAAGGCGATCGTCGCCCCCCCGTCTTCGAGCATGAAGGGACGGACGACGCGAAGGGCGGCTTGGGGGAACGGCAGCACGACGATACCGGCCGATTGAAGCGCCCGGGCGAACGGTTCGGCGCTTCCATCCATGATCGGGATCTCGTCGGCGTCCAGTTCGACGACGAGACTGTCGATCCCGGGAACCCAAAGGGCGGCCAGGAGATGCTCCACGGTCCGAACCTGGAACCGGTCGCCGCGTAGGGTCGTGCTGTTTCGGGATTCCACCCGATCGAAGGCCAGCGGCATTTCGGTATTCTCCAAATCGGTCCGGCGAAAGACGATCCCCGGGGCCGGAGACGGAAGAAGCCGGAGACGGACGGATTTTCCGGAATGGACGCCGATGCCTTCGAAGGCGACCGGCGAGGCCAACGTTTTCGAAAAGACCATGCAAACCCTCGGGCGGTTATTCTATCACGGATTCCCGCCGAGCGTCGCCAAAATAGGAGACACAATACCTATTTCCCAATTTCGCGATAGCTGGATGTTTCCTGAAAAATAGTGAAATAGGTATTGTGTCTCCTGTTTTTTTGCTACAATCCGGGTATGAAAACCCAGATCGAAGACATCCTGGATCGCATCCGCCGGGGGACCTTGACCGCCAAGCAGGCGATGAACGCCCTGAAGGATTTCCCTTTCCAGGACCTGGGCTTCGCCAAGGTGGATCATCACCGGGAAATCCGGAAAGGATCCCCCGAAATCATCTACGGTTTGGGAAAAACGGACGAACAGATCGTCAAAATCGCCGCGGCCATCGTCCAAAAAGGGAGCAACCTCCTGATCACCCGGGTGGAAGCGTCCACCTATGCCGCGGTCAAAAAAGCCGTCCCGAAGGCCGTTTACAACGCCCCGGGGAAAATCATCTTCCTGAAGAACCGGCCGGCTGCTGCCGGGCGGGGGACGATTTTCATCCTGACGGCGGGGACGTCGGACATCCCGGTCGCCGAGGAAGCGTATGTGACGTGCCGAATGTTTGGCAACAGGGTTCAACGCGCCTATGATGTCGGCGTGGCCGGCCTGCATCGCCTCTTGGGCGAATATGACCGGATCAAGAAAGCGCGCGTCGTCATCGCCTGCGCAGGCATGGAGGGGGCGCTTCCGAGCGTGGTCGCCGGCCTGTTCTCCGTTCCCATCATCGCCGTTCCGACGAGCGTCGGCTATGGGGCGAGCTTCAAAGGTGTGGCCGCCCTTCTGGCCATGCTCAACTCCTGCCCGGGAGGAGTCGGCGTCGTCAATATCGACAACGGTTTCGGGGCTGCCTATCTCGCCAGTCTGATCAATCACTGATTATTTCGCGGCCGCCGGGGCTCTCGGCTTGACAATCCGTTCATCGGGACCTATATTTATTGAAACTTTGCGTAAATTCCTTCAATCAAGGGCTGACGTCTGTTAAATGGAGATTCTCGACCAGGTCCGGAACGCGTCCAGCATCGTTGAACTCGTCGGGCAGTATACGGCCCTTCGTCAACGGGGCAAAAAGTACGTTGGGTTGTGCCCGTTTCACTCCGAAAAAACACCTTCGTTCACGGTCGACGCGGAAAAAGGGCTCTATCATTGTTTCGGGTGCGGCGTCGGCGGCGACGTCTTCACCATCGTGATGGAGAAGGAAAACCTCGCTTTTCCCGAAGCCCTCGCCTACCTGGCCGAAAAATACCACATTCCTATCCCCGAAAAGAGGCGGCTTTCGCCCCAGGCGCTCAAACTCGAGGAACAGCTCCGGAAGATCATGGAATCGGCGCTTTCCTTCTTCAAAAAAAACCTCCGGGAGACGGCCGAGGGGAAAAAAGCCCTGGATTACCTGAAAACAAGGGGGCTGTCCGAAGGACTCATCGAAGAGTTCCAATTGGGCTACGCCCCCAATTCCTGGAATGCGTTGACCGGATATTTCAAGGCCAAAGGCGTCGCCCCGAACCTGCTCGAAAATGCGGGGCTGGTCCTGCCCGGCCGGAAAGCGGGCGAGTTCTACGACCGGTTCCGAGGCCGGGCGATCTTTCCGATTTTCACCATGACGGGGAAAGTCGTCGGTTTCGGCGGGCGGTCCCTCTTCAACCAGGAGCCGAAATATCTCAATTCTCCGGACACGCCGCTGTATTCCAAAGGACATCTCCTCTACGGCCTGAACGTCACCAAGGACGCCATCCGGGACGCCGGGGAGTTCATTCTCGTCGAAGGATACACCGATTTTCTCAGCCTTTATCAGGCCGGCCGCAAGAACGTGGTCGCCTCGCTGGGGACGGCCCTCACGCCCCATCAAGTCGGCCTGGCCATGCGGTTCGCGCCGAAAGCGGTCATCAATTACGACGGCGACGCGGCCGGGCAGACCGCCGCCTTCCGGGCCGTCCCGCTTTTCTTCGAAAAGGGCGTGGAAACCCGCGTTCTCGTCCTGCCCGAAAATCTCGACCCCGACGGCTTTTTGAAAAATAAGGGAACGGCGGCCTACGATATCCTCTATCCCAACTCCGTCTCGGGCTTGAAATTCGTCATCGACTACGTCTCCCGGGAAAAACGCCTGGATGTCCCCGAGGTCAAAACGAAGGTCTTGCGGTCGGTCATGGACGTCGTGGACACCGTCCCGGACGCGTTCGTCCGGTCGGAATACCTCCGCCTCACCGCCGAACAACTCGGCGTGGACGAAACCTTGCTTCGCTCGCTTTCCCGGGGGAAACCGGACGAAACGGCCGCGCCGCCGCCGGAAACGTTCCTGCCGGCCGAAAAACGTCTTCTTCAGATTCTCATGGAAGGCGACGACCTTCGGCCGGGCGTCTTTGCGAAAATGAACGAGGAAGACGTCGCCGGCTTGAAAAGCGGGCCGATTTTTGCCATAATGCTCGGATTATTCGAGAAGAATCAGGATTTTAACCTGAGCGAGATGCAAAAGAGCATTGGGCCCGGGCTCTCGCGGGAGTTTTCCCAGGCACTTCTCGAAAAAGGCGACACCCCGAGCCTCGAGGAAGCGCTCGATTGTCTCTGCGCCCTCCGGATCGCCGGAAAAGAAAGCGAGATCCGAAGGGTTCAGGCGGAAATCGCCCGGGAGGAAAAATCGGGCGAACGGACGAAATTGGACGCCCTGATGAACCGGAAACTGGAATTGACCCGGCAGGTCATGGCCTTGAAATGAAGACTTCGGATATACCGCGAAACCGGGTAACAAACCGGCGGCCGACGGGAAAATTCGGTTGCCAAGGAGCCGTGCGTGGCCGCTGACACTAAATTTCCGAAAGACGAGATCTCCGAGCTGATTTCTAAAGGGCGTCGGCAGGGATTCCTGTTGTACGAGGATATCGACAAGACGTTCCAGGACGATTTGGACCATGGCGGCAATTTCGACGATTTTCTCTCATCCATCGACGATTACGGGATCAAGATCCTCGACACCAAGGGCATCGAACTCGTGCCGCGCCGGAGAAAAAACGAGGTCGTCACGACCCAGGGGTTGGAACGGACGACCGACCCGGTCAAATTGTACCTTCGGGAAATGGGCAACATTTCCCTCCTGACCCGGGAGGGCGAGATCGCCATCGCCCGCGAAATCGAACGCGGGGAAAAGGCCATCGTCAAGGCCTTGTCCAAAACCCGCCTTGTCCTGAACGAAGTTCTTTCCCTGGAAGAGCGGATCAAGCTCGACCCGATGGTCATCACCGAGGTCTTCGACGTCAGCGAGGACGACATCGCCGAGGGCAAGCTCGAGGAAAAGAAAAAGCTCATCCTGTCCAAGATCAAGAAAATCAAGGACCTCGGCCACAAGCTCGACAAAATCCCCAACACGAGGCGGGCGGTTTTTTCCCGCTCGCGGATCATCGTGGCGATGAGCGAGCACATCCGCGACCTGAACATGCGGGCGATCCAGCAGGAGCGGATCATCGCCATCCTCCGGACCCGGCTCCGCGTCATCAACGACCTCGAGGAACGCCGCGAGGAACTTGAAGCGGTCCGGCAGAAGACGAGAAAAAAAAAGACGGCCCAGGACCTCGAGCCGCAAATCAAGGAGCTTTCGAAAAACCTCCGGGCCGCCCAGAAAGATATCGGCCTGGATGTCCAACATCTCCGCAAAATCATCCGGGCGATCACGACCGGAAAGAAAATCAGCGACCAGGCCAAAAAGGAATTGGTCGCGGCCAACCTCCGCCTGGTCGTCTCGATCGCCAAGAAATACTCCAACCGGGGCCTCCAGTTCCTGGACCTGATCCAGGAAGGCAACATGGGCCTGATGAAAGCCGTGGACAAGTTCGAGTACCGCCGCGGCTACAAATTCTCGACCTATGCGACCTGGTGGATCCGGCAGGCCATCACCCGGGCCATCGCCGACCAGGCCCGGACCATCCGCATCCCGGTCCACATGATCGAGACGATCAACAAGCTCATCCGCATCAGCCGCCAGCTCGTCCAGGAAATCGGCCGCGAGCCGACCAGCGAGGAAATCGCCAATAAGATGGACATGCCCGTCGGTAAGGTCCGGAAGATCATCAAGATCGCCCAGGAGCCGATCTCCCTGGAAACGCCGATCGGCGAGGAGGAGGACAGCCATCTGGGGGATTTCATCGAGGACAAGGTCATGCCCTCGCCCCCGGACGCGGTCATCCACATCAACCTCCGGGAACAAATCGAGGAGGCCCTGAAAAGCCTGACCGAACGCGAAGCCAAGGTCCTGAAAATGCGCTTCGGCCTCGGCGATGGGAACGAGCACACGTTGGAGGAAGTCGGGCAGCAATTCAAGGTCACCCGCGAACGCATCCGCCAGATCGAAGCCAAGGCCCTCCGGAAGCTCAAACATCCCAGCCGTTCGAAAAAACTCCGGTCGTTCACCAACGGGTTCGGCTGAGGACTGCAGCCCCGCACCTCCAGACGCGGGACCAGTCCTGCTCACCTTCCGAGCTTTGCGGGCCTTGCCCGCCCTTGGCGTGAGGGCAAGGAAGTCTAAGGCGATGACTTATCTTATTAGGCTGCATCTCCGATGACGTGAGGGCCGTCCTACACGACGGGCGATTTCGCTCGGAGTCAGGATTCGCGTTTTTTAATTGAGTTTTAAAAAGTTTTTAGAGGGAAAAAACCGACACTATCATTTCGAAAGGCGGCCACCTCGAACGAGGCCGTTGCGTCCCAACCGCAATTTTGATATAAAGAGCCGAAGGGCCTATAGCTCAGCGGAAGAGCTCCCGGCTCATAACCGGTCTGTCCCAGGTTCGAATCCTGGTAGGCCCATTTGATCGAGAGGACCGCAGGTGGATATTTCCGGGAACAGACGGCCAAATTCAAACGCCAGTTGAACGACATCAAAACCAACAAGGAATATTCCTCGCTCCTCAAGGAAATCGAGGAAACCGACCACAAGATCGCCCGGATCGAAGAAGACATCCTCAACGAGATGATCGCCGCCGACGATATCGAGAAGGAAATCAAGTCGGCCCTGAAAAAACAGGGAGAAGAGGAAGGCAAGCTCAAAATCGAGCGCGACCGCGCGCTCGCCGAACAGAGGGACGTCGAGAAAAAGAAATCCTTTCTGGAAAAGGACCGGAGCGCGCTCCTCCCCCGAATTCCGCCCGAGCAGCTTTCGATTTATCAGCGGATCGCCAAAAAAACGGCCGGAGTTGCCCTCTCTCCGGTGACCGATGATTTTTGCTCGATCTGCCAGCTCCGGATCCGGCCCCAGATTCTCGACGACCTCTGGGCGATGAACGAGATCATCACCTGCGAGGCCTGCGGCCGGATTCTCTACCACCGGAAACCGCCGGAGGAAGCCGAGCCGGCGGGTCCGATCGACGATCCGAACCGCAAGGACGATTCTTCGCCGGCGGAGTGAAGCTCCGCGGACTCCGAACCGCGGGATCTCCCCTTTATGAACCCGGGCCTCAATTCCCGTCGTCTTTATACAACCCCTCGATCAATTCCCGGTAGCGGTTTTCGATGATGTTCCGCTTGACCTTGAGGGTCGGGGTGATCTCGTCCTGTTCGATGTCGAACTCGTGGTCGAGGATGGCGATCTTCTTGATGCGTTCATAGGAGGCCAGGTTCGGCGTCGCCCGTTCGATCTCCGACCGGAGAAAACCCACGATCTGTTCGTTCCGGACCAATTCCGCCCGGTCCTTGAAGGGGATCTTGACGAACTTCGCGTATTCCTCGATTTTTTCGAAGTTAGGAACGATCAGGGCGGCCACATACCGGCGCCGGTCGCCGATAACGACCGCGTTGGCGATGTAGGGATTTGTCTTCAGGACGTTCTCGATGGGCTGAGGGGCGATGTTTTTCCCGCCGGCCGTGACGATCAGGTCCTTTTTCCGATCGGTGATCGTCAAAAATCCGTCGGCGTCGATGAACCCGATGTCCCCCGTCTTGAACCACCCGTTTTCGAACACGTCCCGGGTCTCCTCGGGCTTTTTATAATACCCCTTCATGACGTTGGGCCCCTTGGCCAGGATTTCCCCGTCGGGCGCGATCCTGATCTCGACGCCGGGCAGGACTTTGCCCACCGTCCCGAACCGAAGCGCCTCGAAGGTGTTGACCGCCAAAACCGGCGAAGTTTCGGTCAGGCCGTATCCACGCCCCAGAAGAATATTTTCCTTTTCAATCCCGAGCTTGAAAGGACGGTGTCCATGACCCGGGAATAGATTTTTTCAAACACCCGGGGAACGCTGACCATGATTTGCGGCTTGATTTCGAGGAGGTTATGGGCGACGGTCTCGGCGTTCTCGGCATAAGCGATCGAACAGCCCTTGTAGACGTAAGTGAAGGTGACCATGCGCTCGAGGACGTGGGACAACGGGAGGAAGGACAGGACGGTGTCGGAGGCCGAGAATTCGATGATGTTCGAGACGCTGACGATGTTTCCGGCGAAATTGGCGTGCGTGAGAACAACGCCCTTGGGAACGCCCGTCGTTCCGCTGGTGTAGATGATCGAGGCCTCGTCATCCGGCCGGACGCCGCGGGCGATCTCCTCGAACAAGCCGGGACGGGCGGTCTCGAGCGCCGCGCCCCGCTCCTGGACGTCGGCCAGGGTCAACACGTCGGGAGCCGGGGCCGTCGGCTGGAAGATCACGACGTGCTTGACCCGGGGAAGGTCCGGCCGGAGGGCCGCGATTTTCTGGTATTGGAAAAGATTGGAGACGAGCACGATCTCGGCGTCGCTGTCGTTGATGATGTATTTGACCTGATCGCCCGTGAGCGTCGTGTAGATCGGAACGGTGACGCCGCCGAGGCAGAGGTTGGCGAAATCGCTGATCGTCCATTCGGGCCGGTTTTCGGAGAGGATGATGAGTTTAGCGCCCCGGCCGTGCCCCAGGTCTTTCAAGCCGAGGGCCAAACGCCTGACGGCGGTCTCGAATTCGGCCGTCGAGATGTCGGCGTAAACGTCGTTTCGTTTCACCTTCATGAGGTCCGGCTTGGGATAACTCCGGACAGTATTCAAAAAGATTTCGGGCAAGGTCATCATGATCACATCCTCCGATTTTTCTGCGGTCGAATGCGCCCATTCTATGGAAAAAGGGACGAAGGGTCAAATATTTTTGATGACTCTCCGGACGGGGTGAAGTAGGATAAGGGACCGTTTCGGGCAAAAAAGGGGCCGGAATTTCTGAACGGGCCGGAGACCGGAATGAACGACCACGCGATTCTCGATAACAAGGCGGCAAACCTGAAGGCGACCGTCGCCACGACCTGAACTCCCGATTGAACGACGTCCGTCGCCCGGCGTTCCCGCGGAAAGCGCGAACCGTCTTATTTTTTCAAGGCCGATTTCACGGCCCACCGGATTTTTTCATAATCGAAGGCAGCGACGGCATATTCCTTGACCGCGTTCCCGAGGTCGTTATTCGCCCGGACGGCCTCGCCCCGGGTGACCCGGTTCTGGGCGTCCTGGAAGAGCGAGTCCGCCGGGACGCCTTTCCAGGCCTCCAGGGCGCTTTCCCGGAGATCGTCGACGAGACTAAGAAGCGCCTTCCATCGGGCCGGATCGCTGCTTTCGTTCACGCAAATCCGCAATAGCTTTTCGGCGATCGTGAAATAACACCGGGCGTCCGCGCCTTTCCTGTTGCTCATGGCTCCCTGGCCGTTCTCCTGCAACATCTCGGCCGCAACGAAAAACACGGAGTTCTGCCCGTGGCCTTCCTTGACGGCGATGCTCCGGGCTCCGATCATCCGGGCGTGAGCCAGGTCGACCGCCTGCCGTTCCTCCGGCGCCATGCCTGGGACAGCCGCCAGCTTTGCGCCCTGCGGGTTTTTAGCGGATATATTTTCCGCCCCGGAATTTTTCAGCTTGCCGGCCTCCGGTTTCGCCTCGGAAACGGCGGACTTGGGCGTTTCTTTCGTCTCCGGTTTGAGCCCGGCGTCCGGAAGAGCCGCCGCCGGTCCGGCTTCCACCGTCGTTTCCGGCGGGGTCTCGGGCGGCGGTCCGGGCTTGAAAAAGAGGAAATAGGCGACCACGGCGGCGACCATCAAAGTCGCGGCCGCGATCAACGGAACATGATTTTTCCGTTTCCCGGCGGGGGCGGGGGCCGTATCCTTCGGCGGGGCGGCTTTTTGCGGAACTTCCCATTCGGCCGTCGGGACATCCCGTCCTACGCCCTCCAGCGCCGTTTTCAATTCCTCGGCGGTCTGGTAGCGCTTGGCCGGGTCTTTCTCCAGGCACTTGGCGATGACGGCGGCCAGGCCGGCCGGAACATGGACGTTCCATTCCCGGACGTTTTTGGGGATCTCCAACTTGTGCTTCATCGCCAGGCTTAGAGGGGTCGCCCCCTCGAACGGCACCTTTCCGGTCACCATTTCATAGAGGACGACACCCAGCGAATAGATGTCCGACCGGGCGTCGACCTCTGTGAGTTCGGCCTGCTCCGGCGACATGTATTCGGGCGTTCCGATCATCACTCCGGATCCGGTCATCCGGTCCATGTCCGTGAACCGGGCGATGCCGAAATCCATGATTTTGGCATTGCCGTCGGAATCGATCATGATGTTCTGGGGTTTGAGGTCCCGGTGGATCGCCCCGATCCGATGGGCTTCGGCCAATCCGTCGCAGATTTGCCCGGCGATCATGACCGCCTTGCCGGCGTTGAGCGGCCCGGCCCGTTTCACGAACCGCTTCAGGTCCTCGCCGGCGACGTATTCCATCGTGATGTAGTAGATGAAGTCCTCTTCCCCCAAGTCGTACATCCGGCAGATGTTGCGATGGGTGATTTTCCGGGTGAACTTCAATTCGTTCTTGAACCGTTCGATGGCCTTGTCCTGGACGCTGATCTCCGGCCGGATGAGCTTGAGGGCGATCACTTCGCTGATTTTGTGATCATACGCCTTGAACACCTTCCCCATTCCCCCGCGGCCGAGCTCCTCGATGATTTCGTACCGTCCGGCCAGGCGGTTCCCCCGGGCGAGCTCCACCGTCGACGCCCGGACCGTCTTGGGGCCGTCGCCGCCGGCGGCGGGTCGCGTGTCCTGCATGGGGGCCGCGCAGTTGCTGCAAAACCGGCTGTTTCCGCTGTTTTCCGTCCGGCATTCGGGGCAGATCCGGCCGGTGGCGGCCTTCGGAGTCGCCCCGGACGTCCGGACCGATCCCGTTCCTTTAGTCTTTTTCTTGGAATCTGTGGGTGTCATGACTTTCCTTCTTTCTTCGCCGCCCGGCTCCCTTTCCAACCGCGGACGACATACGCCTTGATCAGGCCTTCATGCTTGGTTTCGACCTCGAGCGGCGGATGTTCGACGTCGAGGCAATAGTGCAGCCGCTGATAAATCTGGGGACTGACGAGGATCTCCCCGGGGGCCGCGGCGTCGCAATAACGCGAGGTGATGTTGATCGTGTTGCCGACCACCGTGTATTCCATCCGTTCGGGCGCGCCGATGAAGCCGTGGATGGCCGGCCCGGTGTGGACAGCGATGCCGATGCGGAAGGGCGTGCGGCCGCGCCAGCGCTTGGTCTCCAGATTGTGGATCGATTCCTGCATTTCGAGCGCCGCCTGGATGGCGTGTTCGTCCTGCTGGTCGTCGGCCTCCGGGCATCCGAATACCGCCAGGAGCGCGTCCCCGATGTACTTGTCCACCGTCCCGTTGTGCTTGAGGACGATCGGCGTCAATTCGTGAAACATGTCGTTGAGCATCCGGACGACGGCCTCCGGCTCCATGGCCGCGGCCAGCTTGGTGAATCCGCGTACGTCCGAAATCAGGACGGTGACCCGGTCGAGGCGCTCGCTGGGAATGGAGGTGTGATCCGGCAGACGGGCCAGGCGCTCGGCGATGGACGGGGGGAATTGGGCCAGCAGGCGGGATTTGATCGCCGCCTCGCGCTGAAGGACCTGGCCGAGCTGGAGGTTTTTGATGAATATGGCGGTCTGGGTGGCCATCAATTGCACGAGCCGGAGGTCGTCCTTTTCAAAGGATTTCGTCCCGGACGTGGCGTCGAAATAGACGACCCCGTAGACCTCTCCGGACCAGATCAACGGCGCATACATGGCCGACGTCGTCCCCGCGGCCATCAGGCTCATCGAAGGATCGACGTCGCCTTGAACGCCCAGGCGCCAGAGGCAGGCTTTTTTCTCGGACAGGACGTGGCGACCCAGGGTCAGGCTGCAGGTCGGAGGGTCAGACTCCGGCCGGTAGGCCTTGAGGATCAATTCCGGACCCATCAAAAGGCCGCTGTGAAGGTTCCGGCCGAAGGAGGCGAAGGCCCGGTGAAGATGTTCCAGGAGAAGAAAGGAGAGCGTGTCGACCGAATCGATCTCGCTGAGGGCGGCCGTCAATTCGCAGACCGCGGTCAGCCGCTCACGAGCGGCGTCGGGAGCGGCCCCATCCAACACCAGGTTGGGCATGGACTCGTCCCCGGCGACCACTTCGGCCGGAGGCTCGAAGGGTTCCGGCGTTTTTTGTTTTCCCGGCGATGGCATCAGAGCCGGAGCGGACGACAATCCCGCCTCCAGGTGGAGCATGGTCCGGCCGAGCCGGATGATGGAACTGGGATCGAGGAGGGTCTTTTCCTTGATCCTTTTCCCGTCCACCCAGGTTCCGTTGGCGCTGTTCAGGTCCTCGATCCAAATCCCGTCGCCGTCGAGGGTAAGGCGGGCGTGGCGCCCGGAAACCATCTCGTCATCCAGGTTCCAATGGCCGGGGCCCGCGGGAAGACGGCGGCCGACCAGGACGGAATCCGAAAGGGACTGGAGCTTCTTCTTCGCCCCGGACGGATGGGTTACGAAGAAAGATATTCCCTTTATCCCTTACGTCGCCACGCGTTCGACCTCCCTTGGTCCGCGGATAGATTTCCCGTCCGGAGAAACGCCTCCGACGATGAATTCCTTATAACGCGGACGGGGGAAAAAGTCAAAAAACCCGGTCATCCGGGCCTATAAGTTCGCTACGGCCCACGACGTCCGCGGGGCGGTTTTCTTACTCGCTCTCCCGGGCCAGGGCCACGCCGCAGATCGAGTCGTTCTCCTCGAGGTTGATCAGGCGGACGCCCTGGGTGGCCCGGCCGGTCGAGCGGATCTGCCCGGTCTTGATCCGGATGATCTTCCCCGAAACCGTGACGACCAGGAGGTCGTCTTCCCCGACGCCCAGGACGGCGATGGCTTTGCCGATCTTGGGAGTGACCTTGAGGTTGATGAGACCCTTCCCACCGCGGCGCTGAATGCGGTAGGACGCCGTTTCCGTCCGCTTGCCGTAGCCCTTCTCGCTGGCGGTGAAAATATACTTGTCCTCGTCGGCGACGGCCACGAGGCCGATGATCTCGTCTTTCTTCCGCAGCGACATCGCCCGCACGCCGGCCGCGGTCCGGCCCATCGGCCGGATGTCCTTCTCCTTGAACCGGATGGCTTTGCCCAACCGGGTCGCCAGGACGATGTCCCGCTTTCCGTCGGTCAACCGGGACCACATCATCTCGCTTTTCGGCCGGAGGTTCATGGCGATGATCCCGCCGCGGCGGATGTTCTTGAACTCGGCCAGCTTGGTTTTCTTGATCTGGCCGTCGGTGGCCATCATGACCACGAACTTATTCTCGGCGAAATCCTTGACGGCCACGACCGAGGTCGCCCGCTCGTTCGGCTGGAACTCGAGGAGGTTGGCGATCGCCTTGCCCCGCCCGGCCACGCCCACGTCGGGGATCTCGAGGGCCTTGAGCCAGTACATCCGGCCGATGTTCGTGAAGATCAGCAGGTAGGAATGGGTCGAGCAGATGAAGACGGCGTCGACGACGTCCTCGACCTTCATGCTGATCCCCTTGCGACCCTTCCCCCCCCGCAACTGGAAATGGTAGGAGGAGAGGGAGGTTCTCTTGATGTAGCCGGACTGGGTCGTCATGACGACAACGTCCTCCTCCTTAATCAGGTCCTCGGCCCGGAGGTCGGTCACGACTTCGTCCCGGAGCTCGGTCCGCCGCAAATCGGCGTAGGCCTCTTTGATGTCTTTCAATTCCCCGGAGATGATCTCGGTCACGAGTTTGTCCGAGGAGAGGATCTTTTTCAGTTTAACGATCAAAGCTTTGACTTCCTCGTACTCCTTAACGATCTTCTCCCGCTCGAGGTGGGTCAGGCGCTGGAGTTGGATCTCCAGGATGGCCTGGGCCTGGATTTGCGTCAGTTTGAACTTCTCCATCAGCCCGGCCCGGGCCGCGTCCACGGTCGGCGACGTCCGGATGAGTTTGATGATCGCGTCGAGGTGGTCGAGGGCGATCGTCAAGCCCTCCAAAACATGGGCCCGGTGTTCGGCTTTTTTCAGGTCGAACCGCGTCCGCCGCCGGATGACGTCTTGGCGATGGCTGATGAAATATTTCATGATGTCGATCAGGCCGAGCGTTTTCGGCTGTTTGTCGACGATCACCAGCATGATGATGCCGAACGAGGTCTGAAGGGCGGTATGCTTGTAGAGGTTGTTCAGGACGACCTCGGGGAGTTCGCCGCGCTTGATCTCGATCACGACCCGGATGCCTTCCCGGTCGGATTCGTCCCGAAGGTCGGCGATCCCCTCGATTTTTTTCTCGTTGACGAGTTCGGCGATGCTCTCGATGAGCCGGGCTTTGTTGACGGCGTAGGGGATCTCGGTGACGACGATCCGCTCCCGTTCGTTTTTGTCGCCCCGTTCGATCATCGTTTTCGCTCGAATCTGAATGACGCCCCGGCCGGTCCGGTAGGCGTCGCGGATGCCTTGCGGATTAAAGAGATATCCGCCCGTCGGGAAGTCCGGGCCGGGGATGAACTCCATGATTTTTTCGAGGGTCGCGTTGGGGTGATCCAGCAGGTAAATGATGCCGTTGCAGACCTCGCCCAAATTATGGGGCGGGATGTTGGTCGCCATGCCGACGGCGATTCCGGAACTCCCGTTGACCAGGAGGTTCGGGAATTTCGTCGGCAGGACCTCGGGCATGGTCAGGCTTTCGTCGTAATTGGGAACGAAATTGACCGTGTCCTTCTCGATGTCGGCCAGCATTTCGCCGGCCAATTTGGTCATCCGGACTTCGGTGTAACGCATGGCCGCCGGCGGATCACCGTCGATCGAACCGAAGTTGCCCTGGCCGTCCACGAGCAGCGCCCGGAGGCTGAAATCCTGGGCCATCCGGACGAGCGTGTCGTACACCGCCTGGTCGCCGTGGGGATGGTATTTACCGATGACGTCGCCGACGATCCGGGCCGATTTCTTGTAGGGCTTGGTGTAGGTCGTTCCCGTTTCGTACATGGCGTACAGGACGCGCCGATGGACCGGCTTGAGGCCGTCCTTGATGTCGGGAATGGCACGGCCGATGATGACGCTCATGGCATAGTCGAGGTAGGAGCGTTTCATCTCCTCTTCGAGGGAAACGTTCGATAGGTCGGCCGCGGCCGGGAAGAGCGGCTGTTGAACCGTTACGGCTTTTTCCTTGGCCGGCGCTTTTTCGACGGGCGTTTCCTGTTCCGGGACGGTCGAAGCGACCGGGGCGGTTTGTTCTTTTTTGACTTTTTTAGCCATGGGTTAAATGTCCAGGTTGGTCGCGTGAGCGGCGTTGGTTTCGATGAAGTCGCGGCGCCGATCGACCTCGTCGCCCATCAGGATGGAAAAGACGTCGTCGGCGGTGACGGCGTCAGTAATCGAAACGCGGAGCAACGCCCGGTTTTCGGGGTTCATGGTGGTCGACCAGAGTTGCTCCGGGGCCATTTCGCCCAATCCTTTGTAGCGCTGGATGCTGACGCCCTTCTTCCCTTTTTCGTGGAGGTAATCGAGGAGCTTGTTTTCGTTTTCGACGACGACGGTCTCGCCGTCGGACAGGACCTCGTACGGCGCCTTGAAGTCCGCCAGTTCCTGGAAAATCTTGAAAAGGGCCTTGTACTCGATCGAATCGATCAGGTCCCAGTTGATCTTGCAGGTGACCGACATCCCGTTGACGCCGAATTTCACGGCCAGTTCCCAGGCGTCGTATTCCTCGTCATGGGTCATCTCGACGGACAGGTCCTTGTTGGCCTGAAGCAACGATTGGAGCCGCTTGATCGCTTTTTTGTCCTGGAGGAATTCCAGCCCGTTGACGCCCTCCCGGATCAGGAGCTCAAGGAGGAAGAAGGGGTACGACTTCCGCTCGAGCAGTTGGATGTAGTTCTTTTTTTGCATGATCCGAAGGAAGAGCTTGCGGAACTTCTCGCCTTCGAAGACTTCCTTCTTCCCTTTGACCCGGACCTTGAAATCTTCCGAAATCTTCTTGACGATCCATTTTTCGTAGGCCCGTTCCTCCTTCAGGTAAAGGACCTCTTTGCCGCGGACGATTTTGTAGAGCGGCGGCTGGGCGATGAAGAGATGGCCCTCTTCGATCAGCGATTTCATGTGCCGGTAGAAAAAGGTCATGAGAAGCGTGCGGATATGGGACCCGTCCACGTCCGCGTCGGTCATGATGATGACCTTGTGGTAACGGAGCTTTTCCAGGCTCGATTCCTCCTCCCCGAGCGTCGTTCCCAGGGCGGCGATCATCATTCCGATTTCTTCGTTGTTGAAAATCTTGTCCTGGCGGGCCTTCCAGACGTTGAGGATCTTTCCCTTCAGGGGAAGGATGGCCTGGAAACGCCGGTCGCGGCCCTGCTTGGCCGAGCCGCCGGCGGAATCTCCCTCGACGAGAAATATCTCGGCCAGGGCCGGGTCGCGCTCCTGGCAATCGGCCAGCTTGCCGGGGAGCGAGGAGGATTCGAGAACGCTCTTGCGGCGGGCCAGCTCGCGGGCTTTGCGGGCGGCTTCCCGGGCCCGGGCCGCGTCCAGGGCCTTGAGGATGATCCGCTTGGCGTTAGTCGGGTTTTCCTCGAGGTAGGCACCCAGTTGCTCGTTGACCAGGGATTCGACGATGCCCTTGACCTCCGAATTGCCGAGCTTGGTCTTGGTCTGGCCCTCGAACTGGGGATCACGCATCTTGACGCTGAGGACGGCGCACAACCCTTCGCGGGTGTCGTCGCCGCCGAGCGACCCGGCGCCGAGGTCCTTCAACAGGTTGTGCGATTCGGCGTAGGAATTAATGCAGCGGGTCAGGGCGGACTTGAACCCGATCAGATGGGTGCCGCCTTCATGGGTGTTGATGTTGTTGACGAAGGAAAAAATCGTCTCGCTGTAACCCGAGCTGTATTGGAAGGCCAGCTCGACGACGATGTCGTCCTTCTTGGACTCGAAGAAGATCGGGCGCGGGTTGAGGACGTTTTTGTTCTGGTTGAGGAACTGGACGAATTCGACGATCCCGCCCCTGTACTGGAACTCGTGGCTCTTGGAAACCCGCTCGTCCGTGATCGATATCCGGATGCCCCGGTTGAGGAAGGACAGCTCCCGGAGCCGCTGGGTCAGGATCTCGAAGCTGAACTCCATCGTTTCGAAAATATCGTCGTCGGGCCAGAAGGTGATTTTGGTCCCGGTTTTTTTCGTCTTGCCGACCTGTTTCAGCTTCGCCAACGGAACGCCGCGCTCGTAACTCTGGACATAAATGCCGCCGTCACGCTTGATCTCGAGGTCGAGGCGCTTGGACAGCGCGTTGACGACCGAGACGCCGACGCCGTGCAGTCCGCCCGAAACCTTGTAGGACTTGTCGTCGAACTTGCCGCCGGCGTGGAGAATGGTCATAACCACTTCAGCCGCCGACTTCTTTTCCTTCTTGTGCATTTCGACCGGAATGCCGCGGCCGTCGTCGATGACGGTCACCGAATTGTCGACATGGATGAAGACCTCGATGTCTTTGCAGTACCCGGCCAATGCTTCGTCGATGGAGTTGTCGACGACTTCGTAAACCAGGTGATTAAGGCCGTCGGAGCTGGTGCTTCCGATGTACATCGCCGGGCGTTTTCGGACCGCTTCGAGGCCCTTCAGAACTTTGATGCTTTCGGCCGAATACTTTTCTTTGGACATTGTTTCTATCTCATTGATATCAGAAGATTTATAAGCATCCCAATCTCAAGGAAAACCGGGCTGTTTCCGGGTAAAATTATAACGTGGAACGGAGGAAAAAGTAAAGCGAAATTTTAGGCCCAAAACACAATATTTTGGGGAGCAACGGCGAACCCGACCCAACCCCTTGGAGAAGGCGGAGGTCCGGCAAAGCAGCGCGTTAAAACTTTCTTTCTCGGCCCGTTTTGGGGCGATTTTTCTCGATAATTTTTGGGGGCGAACCGCGCCGGAAAAGACGGCGAAAACCGTCACGGAACGGGGGCGATTTTGGTATAATCGCGGCGGAGATGCATCGATGGCGGCCAACCTCACGCCCCAGTACATGGAAGCGGAAAAGCGCTACCGCGAGGCCAAGACCATTCCCGAGAAAATCGAATTCCTGGAGGAAATGCTCCGCCTTCTCCCGAAGCACAAGGGCACGGAGAAAATGCAGGCCCAGCACCGGGCCAAGCTCTCCCAACTCAAGGAAGAAGCCCAGAAACCAGGTTCAGGCAAACACGGTCTCTCCTTCCTGATCGAAAAACAGTGGGCCGGCCAGGTCGTCCTCGTCGGTCCGCCCAATTCCGGGAAATCGAGCTTGATCAAAGCCCTGACCGGCGCCGAACCCGAAATCGGGGATTACCCCTTCACCACCCGGGCCGCCGCTCCCTACATGATGAAATTCGAAAACATCAAGATCCAGATGATCGACCTTCCTCCGGTCACGGCCGAATACCTGGAGAGCGGCCAGGTTGAAATGATTAAGGTCGCCGACGCGGTCCTCGTCGTCGCCGACACGGCCGACGCGGATTCCCCGGGTTTGCTCGAAACCGTTTTCGGGCGGTTGAAAGAAAAGCGTGTGGAATTCGTCCGGGATGAATTTCCGCCGCCCACCGAGGAGACCGTCCGGGTCTTCCGAAAAAAAATGATTCTTGTCGCAGCCAAGGCGGACCGGGACGTGGACGGCTCCAATCTCGAGGCCTTGAAATTTTTCTACGAAGCTCAACTCCCGATCCTGGCCGTTTCCGTCGATACCGGCGCCGGCCTCGAGGACCTCCGCCGGAGAATCTTTGACCTTCTCCACGTCATCCGGGTTTACAGCAAGATTCCCGGCAAGAAGGCCGAGACCGAATCGCCGTTCGTCCTTCCCCGCGGCAGCGACGTGATGAAAATCGCTTCGGCCGTCCACAAGGATTTTTTCGAGAAGCTCGCTTACGCCCGTCTCTGGCGGGGCGCGGAAATCGCCGGACTGATGATCAACCGCGACTTCAAGCTCCAGGACGGGGACATAGTCGAGCTCCACCTCGGATGAAGGCAGCGAAGTCTTGCGGATAACGGAGACACAATACCTGTTTCCCTATTTCGATATGCGCTGATATTTCCGGAAAACAGGGAAACACGTATTGTGTCTCCCTATTTTCGGAAATTTACCGCTTCTTCATCGGCGATATCCATGATCGCCATGAAGAACAGCTGGGCCATGTCCTCCATGGTTTCGGAATCGATCAGATCAATTTTGTCCTTGGTATTGTGATACGTCGGATAAGGCACGCTATGACCATAAGCGCTGAAAGTCAGCGACGGAACGCCCGCCCAGAAAAACCAGGCCGAATCCTGCCGCGGCCGGGCCGGGTAGGAAGCCTCGCCGCCGCCGACGATCCGGTGAATGTACTTCGTGTTGGCTTTTTCGATGAACGTCCAGAAGCCGGAATACGTCTTGGCGCCCGAGGCCGAGATCTTGTCCCCGCCGCCCGGGCCCTCCATGTTGATGAAGACCAAAGTCTTGTCCAAAGGATAGATCGGGTGTTCGACGTAATACTTCGACCCGGCCACCCCCTGCTCCTCGCTTCCGAAGAAATTGAAAACGACCGTCCGTTTCGGTTTGATCGCGGACCGGGCCATCGCTTCGGCCACGCCCAGCCCCACGGCCACGGCCGTGGCGTTGTCGTCCGCGCCGGGCATGAGCTCCCACATCCGGCCTATATGGTCGAGATGCCCGCCGATCAGGATGATTTCGTCCTTGAGCTTCGGGTCGGTCCCCGGGATGACTCCGATGACGTTGTATCCGACGCCCTTGGGATGGCGTTCCGTCACGTTTTTAATCATCAGGATCTTGCCCGTGGCGAAGGATTGGGGCTTGAGCTCCTTCTTGATCTTTGCGACCGTGTCGGCATAGGTCCGCCCCGTCCCGGCAAAGATGTCGGCGACGACGGCCGCCCCGACGTGGTGATAGACGAATCCCTCCCAGTAGGAATTATTGGGGTTGCCGATCGGCCCGTAATTGTAGATCATCCCCTTGGCCCCGTGGGCGACGGCGTTTTCAAGCTTGTATTGATGGAACGAATACGGCCGCCACTTCGGGAACGCGCCGGCCTTGTCCCCGGGCCGAACGGGATCCTCGGGGTCCATCAGGACGATCTTTCCCTTCACGTCCACCCCGGCGTAATCGTCGTAGCCCAATTCGGGCGCGGTGATTCCGTATCCGACATAAACGACTTCAGCCGTCACCTCGCCCGAGGCCGAGGTTCCGCCGGGAATGAACTCGTCCTCATATTTATAGAATTTATCGATCGTTCCGTTCTTGACCGGGATGTGGAGAACGCATGAACCGCCCCTGGATACCAACGTGTATGGATTCGGGTATTTTTGCAGGTATGTCCCGTTGTCTCCGCCCGGAGCGATGCCCCACTTTTTGAGGAGCGAAACGACCCACTCCGCGCAGGCGTCGTATTCGGCCGTTCCCGTCAACCGGCCGCCGAACTTTTCCGAGACCAGTTCCTTCACGTAACCGTAAAGGATTTCGCTCCGGATCGAATGCATCGCCTCCAAAAGCTTCTGTTCGTCGGTCAGCGGCGGGCCGGTCTCGCCAGGATATTGAGCCGCCCCGGCCGCGGCGATGAGCAAAACGAGGCTCGGGAGAACGAGGAGCAATCTTTTTTTCGACACGGCCGATCTCCTTCGAACGATTTCCGTCAGGATATCATCAAAGGAAAGCCGGAATCAAAAATTCGCCATTTGCGCCGGGAGGACAAATCCGCTATCATCCGGTTTCGGGTTTTCGACGCCGGCCGTTTTTCTCCGGGCCGCCGTCGACGATCCGATCCCCGAGGAGGTCCTCATGAAAACCATGCTACCCGCTTTTATCGGTTTGGCCGCCGCGTTCCTCGCCGTCGCGATCACCGCGGCCGTTCCGGCCGACCCGGTCACGGTCGTCATGAAAACAAGCAAAGGCGACATCACCCTGGAGCTCTATCCCGACAAAGCCCCCCTCACGGTCGCGAACTTCCTCTCCTACGTAGAAGCCAAGCACTACGACGGTTTGATCTTCCACCGGGTCATCCGGGATTTCATGATCCAAGGGGGAGGCCATCGGCCCGACCTGGCTCAAAAAGTCAGCCAACCGCCCATCAAGAACGAATCCGGCAACGGCCTGCGCAACGCCCGCGGGGCCATCGCCATGGCTCGGGAAGAGGCGCTCGACAGCGCCACCTGCCAATTTTATATCAATACCGTCGACAATTTCGGCCTGGACCAGCAGAAATACTGTGTGTTCGGCAAGGTCGTCGCCGGGCTGGACGTCGTGGACGCCATCGCCGCCGTTCCGACCTCGACCCAAAAAGGATACGACAACGTCCCGCGCGAGCCCGTGATCATTCTGTCGGTCCGGCGGGCCGCGGCGAGTTGAGTTCTCCGCCGGAAATTCCGCCATGGGCCGGACGATTTTCGCCATTGTCCACTTCGGCCTCTTCATCGGCCTGGTGGTCTACGGCGTCGTCCTTCTCGTCCGGGGCGAAACCGACAAGGGTTTGACGATTCTCGGAATCGTCGGCCTTTATTACGCCCTCGTCCTCCACAAGGCCGTCCTCGCGGAAATCGAGCGCAAACGCCGATTGAAAAAATCCGACAATCCAAGGAGCACGAAATGAAACCATTCCGTTCGGCCGCTGTTGCGGTCTTGATATGGACGGCCGTCGTTGCGGCCGCCCAGGACAAACCGGCCCTAAACCCGTCCGCGGCCTTGGATCCGTCCGCGGCCAAGGCCCTGGCCGGCATCCGCGGCTCCGAAGCCTACGGCTACGTCGAGCGGCTGACCTCCCCGGAGTACGCCGGCCGTTATACCGGGCACGAAGGCTATACCGCCGCCGCCCGCTGGGCCGCGGGCTTGTTCAAGAAATGGGGGCTCAAACCCATTGACCTGAAAACCGGATACCTCCTGCCTTACTCCTCGCCTTATACGATCGTTCGATCGGCCGAAATGACGCTGATCGCCCCGGACGGCAAGACCGAAACGAAACTCGAGCCGAACGTCGATTTCCTTCCGCTGTTCTACACCGACTCGGGAAAAGCGGAGGCCGGGCTCGTGTTCGCCGGCTGGGGCATCTCGGCCCCCGACTTGAATTACGACGACTACGCCGGTCTGGACGTGCGGGGAAAATTCATCCTCTGCTTCCGCGGCCAACCCGACCGGGCGGACCGCCGGTTCGAATATTACGACGAGCACCGGACCCGGATGAAAACGGCCAGGGACAAAGGCGCCCTCGGGCTGATTTACATTTACCCGAAGCCCATATCCAACCCCAACGGCGATTGGCAACCGGGCTTCCTGCCGGCCATGATCAGCGAAAAAGCCGCCGACACGATCCTGAAAGAAGTCGGGAGCGGCAGCGCCGATCTTAAAAAAGCCCTGACCGCCTACCGCCGGCCGATCGGTTTCGACTTGAAATCCAAAATCCGGTACGAGGTCGTTTCGGAACACCACCCGGACGGAACCGGATACAACGTCGCCGGTTATGTCGAGGGCTTCGACCCCGCCCTTCGCAAAGAGGTGATCGTGATCGGCGGGCATTTCGACCACGACGGCCTGCATATGGGCTTTCTCTTCCCCGGCGCGGACGACAACGCCAGCGGCAGCGCCTCCGTGATGGAAATCGCCCAGGCCTTCGCCGAACTTCCCCGGAAACCCAAACGGTCGGTCGCCTTCGTCCTGTTCGGCGGCGAGGAAATGGGTCTCCAGGGCTCGACGTATTTCGCCGGTCATCCGCCGGCGATATTTACGAAAATCGACGCGATGTTCAATTACGACATGACCGGCGAAGGCGACGGGGCCTGGGGCGGGGTCACCGAGGAAGCGCTCCGGCAAGCCTTTCTCGCGGCCGACAAGCACGTCGGAATCCTGCGCGGCCTGGAGCTGATGCACGGGCCGGCCGGGGTTCGCGGATCGGATTTCGCTCCGTTCATGGAGAAAGGCATCACGGCCGCCTCGTTCGGCTCCAACGGGCCCCACCTGGCATACCATGAGGTCGGAGACACGATCTACCGGATCAACCCGTCGATCATGGCCGACATCGCCAAGGTATCGTTCCTGGCCGGACTCATCTGGGCGAATCGCTGAAGTGAAACGTCCGGCCGGTGGTTTTCGTTTTAAGGAAAGAGGGCCTTCGACCCGCATTTCCGCGGGAGGGAAAACAGGTCCGAAATGAAATTCCGGCGGCGCCCGCGCTTCGAATCGAACGTGTTCCTCCCGCCGCTTTCCGGACCGGGTCCTTCCTTCCCCAAACGCGGCCATCGGAAAAAAAGGCGGGCCGGGAGGTTTTTCCGGATCGCCGCATTCGCCTCACTTCCGGTCATCCTGATCGCCGCCTTATACTTGGTTTTTCGCTCGTCCGGGCCGGCGATCGAAATCGAGCGATCCGAAGTCCCGCCGGAAAACCCGGCCCTCGCGGCCCCGGCCGGACCGGGCCCGAAAACCGTCGAAGACATCATCCTCCCGGGCGAAACGCTCTCGGAAATTCTTGAAGACCGCGGCCTTTCCCGAGCCGAAATCGAGGTCCTGGTCCGGCAGGTCAAGCCCGTCTTCAACCTGGCGAAAATCGTTTCCGGCCGGACGATGAAGATGACGTTCGACCCCTCGGGAAAACTCCGGTCGATCGATTACCCGCTGGACGAAAACCAGTACCTTCTGGTGACCCGGACGGGAGCAGGTTATCTCGCCGAAAAAAAATCATACCCTTTCGAGGTCCGGACGGCGTATGTGAGCGGGGCGATCGACGAACATCTCTACGGCGCGGTCCTGGCCCAGGGCGAGGAAGCGGGGCTGGCCATCAAAATGGAACAGATTTTCGGCTGGGACGTTGATTTTTACGCCGGGCTGCGCACGGGGGACGCTTTCCGCGTCCTCGTCGAAAAAAAATATCTCGACGGCCGGTTCCAACGGTACGGCGACATCCTGGCCGCTGAATTCTGGAACGACGGCCGGCGGGTCGAGGCGTTCCGTTACGAATACGAGGAGGCCGGGACGAAGCGGAGCGGCTATTTCCACGCCGACGGCCGCTCGCTCCGCAAGGAATTTCTAAAATCGCCCCTCCAGAGCTATCGGATCACGTCGCGCTTCACCTCGAGCCGGCTGCATCCGATCCGGAAGGTCTACCGGGCCCATTACGGCGTCGATTACGCCGCCCCGGTCGGAACGTCCGTCTTCGCCACGGCCGACGGAAAAGTCGAGGAGGCGGGCTGGAAGGGCGGGGCCGGCCGGATGATCCGGCTGAGCCATAAAAGCGGCTACGAGACGATTTATATGCATCTCAGCACGATCCTGGTGCGGACCGGACAGAAAGTCGAGGGAGGCCAGCGGATCGGCAAAGTCGGTTCCTCGGGCGAATCCACGGGGCCCCACCTCGACTACCGGATCAAACGCTTCGGGACCTATCTCAATCCGCTCTCCGCGAAATTCATGCCCGTCGAACCGCTCCCGTCCAAATGGATGGCCGATTATCAAAAGCGGGCGGCCGTTCTTCAGACCGCGCTCGAAGCGCCAATAACGGCATTAAAAAGCCTCGCACGATAGCTTACTTCCGTTTCCCTTGTCGCCGGTTCCGTCCCGGCATACAATGCCTTCATGGCGCTCCAACGAACCCACCGCCGGCATCGCAACCCGTTCCCGACCGTGGACATCATCATCGAGATCCGCGACGCCCGGGGCCGGGAGGGAATCGTCCTTATCGAGCGGAAAAATCCCCCGCCGGGCTGGGCTCTGCCGGGCGGGTTCGTCGATTACGGCGAATCCCTCGAATCGGCCGCGGTCCGAGAGGCCCTGGAGGAGACCTCCCTGACCGTCCTCCTCGTCGAACAGCTGGGAACGTATTCCGACCCGGCCCGCGATCCGCGAAAGCACACGATCTCGACGGTCTTCATCGCCCGGGCCGAAGGAACGCCGGCCGCCGCCGACGACGCCCAAAACATCGGAATTTTCACCCGCCGAGAGATCGATTTCCCGCTGGCCTTCGACCATTCCCGGATATTGAAGGATTATTTCGCCCGCAAAAAGCCCGCCCGCGGCGGACGCTGATTATCTGCGCGAGCCCCTGTTGACGATTTCAAAAAACGCGTGTTTTCCGTCGGCCGAGGGTTCGATCTTCGGCGTGTATTCGACGGTGTAAGCCGCACCGTAAGGCCTGATCCATTCGGCGAGCTGTTGTTCCAATTCCTCCCGCGGAAAAAGACCGGCGATTTCAAAAATGAAGGCCAGGGATTTCCCGTCCCAGACGACCCGGTGGCGGGTGATCGCCGGATACTGCCGGAAGAGGGTTCCGCCGAACGCCTGGATGGGATGGAGGCTCAACCCGTTGGGGAGTCGGATGATCTCGGAATTCCGTCCCACCACCCGGCGGAAATAAGTGAACGGAAGCCGGGCGTCCTTTTCGGGCGCACGGAGGTCGTCGATCAGATCGCCCACCCGATAGCGGATCAACGGCAGGCCCCGGGCGTCGAGATCGGTGACGAGCAGGTCCTTTATCCCCGGGATTTTCGAATCCGCGGTTTCGACGATGACATGCGGGTCGCAGACGTAGTACCGGTCCTCGCGGACCGGCCGGGAAGCGATCCCGAAAACTTCGGCGCACCCGTATAAATCGGCGACCGGGGCCAGGGCGATTTCCATGTCCTGCTTTTCGCGAGCCCCCAGAATTTCGCCCGTCGTGAGAACGCGGACGAGGCCCTTCAAAACCAACCCCCTGCCTTGAACATGCCGGGCCAGCGCGTGGATAACGCTCGGAGGGCCCTCGATCGAGACGGGGTCGATGGCCGCGATCCGGTCCGCCAGGATTCTGATTTTTTCGGGGTCGTCCGGATACGGAGCGGAAACATGGACTTGCCGCATCAGAAAATCTTCGTCCTTGGAATTCCGCCGGTCCCATCGTCCGCGGGTCGCCGTGTCGCCCCCGATGCGCATATGACGCCGTCCCGGATTCCAGCCGGAAAGCCCCCGGAGAAAATCGCCGGCCGCCAGGCCGGCGCTGTATCCCTCGATATCGTGGGCGAAGATGACCGGAGTCCCCGTCGTCCCGCTTGTCGAACCCGACCGCATCCTGCTCGGAGGAACGTTCGTCGCCCGCAGATTCGCCGCCTCGAGGCGGAGCGTCTCCCGTTCCAGGACGGGAAACATCTGAAGATCGGACGTGGATTTCACCCGATCGGGAGAGATGTTCCCTTCCCGCATGATCTTCCAATAATAGGGAACGTTGTGATAGGCGTGTCGAATCAGTCCGGCCAGACGCTCGTTTTGATAGGCCAGAATCTTCGGACGGTCCCACGTCAGGGTCGCGGCGAAAAATCTTCGGTAGGAATTGATCTTCGTCCTTTGGACGAAGTCGAGCAGGGCTATCCGCAACATTTGCCGAACCGTCCTTCAGGTCAGAATTTGATTGTTTTCTCCACCGTCCCGGCGTGCCGGGACGCGTACCGAATCGTGATCTCGCCGCGTCCCTCGACCAGGAATTGGTGCTCAACGAGGCCGAACCCGGGAACGGTCAAAAACTGGATTTCCGGCCGGTATTTTTTGTTGATCACCCGGTCGAAGTCCCGGTCGACAAGCACGCCTCCGGCCAGGACGCGGGCGTTTTTCCCGGACACCGTTAATTGATCCTGGGGGTACAACCGGTCCCGTTGGGCTTGATAGCTCATGGAGGGCATGGCCTTGTCGTTGGCCAGGCGGGTCCGGATGCGATAGAGGTCCTCCCCGACTTTTTTCACTTCGAACACGTCCAGCGTCACCTCGGGGGTGTGCTTGGCCGAAAAAACGATGGCCATGGCGTTGCGATGGACGAGGTCCGGCAACATGAACGGCGCGGACAGACGGCTGCTCATCTTGACCCAGCCGCCGATTTCGATGTCGCCGTAAACCGGGTGCTTGAACGGAGCCCAGGACTTGTAAAGCTCGCCCTGGGTCAGGTTGTCGCTGTACTTGATCCGTTCCACGTACCGGGAGAAGTCCCCGCGCAGCACTTCATCCACTTCCGCGAGAGGAGATGCTTTCTCCTTTTCATCCGGGGTTTTAAAGGACTCCGTCCCGGATTGAAACACTTCACCGCAATAGGCGTAGGCGCCGAGGAACCGGACCATCCACTCGACGGAATCTCCGTAGGTCGTATAGAGGTCCTTCCAGCTCAGCAGATACCGGTATCCGGGCGCGATCCGTTCGGCCTGTTTGCCGATGTAATCGTAGACGGCGACATCCTGTGGCGGATATTCGCCCAATCCTTTTCGGGCCGGCCCGCGCAGATACATGCCCCCAAAATTGTGAAACGACCAGCCCAGGCAGATGTTCGTCCTGGTCATCGTCCAGAGGGCCAGCGCCTTCAAGCCGACTCCCTGGAAGGGGTATTCCCCGGCGCCGCCTTCGACATAGGACGGGGCCCAGTCGAAACCCCATTGACGATTGGGGTCGACGTAGCCCTCGGAGTCCTCGTTGATCCGGCCGTCGCCGTCGTTGTCGAGGCCTTCCTCGCCGAGGACCGTCCACTCGCCCTTTTCCCCGGGCTTGATCCGGACCATCAGACGGGGGTCCTCCGGGTTGGTTTTGTACGGCCCGAAGGGGTCCTTGCGCCGCATCTGGGTGATGTTGCCGTCGCCGTCCAGATCGTCGGGAAAATCCTCGTCGACGAGCCCGTCCTTGTCGTCGTCGATCGGGATACGCAGGCCCCGGCTGGAGCTCGAGTTGTTGGGGTCGGCCAGAAAATGGAAGCGCCCGTCGACGTTGACGACGGGGACGACGTAGAAGCATTTTTTATCGATAAGATCGGTGACTTCCTTGTTTTTCCCGTGACGACCCAAGAGATAATCGAGCAGATAGAGGCAGATTTCCCCGCCCTGAATCTCGTTGCCGTGTATGTTGCCGTCGACGTAGATTCCCGGCTTGGAGAGGGCCGGGCCGGTTTTGGGATTATTGAGCGTCACGGCCCAAATCGGGCGGCCTTCCTCGCTCCGGCCGACTTCTTCGATGGTCGTCAATGCGGGGTAAGCCTTGTGAAGCGCCTGCAGCGCCTCGGACACCTCGGCCATCGTGTAATAGCGGTCGAACCGCAGCGGGATCGTGATATCGGCGGCCCGGGCCGGAACGGAGGACGCGGCGATGAGAATCAGGATCAGGAACAGGGATGCCGGCACGGCTCTTTTCATTTTCCACCTCCGAGGTCGAGGGTCTTTGAGTCCCGCCAGGCGTTGGGAGTGACGGCCTTGATTTCAATTTTCACAGGTTTGGGCGCCTGAACGATCCAGCGGACCTTTTGCCGGCCATTGCCGTCGACGGCCGGCACCGTGCTCCGCTGTTTGCCCTCGATGAATTCGACGCCCTTGCCTTCCAAAGTGACGACCACCGGGATGATCCGGTTGTTCCGGCGGCCCATGGCCGTCGGATAAGGGAAATACCCGGCATCCTCGATCCAAGCCTCAATCTCATAAAGACCGCCCCCGAGTGGGGTCGCTTTAACCGGCCCGATTTGAATCCGGGCCATCTTCGCCGCGATTTCAAAGACCCACGGAATCTGCCCTTGGAGCAGCGGCTCCATCCGGGCCGGGGGCGGAGTCGAATCGGCAAAGGGAACGGCCCCGCCGATTTCCACTTCGCCGAGCGCCGGGTGCTTGAACGGTTTCCAGTCGACAAATCCCTTCCCCTCCAGCTCCTTGTCGCTCCAGGCCAGCAGGGCTTTTTCCCTGGGGTCAGAGCCCTCCTCGGACGGAGGCTTGGGCATTTGTTTCATCATCTCGGCCATCTGCTTGGTCGTGGTCTGGCCGCCCTTGAGGGTTTCGATCACCTGCTTGGCCTTGAACTCGGCCGGCGCGCCGGAAGACTTCAAAAAGGCATCGATTTTCTCCTCGCCCAGGGCGATGAATTCGTCGTTGGTCATTTTCTCCAGTTTCTCGGGCGTAATCTCCGACTCCTTTTTTTCCTCCGGGACTTCTGGCAGGGTCCAGAAATCCAGGGCGAACGACGGCACGCCGAGTTGATAATAAGCGTAAAGTTCGAAGGACCCGTCCTTGTCGGCCGCGGGTTCCAACCGTTTTGCATCCAGCTTGTTGGTTTTGAGAAATTCCTTGTACTTGTCGGACAGTTCCTTGTAGAACTTGAGGTCTTCGGGAAGAGGGTTCACCGCCGCCCCCAGGCCCAGGAAACTGGCGATCATCGATTCGTCCACCGGCATCCCCGGCGGGACGACCGGCTTGACCAGCTCCAGAAGTTCGGCCATCGTATACGTCCGGTCCGGGTCGGCGTTGATGAATCCGGCCATATCCTTGGGAACTCGGATCTGGTTCAGATCGGCGTCGCCTCGCCGGCCGCCGCGCGGGGGGTTGAGGCAGAAATTGGACCCGCCGAAGACAATCGACAGGCCGATTTCCTTGTGTTCGTTCACGAACTTGAGAATCGCGAAGCTTTCCGCCTCGCTTCCCGGCCACGAGCCCGACCCGGGGGCAAAATAGCCGAACAGGTGGGGAAACTGAACACCGATGTTCACGCCGCCGGGAGGATCCTCGTTGTACGCGCCGTCCTTGTCGTTGTCCAGACCTTCGGAGACGAGTTTATAGATTCCTTTCTCGCCCTTGGCCCAATCCGCCCTTTTCATAAGCCGGGGCTGGCCGGGCACCGGAACCCAAACTCCTTCCGGATCCTTGACCCTCATCGTCGTGATGAGCCCGTTTCCGTCCAGGTCCTCGGGTCCGTCTTCGTCGATCGCGTCGTCCATGTCATCGTTCCAAGGCCGGTCGTTGCCGGGATCGAGGCGAAGGGGTTTGGCAAAATATCGAAAGGCGGCGTCGGGATTGGGACAACCCAGGACATACCAGGTGAGATCCTTGCGGACCTCCAGTTTCTCGGCAAGTCGCGTGACGAGAAACAAGGCCGCTTCGCCGGCGAGTGGAACGGAGCCTTCGAAGTTGGCCCCGATGAACACCGCGGGCAGCTTTTTTTCGGTTTTCCCGACCTCGGGGCCGATTTCGAGTAGGACGACCTCCCGGCCTCCTGGGCTTTTGGCCAACTCGTGGATCTTGGCGAAGGCGGCGTTAGCCCGGGCAAAGTCCCGGAAGGCCGCGTTAAACTCGGCGGGCGTGTGGTAACGGTCGAACGTCGTTTGGGCGCCAAGATTCGAGACGAGAATCAAAACGGCGAACAGCGGAAGGAACCGGCGGGGATGTTTCATATACACCTCTTGATCGGAATAACGAACATCACCTTTCCCCGGCGGGAAAGGCCGAAACCAAAGAGAAAAGATTACATCTTTCCCGAACCGGACTCAAATGCTTTTTCCGGTTTCTCGGTATCCAGGCCCGACACAAGAAAATCGGAAGAAAATCGGAGACACAATACCCATGACCCTATTTCCGGGTGCTTTGAAAAAAAATAAAAATAGGGAATCAGGTATTGTGTCTCCGGATTCGGCTCACAAATCCGTTTTTTTCGAACGAACGGCGGAGCCGTAAAACAAGGCCGCCAGGCGGTCGAAATCCTCCGGGTCGTCGGTCGTGAAAAATTCCCGCCGGCCGCCTTTCGTGCAGGACCCGTCGATCTCGGTATGGCGGTGGAGGTATCCGACCAGCGCTTCGGCTACGATGGGACCCTGGGAAATCAGCTTGATCCCGGGCGGCAGGAACCGGGCGATCAAGGCCGAAAGCAACGGATAGTGCGTGCATCCGAGGATGATCGCGTCGATCTCCGGATCCCGGGCGAGCAGCTTGTCCACATGCCGGCGGACGAAGAATTCCGTCCCGGCCCCGTCCAGTTCGTTGTTTTCGATAAGCGGAACCCATAGAGGGCAGGCTTCGGCATGGACGACCAGGTCCGGAAAAAACTTCTTGATCTCGATCGGATAGGATTGCGACCGGACGGTTCCCGCGGTCGCGAACAAGCCGACATGCCCGCTCCGGGAAAATTCCCCGATGCGTTCGGTGACCGGGCGGATGACGCCGAGGACGCGGAGGTCGGGATATGCCTGCGGAAGGTCTTTCTGCTGGATCGTCCGGAGGGCCTTGGCCGAAGCCGTGTTGCAGGCCAGGACGACCAGCCGGCATCCCCGGGCGAACAACCAGCGGACCGCGTCCCAGGTGTAATGATGTACGGTTTCGAACGACCGGGTCCCGTAGGGTGTCCGGGCGTTGTCGCCCAGGTAGAGGAAATCGTATTCCGGCAGAAGGGCGGCGATTTCCTTGAACACGGTCAGGCCGCCATACCCCGAATCGAAGATGCCGATGGGTTGCGCTGCGGTCATCCGGGTTGTCCTAATTCATTTTAATCTCGACGTTATCATGAATCCAGTGAGGGTCCCACCATTCGACCGGATCGACAAAGACGCCGCGCACGAGCATGGCGAAATGAAGATGATCGCCGCCGGCCATTCCCGTCGCTCCCGACCGTCCGAGGATTTCGCCCTTGGCCACGTCTTTGGAAACGGCGGTGTCGATTTGACTCAAGTGACCGTACATGCTGAACAAACCGCAACCGTGATCCAGGACGACCGTTTGCCCGTAGATACCCAGCGGTCCGGTGAAAACGACCCGTCCGGCGTTAGCCGCCGGGACCGGGCACTGTTGGACAGAGGCCAAGTCCACGCCGAGATGGACTTGAGTGTCGATCACCCGGCCTTGGTAGAGATAGGTCCGGTGTTCCCCGAACGAGGCCATCGGTTTGGACTTCGGAAGACGGAGGAACGGCCCGGCCCAAAGCGGATGCGGCGCCGTTTCCCGGCAAAGGGTCCTGACGTGTTCGTCATCGAGGTCACGCTGTTTCCGGTTCACGGCGAGAAACACTTCGACATCCGTTCCCTGAAGAGCCGGGTCGAGGTTTTTAAAATAAGGAACGACGCGGCTGAGGAATTTGTCCGTGAGCTTCAGGACGTCTTTTTTGAAGCGGACGGATTTCACGATCGGTCGAAAGGGAACGTTCGTCCGGTTGCCGGCGCGATCCTCGGCCAGGCCGATGAAAGGAACATCCCGCGAAGCGTCATAAGGGAGGGCGTAGAAGACGAGAAACCGGTTCCCGCCGAGGGAATATCCCGGGAAAAATTTTTCCCCGACTTGAAGGCCGGCCAGGGCGGCGTCTTCATCGATCGCGAAAGAGACGGCGCCCGATCCTCCGGAAGAGACGAAGTGAGGATCGCCGAGAATCGTTATCCGGGGCGGCCGGGTATCGATGATCCTTTTCGTTTCCAGGACCGTCGTGTTTCCCCTCCTCCAGGAGCGATCTTCGGCCGTGATCCGGAGAAGAATTTCGCCGTCGGTGAGGCCGGCCGGGAGCGGACGCAGGGAAAGCGTTTTATTGAAAGACGGGACGGCTTGCGGAAATTTCTCGGAAAACAACTCGATCGTCCGACCGGCCTGGACCGCTTCGACCCGGACTTCAGCCAACCCGCTTTTTTGATCCTCGACCCGGACGGCGAATTCCCGGCCGAGGGCCGGCGTGTCGGGGATCAGCCGGATCGCGGGTTTTTCCGATTCAAATTTGACGACTCGGAGCCAGACGCCCGCGGCCAGGGCGGCCGGAATCAATAACCATCGGGCTTTTCTCAACACGTTTTTCATCGGACCGTCGCTCTCCTCGCAAATCAAAAAAACTTCTGCGCCTCTGCGGACGAATCAATATTCCACACGCCCTTCCGGCTGTCAAGAAAATGTCTAATACGCGCTTTGCCGCGTATCCGCAGCGATCATGAAGACGACCTTGCGGGAATCGTCGATCTCGTAGAAAAAGCGGTACATCCCGATTCGATAGCGCCAGGTCTCGGGGCTGAAGCCGCGCAGTTTTTTAATATTGCGGCCGACATGGGGCCGGCGGCAAAGCTCGGCATAGGCGTCATTTCGGAGTTTGGCGATTATTTTCCCGCGGTGCGATCCGAGGCGCGACTCCAGGTCGGATTGAAATTGATCGGTTTCAAAAATCCGGTATTCACTCAACAAAGCGGCCTTTGCTCTTGCGCGCCTGGGCATGCCCGGTCTTGAGACGGTTGAGAAGGTCCTTGTCCGCGGAAATCCCCTCCATTTCGAACGCATCCACGAACAGCTCCTCGTCCAACTGTCTCATGGCCAGGGTCTCAAGGGCGTTGGAGAGCTTGCGATTTTCCGCCCGGGCATAGGCCTTGAGGCGGTCATAATGGTCCTCGGCGATCCGAAGGGTCACGGTTTTGCTCATATCACTTTATCCTTCATTTAGCTTCTTTTGTATTCTAATAGATGCTGTTCGATATGTCAAGGACGCGCGCCTCCCGGCTCAGATGATTCGGGGCATTGTCATTACCGGCGCCGCAGGGAAAAAAGCGACTTCAGATGCCCGTCGACTACTCCTTGGGCTTCTTCAGGTCGAAAACCAGAAGGCCGGCTTTGTCATCCCACCGGGGATCAAATCGGCGGGTCTTTCCCAGATCGATGCCGTGGTGTTTGAAGAATCCAATGGCTTGGACGAATCGTCCCCGCGACCTGCGCATCTTGATCAGGGAATAGGCATCGGCGTCCTTGTCCTTTTCCCCGAGGGGTTTCAACCCGATGAGTTTCTCTTTGGGGTCGAAATACAGGTGGACGAAATCCGCGTCCGGAATGAATTCGGCCAGACATCCTCCGTTCAGGCCAAGGCGGCCCGTTTTTTGGAGGCTGATCTCGGGTTTCCGGTCGGGTCGGGTTCTCATTTTGTGGAACTTTTCAAAGCTCATGAGATAAGACTCCTTCCAAGCTGGGAGTCAAGGCGCGGTGCGGAAGGCGAAGCGTGAGGGTGTCAACCGGCGTCGAATACCCGGGATCCCGTGATTCAGGCCGTCCGGAGCTGTCGAACCACGAACGCGCGCAGGCCCCGGACGACGGGGAGCCGGTCTTGATATCGTTCGATGACGTCGAGGGTTTCCCGGGGATGAGCCCGCGCAATTTCGGCGATGTGCGCGGAGCTGCCGTAAACGAGGATGCGGAGGATGAATTTCTCGAGCGTTGTTTCCCCCCGGCCGTGGTAATCGTCCCAGAAATAGTCTCGATAGCGGGGCGGGATCGGGACTAAACGCGAATGGACGATCTTAATCCGATCCATGCCATCGCTCCAATGCCGACCGGGTGGCCGCGTCGAGGCCGGGATAATCGTCGAAGGCCAGGACGGCCGCAAGGTAGATCTCGAACTTTTCATCCTTGAACTTCGTCCGGAAGTCGGACCGGACCGCGGCCGGCGGCCAATCGGGATGATGGAGAAGCAGGCAGGCGATATCAACCGGATCCTTGGCCTCGACCCGCCGCCCGGCGACGTAGATTTTGTTGAGGAGGAGGTCCCGGTCCGAAGCCATCCTGACGCCGGACCGCATTTCCGCCGGTTCGACATTGGGAAAAGGAAACCCGACGAAGCTCACCTTGGTTCCCCGGAGGAAAATGTCGACGTTGTCGCTTTCCGGAAAATGGATGATCCGTTCGATTTCGGACTCATATCGTTTACGCATCCGGGACTCGAGGGCCGAAAGCTTCTTGTTTTCGGCGAAAAGATCGAGATCATAGCTGATCCGGTGTTCGTATTTGATCATGATGGCCGTCCCGCCGGCGAGATAAAGATCGGGGAATACGGCTTCTATTTCTTGAGCCAAAGAGATGAGGTGTTTTTTGATTTCCGTCAGGGAATTCACATCAAATATTATAACATACGGAGAGGAGAAAGGCGCCGGTTTCACCCGCCGGCGAAACAAAGTTCAGAACAAACCGGCCCCGAATTAGCCGGTTCGAAAAATCCCCTGAAAACCCCTGAAAACTCACAAAAAAAGAAAGAAAAATCCCCATGATTTCCCGCTTTCATTCGGATATGTCTTTATATTATTTATTTTCAATCAGTTAAACACGACGGGCAATTGAAAAAATCTTCCCTGAAAATGCTGATTTTTCTTGACAAACATATCTGATTCCACTATATTTAACACGAAAATGGGACAAAACGGGACAAAATGGGAAGCTTACTGATCGGGAGTTACCGCGCCAGGCTCGACAAGAGCGGGCGGCTCAAGGTGCCGGAAAAATTCCGGGCCGCGATTGAGGAACGGTACGGCCTGGAATTTTTCGTCACCTCGCTCGAGAACTCCACCATCAAAATCTTCCCCCTGCCCGTTTGGCTGGCCATGACCGGCACGACGGAAAACGGCAATCTCTACCTGGATCCCGACGTCGAAGACTACATGCGTCGGGCGAACACCTTCGGCGTTCAGAGCGAACTGGACGCCAAGGGCCGGGTTCTGATCAGCCCCGACCTTCGCGCCATGGCCGGCCTCGACGCCGAAGTTGTCGTCATCGGCCTCAACAACCACCTTGAGGTCTGGGACACGCGGCGTCTCGACGAAAAGCTTCAGAAGAAGCCGCTGACCCGCGACGACTTCAAGAAGATCGCCGAGATCATGACGGGCAGGAAAGGACCATGATCGGGCGTGATCATATCCCGGTTCTGCTCGAAGAAGCCCTGAACCTGTTGGACGCGGCCCGTCCCGGTCTCTACGTGGACGGGACCCTCGGGCTGGCTGGTCACTCCCGCGAAATCCTGAAGCGCAACTCCAAAGCCCGGCTGGTCGGCTTCGACAAAGACGAAGCCGCGCTCGCTGAAGCCCAAAGACGGCTCAGCCCTTACGAAAACAGAATCGAGCTTTACCAGGCGGATTTCCGCCGGATCCTGGAAGTCGACATCGATTGGCCGGGCGTCCGGGGCGTTCTGCTCGACCTGGGCATGTCGTCCTTCCAGCTCGACGACCCGTTGCGTGGATTCAGCCATTCCCTGGATGGTCCGCTGGACATGCGGATGGACCGGCGGCAGCACCTCGATGCCGCCCGCATTCTCGACAAATACCCCGAACCCAAACTGGCCGAGATCTTCCGCAACTACGGCGAGCTCCGGCCGGCCGCCAAGCTGGCTCGGGCGATCGCCTCCCGGCGGCGGATGACGAAAATCGAAAGCACGGTTCAGCTTCGCGAGATCGTGGAGGACGTCTGCCGGTGGATCCCCCAAAAAGGAAAAATCCATCCGGCCGCCAAAGTGTTCCAGGCCCTCCGGATCGAGGTCAACGAGGAGCTCGCCGGCCTGGGGGATTTTCTCGACGCCGTCATCGACCGCCTCCCGGCCGACGGACGGCTGGCGGTGATCAGCTTTCATTCGCTGGAGGACCGCGTCGTCAAACACACCTTCGCCCGGGCCGCCCGGCCCGAACAAAACGGCGGACGGGGCGCCGCCGTCATCGATCTGCTGACGAAACATCCGGTCATCCCCACGGACGAGGAAATCTCCAGGAACTCCCGGTCCCGTTCGGCCAAACTCCGCGCCGTCAGGAAGCACTCCCATGGTACATAAGAAGTTCACCCGCCGACAGCTCGTTTTCACTGTGGGGACGACCCTGGCCGTAGTCTTTATTCTGTCCTTTTACCTCTGGCAGATCGCCGAGACGGTCAGCCTAGGGTACGAGGCCAATAACGCGGAAAATGCAAAAAGAGCCCTGGAGAAGGAAGTCCTCCGCCTCCAGGCCGAGAAGGCGGCCCTTCTTTCGCTCGAGCGGGTCGAGCGGACGGCCCGAACCGAACTCGGCCTGTCCGACCCGCGGGAAGATCAGATCATCTACGAGGATTTCAAATGAACGGCCCGGCCTTTCCCCCCGGCGAAGAGAGCGTCCGCAAGACCGCCCGAATCCGGACGCGCATCGTCCTCATCGCGATGATCCTCTGGGCATCGGGCATCGTCATCCGGCTTGTTCACCTTCAGATCTTTTACCACGACCGGGCCAAGGACCAGATCGCTTTTCAGAACCAGGCCAAGGTAAAAATTTTTCCGGATCGGGGAACGATCCGTGACCGCCGCGGGACGATCCTGGCCCAGATGATTTCTCAAAGATCCGTTTTTTACGCTCCGTCGTCCAAGGAATCCCTGGATGCGCGGCTGGCCCCTCTCCAAAAACTCATCCCCCTGCTCGAACTCGACGAAAAGACCGTCGCCTCGATCCAGGCATCCGTCGAACAGAAAAAGCCGTTCATCTGGATCAAACGCAAAATCAACCTCGAGACGGCGGCCCGGGTGGACGACCTGCTTCTCCCCGGGATCTTCACCCAGGAAGAACCCCGGCGGATCTATCCCCAGGGCTCGCTGGCCGCCCACGTGCTCGGCGGCGTGAACATCGACAACGGCGGACAGGCCGGAGTGGAAATTCTCTTCAACGAAACGCTATTGGGGAAGCCGGGCGAACGGATCTTTTACCGGGACACGTACAAGCGCCCGTACCGCAGCGAGCAAACCGTCGCCCCGGAGCGCGGCCGGGACATCGACCTGACGATCGACGCCGTGATCCAATACATCGCCCAGCGCGAGATCGAAAAATCCGTCGTCGAAAACAAGGCCGCCTGGGGCGCCGTGATCGTTTCCGACCCGTCGACCGGCGAGATCCTGGCCATGGCCAGCGCGCCGTCCTACGACCCGAACCAATACGGCAACGCCGATCGGGTCGCGCGCATGGAATGGGCCTACAGCCGGCGGATCGATCCGGGCTCCACGTTCAAAATCGTCACGGCCGCGGCCGCCTTGGAAAACCGCAGGGTGGCGACGTACGAAACCTTCGATTGCCGCCCCGAGTCGATCGACGTGGTCGGCGGTCCGATCCGCGATCACAAGCCCTTCGGGATCCTCTCGTTTTCCGAGATCATCGCCGAATCCTCCAACATCGGAACCATTCAGATCGGCCGGCGGGTCGGGGCCGAATTGCTTTACAAAACCATCAAGGATTTCGGCTTCGGCGAGCGGACGGGGATCGAACTTCCGTCGGAAGCGGCCGGGGTGGTTCATCCGCCGGACGAGTGGAGCCGCCGGTCCCTGGACTCCATTTCCGTGGGATATGAAGTTTCCGTGACCCCTCTTCAGCTTCTCCAGGCCGTCAACATCGTCGCCAACCGGGGCGTCCGGCTCGTCCCCCGGATCATCAAATCCGTGGCCGGCCGGCCCCGGCAACCGCAGGCTGGAGATTCTCCCCCCGTCCAGGTGATCTCCGCCCAAACGGCCGAAAAACTCATCGACATCCTGGAGCGCGTCGTCCTCGAGGGCACCGGGACGGCCGCCGCGTTGAAAGGCTATGCGGTCGCCGGGAAAACCGGAACGTCGCAGATCTACGACCCGGTCGACCGGAAATACTCCCTCTCCCGCCACACGGCTTCGTTCATCGGGTTCGTCCCTTCGGACAAACCGGCACTCTCCATGGTCGTCGTTCTCTACGAACCGAAAAACAGCGCCTACTACGGCGGCCAGGTGGCCGCGCCGGTCTTCCGAGAAATCGCCCTGCGCGTCCTTCGCTATCTCCACGTCTTCCCTTCCCCGACGAACCAGACGATTCTCGCGTCCGCCGCCCGTCGAGAGGCCCAGCCATGAAACTCTCCGAACTCCTGAACGGACTTTCGGTCGCTTCCCTCGAAGGCGATCCGGAGGTCGATATCCTCGGATTGGCCTATTCCTCCACCGATGTCCACCCAGGCTTTCTTTTCGCCGCCTGGAAGGGCGCCCTCCGGGACGGAATCGATTTCGTCGACGACGCCGTCCGGCGCGGAGCGGTCGCCGTCCTTTCGGACCGCCCCAGGCCCGAAAATCTGGATGTCGCCTGGGTCCGGGTCTTCGATCCCCGCGAAGCCCTGGCCTTGAGCGCGGCTAATTTCTACGACCATCCCGCTTACAAAATGAAACTCGTGGGAATCACCGGAACCAAGGGCAAAACCACGATCTCCTACATTCTTGAATCCATCCTTCAACAGGCGGGATTCGCCGTCGGCGTCATCGGGACGATCTCCCACCGCGGGCCGGGATTCGAGTTCAACGCGGTCCGGACGACCCCCGAGTCGGTCGATCTCCAGCACATGCTCAAGGAGATGGTCGACCGGGGCGTCACCCACTGCATCATGGAAGTCTCATCCCATTCCCTCGAATTGAAACGGGTCGCCGGAATCGGCTTCGACGTCGCCATGTTCACCAACCTCTCGGGCGAACACCTCGATTTTCACCACACGATGGAAGACTACTTCGCCGCGAAGAGAAAACTTTTCGCCCTCAACACGAAAAAAAGAACGGCGGTCGTCAACCAGGATGATCCCTGGGGCCGGCGCCTCATCGCCGAGCTTCCGATGAGCACCGTTACCTTCGGGTTCGAACCGGCAGCCCTGGTCCGGGCCGAGCGGGCGAAATTCAGCGGGGCCGGGATCGAAGCGTCGGTCAAATACCCCGGCGGCCAGATGATCCTGACGTCCCCCCTGGCCGGAAAACACAACCTGTCCAACCTTCTGGCCTCCTTTGCCGCAGCCATGGCCCTGGGCGTCCCCGTCGCCGTGATCAAGGACGGGATCGCCGGGCTCCGCCAGATTCCGGGACGTTTTGAAAAAGTGGACAACGACCGCGGCTTCCACATCATCGTCGATTACGCCCATACCGACGCCTCCCTTCAGAGCCTGCTGGAGACCGTCCGGGACCTCAAGCCGGCCCGGATCGTCCTGGTCTTCGGGGCCGGCGGCGACCGGGACAAAGCGAAACGCCCCCGGATGGGGGAAGTCGCGGCCCGCTACGCCGATTGGACCTTCCTGACGACGGACAATCCCCGCACCGAGGACCCGGCCTCGATTCTCGCCCAAATCGAGATGGGATTCGTTTCCGCCGACTGCAAAAAATACAGCGTCGTACCGGACCGCCGCGAGGCCATCGCCCAGGCGCTGGTTTCGGCCGGAAAAGGCGACTTCGTCGTCTTGGCCGGAAAAGGCCATGAGACGACCCAAACAGCCGGAACGACGATCGTTCCTTTCAGCGACGCCGAGGTCGCCCGGGAGATTCTCAAAACGATGGAGACGAAATAGCCATGGCCCGTCTTCGCGCCGCCGAGATCGCCGCCGCCACCGGAGGCACTCTGGTCCAGGGCGACCGCACGGCGGTCTTCTCTTCGTTCAGCATCGACTCCCGGACGATCGTATCCGGCGGGCTCTTTTTCGCCGTCATCGCCCAGCGCGACGGCCACGATTTCGTCTCGGCCGCGGCCGC
>JAPKZG010000100.1 GCA_026393895.1 Candidatus Aminicenantota bacterium
CGCAGGTACCAGTCCGACCGGGCGATTTCGACGCCGCCCAGACGGCCCGCGCACATGACCTTGATCCCCTTAGCCCCGAGCTTGAGGGCCATCTCCACCGCCTTGCGCATGGCCCGGCGGTAGGCGATGCGTTTCTCCAGTTGGACAGCGATGCCTTCGCCGACGAGAATGGCAACGACCTCGGGTTTTTCGACTTCGCGGATGTCCACATAGACTTCCCGCTTAACGATGCCCTCCAGGAAATGCTTCAGGCTCTCGATTTCCTTGCCGCCGCGGCCGATGATGATCCCGGGCCTGGCGGTGTAAATGATGACCCGGATTTTCGGGCCGACCCGCTCGACGACCACTTCAGAGATCCCGGCGTGGGCGTATTTCTTCTTGATTTCCTGCTTCATCCGCAGGTCTTCATGGATGAGACGGGCATATTCGGGGCCCTTGGCAAACCAGCGGGAACTCCATTGCTTGTTGAACCCGAGCCGGAAGCCGTGTGGATGCGTTTTTTGTCCCACGGTTTACCTCCCTGTCTTTTCTTCGAGGTAGACGTGCACGTGGCTCGTCTGTTTCTGGATCCGGTAAGCCCGGCCCTGGGGGGCCGGCCGGATCCGCTTCCAGGCCGGTCCCTGGTTGATGAGGATCTTTCCGATGACCAGCTTGTCGACGTCGAGCCCGGCGTTTTTCTGCTGGGCGTTGGCGACCGCCGAACGGAGCGTCTTTTCCAGGATCAGGGCGGGTTTGGCCTTGGCATTAAACCTGAGGATCGTCAAGGCTTCGCCGACCAGGCGCTTCCGGATGAGGTCGGCCACCAGCCGCGTCTTTTGCGTGGAGATGCGGACGTGGCGGGTCGCGGCCGAAGCGACGTACTTGGAGGTTTCCATGTCAGGCCCCCACCTTCACCGCTTTGGCCGCCTTCGTCGTGTGGCCTTTGAACGTCCGGGTGGGCGAGAATTCGCCCAGGCGGTGGCCGACCATATTCTCGGTAATGAATACCGGGATGAACTTGCGGCCGTTGTGAACGGCGATGGTCATGCCGACCATTTCGGGGATGACGGTCGAACGGCGGGACCAGGTCCGGATGACGGTCCTCTTTTGCGCTTGACCGGCCTGGGCCTCAACCTTCTCCACAAGATGAGTGTCGATGAACGGTCCTTTGGCGATCGAACGGCCCATGGTTATTTGCTCCTTCTCCGGACGATGAAGACCTGCGTCCGCTTGTTCTGCCGGGTTTTGAATCCCTTGGTGGGGATTCCTTCCGGGCTGACCGGATGGCGGCCGCCCTTGGACTTGCCTTCGCCGCCCCCGTGGGGATGGTCGATCGGGTTCATGGCCGTGCCCCGGACATGGGGCCGCCAGCCCATCCACCGATTCCGGCCGGCCTTGCCGATGCTGACGTTCTGGTGGTCCAGGTTGCCGATCTGGCCGATGACCGCCCGGCATTCGAGGTGAATCTTACGGATCTCGGAGGAAGGCAGCCGCACCTGGGCGAAGATGCCTTCTTTGGCCAGAATCTGGGCGCCGGAACCGGCCGTCCGGCACATTTGGCCGCCCCGATCCTGGTTGATTTCGATGTTGTGGATGATCGTGCCGAGAGGGATATTCCGCAACAGGGTGGCGTTTCCCGGGAGGATGTCCACCACTTTGTCGGAGGAGATGATCGTCTGGCCGACTTTCATTTCCAGCGGCGTCAGGATATAGCGCCGTTCGCCGTCCCGGTACTTGATCAGCGAGATGAAGGCCGACCGATTCGGGTCATACTCCACGGTTTCGACGACGCCGGGGACGTCGATTTTATCCCGGCGGAAATCGATGATGCGGTACATCGTCTTGTTGCCGCCGCCCCGATGGCGCATCGTCAGCCGCCCCCGGTTATCGCGTCCGCCCGTTTTGGGGAGGAACTCCAGCAGGGGTTTGTGGGGCCTATCTCCGGTCAGTTCTTCATACATGAGGCCGGTTTTGTGACGTTGTCCGGCCGTGATGGGTCGATAAGATTTAATGCCCATGTTAGACCGCCTCGAAGTATTCAATCATTTTTTCGCCTGCCTTCAGCCGAACGAAGGCTTTTTTCCAATCGGACCGGTATCCCGAGTTCTTGCCGACGCGCCGTTCCTTTCCGGGCCGGATCTGCGTCCGGACGGTTTCCACCTTCACCTTGAAGAGCTGTTCGACGGCCTTCTTGATTTCGGTCTTGTTGGCGCTCCGGGCGACGGCGAAGCACACTTCGTGGTTCCGCTCCTTGAGGGCCGTGCTTTTTTCGGTGATCACGGGACGGAGGATGATCTGGGTGGGATCCTTGCTCACTGGAGTCTCTCCATTAAGACCGTGAACGCGTCCCTCCCGGCGACGAACCAGTCGTGGCCGATGACGTCGTGGGTGTTGACCCGGGACGGATCGACGGGCTTGACCTTGGGAATGTTCCGCAGGGCGATGAACAGGTTTTTATTCGCGCCGAGGTCGACGACCAGGGCCGAGGTCACCTTCAACGCCTTTAAAAGGGACGCCCCGTCCTTGGTCTTGGGGGCCGCCAGGGCCAGGTTCTCAAGAATGAGAATATGGCCTTCGGCCTGCTTGGCCGCGAGCGCCGCCCGCAGGGCGTTCCGTTTGGATTCCTTGGAAAGTTCGTAGGAATAATCGCGGGGCCTGGGTCCGAAGGTCGTGCCGCCCTTCCGCCACAGCGGGCTGCGGGTGGCCCCGGCCCGGGCCCGTCCGGTGCCTTTCTGTTTCCAGGGCTTGCGGTTGGACCCGCTGACTTCGGCCCGTGTTTTGGTCGAAGCCGTGCCCCGGCGCTGATTGGCCAGGTAATTGACCGCCGCCTCGTACACGAGATGGCCCTTGGCCGGATAGCTGAAGACGCTCTCCGGAAGGTCGATCTCGGCCTTGACGGCGCCTTTGCGGTCGATGACTTTTGCTTTCTGCATGGCGAGGCCCTTACGCTTTCCGAATCAGGACATACGCGCCGTTGGGGCCGGGGACGGGGCCCTTGACGACGAGGATGTTATTGGCTTTGTCCGCTTCGAAAACGATCAGGTTGCGGACGGTCACCCGATCGTTGCCCATCCGGCCGCCCATCCGCAGGCCTTTGATGACCCGGGAAGGATAGGAGGACGCGCCGATCGAACCGGGGGCCCGATGAAACATCGAGCCGTGAGATCCGCCGCCGCCGGCGAAATGATGCCGTTTGACGACACCGGCGAACCCCTTGCCTTTCGAGGTCCCGGTAACGGCCACTTTTTCTCCGGCCTGGAAGACGTCGACGAAAATCTGGTCGCCTTCCTTGAGCGGAGTTTCGCCCTCGATCCGAATCTCACGGAGGATCTTCATCACCGGAGCTCCGGATTTGAGGTAATGTCCCTGCTGAGCCTTGGTCGGTTTCTTGGCCGGGCGGTCCTCGATCAGGGCCAGTTGGAGGGCCTCATAGCCATCCCGTTTCGCCGTCTTTCTTTGAACGACGGTGCACGGACCGGCCTGGATAACGGTGAGTGGGATGGCGTTTCCCGCGGCATCGTAGCCCTGGGTCATCCCGATCTTTTTACCGATCAGTCCATCCCGCATAGCTCACTCCCCCGCCCCATAGGCCTGGATTTCGACGTCGATTCCCGCGGGCAGGTCCAGCTTCTGCAATTCCTCGATCGTCTCGTTGTTGTACTCGCTGATGTCGAGGAGGCGCTTGTGGACCCGCATCTCGAAATGCTCGCGGGCCTTCTTGTCCACGTGGGGGGACGTCAGGACGCAGAACCGGTGGATCCGCGTCGGCAGCGGGATGGGGCCCGCGATCTGGGCGCCGGTCCGCTTAGCCTTGATGATGATATCCTTCACCGACTGGTCGAGCAGACGGTGGTCGAAGGATTTCAATCGAATTCTGATTTTTTCCATGATGTTCGGTCCTTCGTTATTTCGTCCCGCCGCCGTCCATTCTCGGGTGACGGCCGGGTTCGTTCGCTTATTCCAGGATTTCCGTGACGGTTCCGGCGCCGACGGTCCGTCCGCCCTCGCGGATGGCGAATCGCAGCCCCTTCTCCATCGCCACTGCCGAAATCAGGTCGATCTCCAGGTTCGCGTTGTCGCCCGGCATCACCATCTCGACGCACTTCCCCTTTGAACCGCTTGTGCGGCGTGATCGACCCCGGCTTGGCCAGCACCTGGCCCCGTTCCACGTCCGTCTTCCCGATCCCACGCAAAAGACACCCGATGTTGTCCCCCGCCTGGGCCTGGTCCAACAGCTTCCGGAACATCTCCACGCCCGTGACCACCACCTTCCGCGTCTCGGCAAACCCGACGATCTCCACTTCATCGCCGACCTTCACCGTCCCGCGGTCCACCCGACCCGTCACCACTGTCCCCCGCCCCGTGATCGTAAACACGTCCTCCACGCTCATCAGGAACGGCTTGTCCACTTCCCGTATCGGCTCCGGAATGAACGTGTCCATCGCGTTGATCAGGTCCCAGATCGGCTTCGCCGCCGGCCCGGTGATGTCTTCCATCGCTTTCGTCGCCGAGCCCCGGATGATCGGCGTCGTGTCCCCGGGAAACCCGTACTTCGTCAGCAGTTCCCGAACCTCCAGCTCCACCAGTTCCAGTATCTCCGGGTCGTCCACCAGGTCGCACTTGTTTAAAAACACCACGATCGCCGGCACCATCACCTGACGCGCCAGCAAGATGTGCTCCCGCGTCTGCGGCATCGGCCCGTCGGCCGCCGACACCACCAGCACCGACCCGTCCATCTGGGCCGCTCCCGATATCATGTTCTTGATGTAATCGGCGTGTCCCGGACAGTCGATGTGCGCGTAGTGCCGCTTCTCCGACTCGTATTCCACGTGGGCCAAGGCCACCGTCAGGATCTTCGTCGCGTCCCGCCGGAACATCTTCGCGTCGGCTTTGGCCACTTCGTCGTAGCTCTTGGCCGTC
>JAPKZG010000023.1 GCA_026393895.1 Candidatus Aminicenantota bacterium
CAGCATGACTTCCTCCTCTTTTCCATCAGGCACTCGACGGCCCGGTTGGCCTGCATGGCCGCAACGATCCCGACCCGAGGGGCCATCGGCGAGACCTCCGGAGGAGACTCCCCCGCCTCGTCGCCGATGATCGTGAGCCGCCCGACCCGGCGCTCCTTGATCCGGTTGTTGGCCCCGTATCCCGCCAACCCCGAAGCGGCGATGATCGGGCGGTCCGGGAAATGCTTCATCCAGCTTTCGATCAGCATTTGCTTCCGGTCGGCCCGGTCGAAGGCCTCGACCAGAACGTCCGCACCTCCGAAAACGCGGGCGACGTTTCGGGCCGTGATCCGGACGCGGCGGGCGACGATGTTCGTCCCCGAGGGAATCCGTCGGAGATTCTCGGCGAGGGCTTCGACTTTGACCCGCTGAAGCTGATCGCCGAAATATTGCTGCCGGTTGAGGTTGGATATTTCGATCCGGTCGAAATCGGCGATGATGAGTTTTCCCACACCCGCCCGGGCCAGGGCCAGAGCGACGTTGGAACCCAATCCGCCCGCCCCGGCGATGCCGACGACGCTTGTTTTCAAGACGGAGGCAACCACCGGATCATGGTGGCTATAGAATTCGGCTTGAAGGCGTTTGACCCGGCCTTCCGGTTCTTTTCCGCCTCGGGCCTCGATCAAGTCGGCTATTTCGCCGATTTGGCCCGGCGAAAACACGGGTTTCGGCGTCCGGACCGGGCGCGGCGAAACGATGATCCATCGGTCGCGTTCATGGATCGGAACGCGGTTTTTTATATTCGGCCCGACGACCTCGATTCCGGGGATTCCGGGTCCGGCCTCCGCCCCTTCGATGAAGACGTAATCGGCCCCGGCCTGCGCGGCCGCGAGATCCCGGTCCTTCGGGCGTCGGTGCGGGATGCGGACCACGGCCGTCCCGTTCGGCCCGGTCAAGGTCACCGCCTCGGCTCCGGCCTTTAAAAACAGCGTCGAATCTTTGTCCTCGCCGCCGAGGTCGAAGCCCGCCCCGCAGTGTTTGATGACGGCCACGGTCCGGCGCCGGCGGCGGAATTCGAGGATGAGATTCCGAAGCAGCGTCGTCTTGCCCGTTCCCGACCGGCCCACGATCGCGATCACATTCATGGCCTGTCAGAGCCCCAATTCGGCTTCGATCCCCTGCATCGCCGCAAGGCAAACCGAGATGAATTCGTCGAGTTCGAGGCCGAGGTTCCGGCAGGTTTCGATGTCCTCGCGCCGGGCTCCCTTGGCGAAACTTTTTTCCTTGTACCGGCGCTTGACGAACTCCGCGTCGATGTTCCGTATTTTTTTGGTCGGGTGCATGAGGGTCGCGGCGACGATCAACCCCGTCAACGGGTCGACGGCGAAAATCGCGGTGTCCATCGGCGAGGCGCACGGCGCTTTCCCGGCATGGGCCTGGACGGCATGAATGATCGCCGGATCGACCCCCAGGCCCTCCAGGATTTTCACGGTTTCCTTCGTGTGAAGATCAGCGCTCATCCCCGTCATTTCGTAATCGAGGTCGTGCACGAGGCCGGCCTCTCCCCACGGTTCCGGATCGAACCCGAGGCGGACGGCCATCGCCCGCATGCAGGCTTCCACGGCAAAGCAATGTTTGACGAGATTCTTATTTTGAAGATGGTTACGAAGTAGGGCTAGGGCTTTTTCTCGATTCATCGTCGGCATCCTTTATTTTTTGATTTCCGTAGCATCCGTTTTTTCGGGCGATTCGGGAGGGGCCGGTGGAGATGCATGAAGGGAGACGAAAACATCCTGGTCCTCGGTTTCAGCGTTTATCACCAGCAAAATCTTCGAGCCGATCATCTCTGGGGGAGCGAGGATTTCTCCGCCCGCCTCGAACGCGACCTCCGCCTCCCCGTCCTTCGCCAAAAAAGCCTGAAGACGCGGCGACCGGGAAGAAACGAGGGCATAGGACCCGATGAGACGCGGGGAAAAAGCGGCCCGGCCGGAAAGGGCCTTCCACCACAGAAGTTCTCCGCGTTTGAGCTGCAGGGCCGCTACGATTTGACTCGACAGGACGACATAAATGTTCCGGCCGTCCGAAACCGGCGGTCCGACCGGAACGCCGCCGAGGTGTTGCGACCAGCGTTTTTCCCCGGTCGTCAGATCATACGCGGCGAGACGCCCGTCGGCAAAGCCGAGGACCGCGAAGTTGTCAACGATGCCGAAATCACCGGCGGCCTTTCCTTCGATCGCGAAATCTCCGGTCGGGCGGCCGTCGGACTCGAAAATCCGAAGCCGATTGTCCGAGGTCCTGAGAATGATCCGTTCCCCGTCGGCCGTCCATTTCGCCGCCGAAGGAACCGGGATCCTCCAGACGATCGCTCCGTCGGCCGGATTCAAGGCGGTTAAAAAATCTTTTTCGTTCAGAAAAACAACGCGGCCGCCGACAACGCGAAGTTCCCCAAAGACCGGTTCATTGATTTCCAACCTCCAGGCTTCCTGGCCCGCTTCGTCGAGCCCGAAAATCCAGCCGTTTGATATCGCCCAGACGATCCGGTCGCCGACAACGACGGGCTCCGACGCGGCCGCACCCAGGAAAATCGACCAGCGGATGGTCGCTTGTTCCGGGTCCAGGGCTTGAAGGTATCCGTTCCTGGTCTCCACGAGGACGAGGCCGCCGGGCCCGGCGGTGATGGCCGGCATCAGCGGGCTCCGGCAGTTCACCCGCGAAGCTTCGACCAGAGGAAACGATAAAGAAATCTCGTTCTCCGGCCGAAGCCGGGGGGCGCCGCAAGCCGCAGTCCAAAGACCGATGGCCGCCAAGACCGGGAAAAACCGTTCGAATCTCATGATGATTTCGGTTATTATAACACGATTGGCGACCGCCTCTTTACATCCGGATGGATTAATGCTATTATTTCTATAGGCAAACCATGGTTAACTACATTTTGCTCTACAAAATCAAGAAAAAGGTCAAGGCGATGATCAAGGACAAGCTCGCCTTGGGGGAAATTGCGACCACGCCCAGCTCCTGCGTGGACTGCCTGGCGACCGACCTCAGCTGGGAAATCTACTACCTGATGAAGGAAAAAACCGAAGCCTGATCAGGACTCCGGCCCGCTTTTTCCGTCGCGGAGCCGGGCCTTCATTCCCGCCCACCATTCCATCCGTTTCTTGATTTCTTTTTCGAAACCGAAAACGCCCGGCTCATAGTAGATCCTTCCCGCCAGCCGTTCGGGCATCGTCTTCATGTCGGTCGTCCCTTCGGCCCGGTCGTGGGCGTACGCATATCCCTTCCCGTACCCGATCTCTTTCATCAGCTTCGTGACCGCGTTCCGGATGGCCATTGGAACCGGCTCGTGCGGCCTTTCCTCGACGTCTTTTTGAACCTTCCCGAAGGCCGCATAGACGCGGTTGCTCTTTGGCGCCGCCGCGAGATAAACGACCGCCTCGGCCAGGGCGAGATCGCCCTCGGGAGATCCCAGAAAATCATAGGCCTCCTTGGCCCGGAGCGTCAGGTCCAGGGCTTGCGGGTCCGCCAGACCAATATCCTCGGAGGCGAAACGAACCAGACGGCGGGCGATATAGAGAGGGTCCTCCCCGGCGTAGATCATCCGGGCAAGCCAGTAGAGGGCCGCGTCGACGTCGCTGTTGCGAAGGCTCTTATGAAGAGCCGAGATCAGATTGTAGTGTTCTTCTCCGTCCTTGTCGTAAAGCAACATTCGTTTTTGCTGGGCTTCCAGGACATGTCCCGGATCGATGGCGCCCGATCCCGCCAAGTCCGCGGCCACTTCGAGCGTGTTGAGACTCCGGCGCGCATCCCCGTTGGCCTGGTCGATCAGAATCCGGCGGGCCGCCGGGTCAAGACTCAGTTCCCGTCCCCCCAGCCCATGTTCCGCATCGTTCAACGCGTCGTCGAGAATCCGGCCGACCGCTTCGTCGGAAAGGGGTTGCAGAACGAGTACCCGCGTTCGCGAAAGAAGCGGGGCGATGACTTCGAACGACGGATTTTCCGTCGTCGACCCGAATAGGATGATGTCGCCGCGTTCGACATACGGCAGGAACGCGCCCTGCTGGGCCTTGTTGAAGCGATGGATTTCGTCGATGAAAATGATCGTCGGTTTTCCGTATAACCGCTTGTGGCTTTCGGCCCGGGCCATCACCTCTTTGACTTCCTTGATCCCCGAAAGGACCGCGCTGAAAAACGTCGAGGGAAGGTCGAAATGCCGGGCCAGCATCATCGCCAGGGTCGTTTTTCCGGAACCGGGAGGCCCCCAGAAGATGATGGACACAAGTCGGTTTGATTCGATGAGCTGGGTTAGGATCTTGCCTTTCCCCAGGAGGTGGTCCTGGCCGTACAGACGTTCGAAACCGGCCGGCCTCATCCGTTCGGCCAACGGCGTGAGCGTCCCGGTTTTCGCTTTGGACATGCGGTAATTATACCCCAATTCCTGCATGAATTAATCCGGCCGGCGGCGTCGCAGATAGAAGGTTGTCCAACGCGTCTTTTCATTGACGGAAACGTCGGGTCATGTTATCGTACGTGAGGATTTTTAAAGGGAATGACGCCTTCGCGACAACAATGACGATCCGATGAGCCCGAAGGATGAAAAAAAGCTCTTTTACCGGCTGGAAGAGGTCTGTCGGCTGGCGAAAATTGATTCTGCAACCGTGGCCCTTTGGGAAAATGAATTTCCTTTCATCGAGCCCGGGTCCGCAGGATCCGGGCAGAAAATCTACCGCCTGAAGGATGTGGAGATCATTTGCCGGATCAAGGAACTTCTCGGCCGGGAACATCTCACCCTGGCCGGAGCCCGGCGCCGTCTCGAGGCGGACATGGATCTCCGTCCCGTCCCCGCCGTTCATCCGGACAAGATCGTCAAATTGCTGTGGCAGGTCCGGGACGAATTGCAGGACCTCTCCCAGAATCTCGACCCGCCGTCAAAAAAAAACCAAAACTCGTCGGATTGACATCCCCCGGCCACTTCGGGGTACGAAATTCCACAAAGAGGATTACCCCGCGGGAGAATTTCTGGTATAATTAATCCTTCGTCGGGACGTGGCGCAGCCTGGTAGCGCACATGCTTGGGGTGCATGGGGTCGGCGGTTCGAATCCGCCCGTCCCGACCATGACCTCTCCCCTTGAACCGGCCGGCCGCTTCCGCCTGACCGGAGGAAAGGATCGATTATGGCGCACGCGGCCGAACCGCTCATTCTCCTCTGCAACGACGACGGGTTCCATCGCGAAGGCATCCGGATTCTCTTCCGCCGGCTCCGCCCCCTGGGTCAAACCGTGATCGTCGCCCCCGACCGGGAAAGAAGCGCCTCCTCCCTGTCGCTGACGCTCCGCCGGCCGCTCCGCCTGCACCGGGTCAAGCCGGGAATCTGGAGTGTGGACGGAACGCCCGCCGACTGTATTTACTTCGCCCTCGACAAAATCCTTCCCCGCCGGCCCGACCTTCTCATTTCAGGAATGAATCCGGGGCCCAACCTCGGCCAATTGGACGCCCACTATTCCGGAACAGTCGCGGCCGCCTTTCAGGGGTCATTTTTCGACGTCCCCTCCATCGCCGTTTCCACGATCCCGAACGCCTTGGGCCGTTTTTTCCTGAACCATGCGGCCTCCGTCGTCTACCGCCTCGTCGAACGCATTCTGGCCAAGGGCCTGCCCCAAGGAGTGACGTTAAACGTCAACATCCCCGCTCCTCCCGTGCTTGGCCTCAGGATCACCCGGCTCGGCCGGAAATATTACACCCGTGAAGTCATTGAAAAGAAAGACCCCCGCGGACAATCTTATTATTGGATCGGAACGGGAAATCCAGAGTCCGACGGGGCCTCAGGAACCGATATCCGGGCGACGGAGCGGAATTACGTTTCGATCACTCCGCTCCAAACCGATTTAACCTGCGAGGCGGTGCTCGGCCGCTCCCCTTTTCAAAAACTTTTCAAGGGAATATCGCTCGATTAAGACGCCCGTTCCTCGGATTTCCGTTTTTGTCTTCTTTGCCTGAGAAATTCCCAGAGAATCGGAACGAGCGAAATCAGGATGATGGCGATGATCACCAGGGAAAAGTTCTTCTTGACGAACGGGATGTTGCCGAAAAAATACCCTCCGAAACTGAAAAGAGCCACCCAGGCCAGCCCGCCGACGACGTTATAGCTGAGGAATTTACCGTAGCTCATCCGTCCGATCCCGGCCACGAACGGCGCGAACGTCCGGACGATCGGGACGAACCGAGCAAGGATGATCGTTTCTGCCCCGTATTTTTCATAAAAGCGGTGCGTCCGGTCGAGGTATTCCTTCCTGAAGATCCGGGATTTTTCCTTGGAGAAGACTTTGGGGCCGAGGATTTTTCCGATCCAGTAATTGACCGTGTCGCCGAGGACCGCAGCCGCGGCCAGGGTCAAAAAAAGCCAACCGATTTGGAGCGAGCCCGAAGCGGCGAAGGCGCCCGCGGCGAAGATCAGGGAATCGCCCGGAAGAAACGGGGTAACGACCAGTCCGGTTTCGCAAAAGATCACGACGAAAAGAATGAGATAGGTCCAGAAACCGTAGGTTTGGATCAACCCGCTCAAATGCTTATCGAGATGGAGGACGAAATCGACGACCTTCGCGACGAACTCCATAGAGACTCCTTCGGCAAAGAGGAAGAGATATATCCGATTAACCCCGGCCTGTCAATCGTTCGCCCCGTCCTTCCCTTCGATCGGCGCCGGAGCGCGATTCCTCAAATCCGGGCCAGAACATGAGGGAAACCGTCGATCATCCGGACGTCGATGTCGACGCCGTAGACCTCGGTCAGCCGCTTGCCGGTGATGACCTCGGCCGGCGCCCCGGTCGCCGCTACCCGGCCTTCGTAAAGAAGGACGATCATATCGGCCAACACGGACGCGGTATTGGGATCGTGCGTCGTCAGGACAATGGTCTTGCCTTGATCCCGAAGATGGCGCAGGACGCGGAGAACGCGGCGGGTGTTGGCCAGATCCAGGTGGGACGTCGGTTCATCCAGAAGCAGAAGGTCCGGGGCCTGGGCCAAGGCCCGGGCGATGGAGGCCAATTGTCGCTCTCCCGTGCTCAACGTCCGGACGGGTTTTCCGGCTTTCGACGCCAGATCGACGACGGAAAGCGCGTTTTCGACGGCCCGGACGTCTTCTTCGTCGGCCCGGCCGAGGAGGCCGACATAGGGCGCGCGTCCGAGATGGACATAATCCCGGACGTCCAATTCGAGAACGGCCGACTCGTCGGGGGCGACATGGCCCACCAGCCGGCTGCGCTCCCGGCCGGACAACCGGCCGATCAAGCGTCCGGATATCCGGATCTCCCCTTCCTTGGGCACGAGCCAACCGAGAAGGAGATTTAAAAGCGTCGTCTTTCCGGAACCGTTCGGACCGACAACCGCGGTCACCGTTCCGGACGCGAAGGTCAGGTTCACGTCGCGCAAAACGGATTCGTCCCGCCCGTTGTAGGAGAACCAGACGCGGCGCAGCTCAATCATCCGATCCCCCGGATTTTTCTTTGGAGCAACAGAATCAGGAAGAGGACGGTTCCTAAAAGCGAAGTCAAAATCCCGAGCGGAATCTCACCGCTGAGGGCGACCCGGGCCAGATCATCGCAAACCAGGACGAAGATCCCGCCCAGGAGAACCGAGGCCGGAAGCAACACCCTCGTTTCCGAACCGACGAGACGCCGGCAGATATGCGGAACGATGAGGCCGACCCAGGCGATCTGCCCGGCCTTGGCCACGCCGATCGCGGTGACGGCCACGGCTGCGATCAAAACTCCCAGGCGTTCCCGGCCCGGCGCCGCACCCAGGGAGAAGGCGGTTTCATCCTTCATGGCCAGGAGATTCAACCGCCAGCGCGTCGCCATCATATACGCCAGGCCGACGGCGATGACCGGCATCATTTCCATGACGTCCCGCCCGGTGATTCCCCAAAGCCCGCCCAGCATCCAATACGTGATGTCGGGGAGTTGTTTTTGCGGGTCGGCGATATATTTCATGATCCCGGTCCCGGCCGCGTAAAAAGCACCCACCACGATTCCGGCCAGGACGAGGTGTAGGATTTTGTCTCCCAACCGGATCCGGCTCGCCAGAGCGTAGCTCAAGGCAAGCCCGAGAAAGGCGAACAACGCCGCCCCTCCTTGAACCGCCCAGGCATTCCCCGCGGCAAATACGATCGCCGCCGACGCGCCGAAGGCCGCGCCCTGGGAAACGCCCAAAAAACCCGCATCCACTAAAGGGTTCCGAAAGACGGTTTGAAAAACAGCGCCGGCCGCCGACAACGCCGCCCCCAGGAGAAAGGCCGCCGCGATGCGGGGCAGCCGAATATGAAGGATGAGGTCCCGGGCGAGAGCGTCGTTTTCGATCACGGAAAATGGCGTCACGGCCGGGCCCGGATAGCGTCCGAACAGAATCGAAACCGCCAGGGCGGCTACGGAAATCGCCGCCAGGATCCAGATCCGGCGGATCCGGAGGCGGCGGGCTTCGACAGGATTCATGGTTCAGCGATAATCGGTTCGGATCGATGGAAGGATCTTCGCCTCGATGTCTTCCGGGCTCATCCCGTAAAGCTTGCGGAAAAACGACACGATCTCGGCGTTCATGTCCGTTCCGGCAAACCGTTCGGGATGAAATGTTTTGGCCAACCAGGTCAACCCGAGGATCCAACGAGGATCGGGCGTATCCCACCCGTAAATATCGGAGGGAAAAGCCCGCATTTTGCCGCCGCGAACGGCCCGTAACTCGCGCCACAGCGGGTCCGCGCCGATTTCCGCGAGCGTTTGCCGGGGATCCATAGTATGCCAGACGACCAGGACGATACGATCGGGATCCCAGCGGGCGATCTGCTCCATGTTGACGACCGTCCAGCCCGACGTATCGGCGGCCGCTTCCGCCCAGACCGGTCTTCCTCCGGCCAGACGGACCATGACGGTTTGAATCCAGGGGGTCGCCGGGACCCGGACGGCGATCTTGGCCCCGCGGGACATCGTCATAGCCAGGAAAACGGTCGGTTTCTTGTCGTCCGCGAGACCGGCCAGGGCGCCTTCGATCCGGTCGAGCCGGTCCTGGTAGAAACGGGTGATCTCTTCGGCCCGGGAAGGATTTCCCAAGATAAGCCCGATGAGACCGATGTCTTTCCGGTATTGTTCCGGATTCTCCAGGCCGAGATAAACGACCGGAATCCCCACTTTCTCCAACGCGTCCCCCTTGGGGTCGGGCGCGATTCCGCGCATCAGCACCAGGTCGGGATGCAGGGCGGCTACCTCTTCCACCCCAGTGTTCGGGCCCGGGAAAGCCCGCTTGTCGAAATCGGCGTCGATCAACGGGATAAATTCGCTGGCCTTCGACCCCCGGCGCTCCCAACCGATGAGCCGGCTCCGGCTCTCTGGAAACATAAACAACAAGTGGGCGATGATCTGGGGACCGTGCCCGATCGCCAGGATCCTCTGCGGCGGTTTTTCCAACGTAATTGTCCGCCCGGCCGCGTCCTGAAACACCACGGGGTCTTGCGAAAAGACGAAAACGGGCCCGAAAATGAGGATAAGGGCGGCAATGGCCGGAAAAGTGTTCGGGCGCAAGGGCATCTCCTTTCCATGGATCGGGGGGCGGGGACGTTTCCGTCCCGGCCGTTGTCCGGATCTTGTCCGGCGCTTCGACGGCGGGCCATCGAGTCGATGCTCCTTAGGCCGGACCGTTCGGAGAATATAGAAGCGCGGGAATTCTATCACACGCGTATTTGTCCTTCAAACGGACGGGCAAAGTCATTATATGTCGTCGAGTCAGATTGATTACGTACAGAACGCACTGGTTAAAATCCGTCCGACGGGTGGGAGGCTGGGGGCTCCCCAAAATTCGAAACGTTAATAGCAATATGCTTTTTCGGCTTTCAGAATATCTCCATGGACCGTGAGAAGTTTTGGGGGTGTGCACTTGTCGGCAAGACCGACCGAGTACCCGCGCAAAGCGCAGGCCGACTCAGGACCCGTCGGACGAAGATCTTTTGAGACACTATCGGCGCCCCGCGTTGACTTGGGACGTCCTTCCCCTTACCATGGGGAACGCGTTCGAGGAGGTATTTCATGGCCCTGAAAGATAAAATGATTCCCCCGGATCCAAAGCCGGATGAGGTTCTCTCGGCCGAAATCGACCGCCTGAAGGAAGCCGACGGGACGGTTTCCTGCGCGGCCACCATCCGCCTGGCCGAAAAAACGGGAGTGAAACCGGAAGAAGTCGGCCGGACCCTCGATGCGCTCGCCGTCCATCTCAGCCTCTGTCAAATCGGCATATTCGGATATCCCGGCCACGCCAAGGGATGGGCCGCGGCCGGCGCCGCTTTGCAACTCGTTCCGGACGGGTTGATAGAAGCCCTGGAAGACGCCGGAGGCGTCGAAAAACGGATCACCTGTTCGGAAATTTGGAAGATCGCCGCGAAATTCCGTGTTTCCCGGATACTGGCCGGTTATGTCGCCGACCAGGCCGGCCTTAAAATCAAAGGATGTCAACTGGGCGCTTTTTAAGCCGGATGCGCGCCTGACGTAAACAGATCGAATCCGGCCATGAACGCCCGCAAGATCGAACGGATCGAACGGGCGCTCTCTGCCTGGGAAGGTCAGGAGACCGATTGCGCCCTTTGTCCCCGGGAATGCCACGCCGACCGCAGCCGCGGCCCGACCGGATATTGCCGGACAGGGACCAAGGCCGTCATTGCCTCCGCCCTGCTTCATTTCGGGGAGGAACCCGTCCTCAGCGGACTCCACGATTGCGCGGATTCGGAATCCTCGAATGTTTCGCGGCGCGGATCCGGGACGATTTTTTTTTGCGGCTGCAATCTGCGCTGTCTCTTCTGTCAGAATTATCAAATCAGCTGGCTCGGCCGGGGGCGCCCGGTCGAGGACGAAGAGCTTGCCGACATGATGCTCGACCTGGAACGCCGCGGCGCCCTCAACATCAACCTCGTTTCCCCCACGCAGGCAATCCTCCCGATTCTGCGGGCCCTCCGCCTCGCCCTGGCCCGGAGACTTTCGCTTCCCCTGGTTTACAACACCAACGGCTATGAACGGGCAGACGTCATCGAACGGCTGGCCGGGATCGTTGATATTTACCTGCCGGATTGCAAATACGCCCTGTCCGAACCCGCCGCCCGGCTGTCCGGGGCGGCCGATTATTTCGACCACGCCGGGCCGGCGCTCCAGGAAATGTTCGTTCAACAACCCGATTTGATTCTCGACGCAGGCGGCTTCGCCTCCGCCGGGACGATCTTCCGCCATCTGGTCCTTCCGGGCCAGGTTCCCAATTCGCTGGCCGTTTGCGACTGGCTGGCCGAAACTTTTCGGCCGACCGTTCCCTTGAGTTTAATGAGCCAGTACCAGCCGTGCTGGCGCGCCCCGGAAGACCTCCGCCGGCCCCTTCTTCCCGACGAATACGGGGCGGTCCTCGACCGGGCGCGTCGTTTGGGATTCGATCCTCTCTTCGTCCAATCCGCGCTTTTCGCCGAGGACGAACACCTGAACCCGGATTTTGAGCGGAAAAGTCCGTTCCACTGGAAACGGCGAAACGACTGAGCGGCCGACGCTTACCGGTATGGCCGCGGAACGGGCAATTGGGCCTCGGTGAATCCCAAAGCCAGGGCGATTTCCCGCAACTTCACCTGGATGAGCTGAAGGTTTTCCGGACCCATCCGGATCAGGTGTTTTTGGACGTCATCGAGTTCTTCGAGTTTGGCGTCTTTGAAAAAATACGTCGTGACGTTCTTTCTCACCGCGATCGGGTCTTCGAGGACAGGCGTCCTCAGGATTTCGATGATCGCCCGGTAGAGCACTTGATTGAAATCTCCTTCCGGATATCCCAATTCGCGATAGGCCTGCCGGAGCAGGTCCCGGCACATCCCGTAAGCCCGGGCGCATCCTTCCGGGCTGAGGGTGTCGAAAACGTCGGCCGCAGCGTTATATCGGGCGTATGAGCCCGAATCGAGGTACGTCTCGCTTCCCCTCACGAGGATCTTGAAAGGCCCGGCCGGGACGAAGAAATCGAATTGCGTCCGGGGGCTTTGGCCATTGGCAATATTGTCGACGGCGGCGACGCATCGCCGCAGCAGGTCCTTGCTTTGGAGCCAGTGCGTCAGGACGGGATTCCGCGAAATTTCTCCGACCAGCGTCCGGACGGCTTCGTCGCTCCGGTCCAGGGCCACGGCCAACGGCGTCAACGCCGTTCCGTCGATGACATCCGGTTTTTCCGCGTCCATCTTTTCAGCCTGGGCCGGGGTGATTCCTCCCCCGGTGTTTTTCCCCCGGCCGGAGAAGAAATAGTAATAGGCGCTGATTCCCAGGACGATGACGATCAAAATGACGACGGCCGCTCGGATGATTTTCTGTTTTTCCTCCATCGCGCCCTTCCTTATCCGGATTTCCGGATGCTCACGTTTCCCCTCCGCGCCGAGACGATGATCAGGGCGCCTTCGCCGGTCCCGATCGTCCCGGAAGCTTTTGTTTTTTCGGCGGCCGGGGTCAGGTTGAAATCGCAGACGACCGTTCCTTCCCCGGCGTCGGCTTCCAGGCGTCCGTTAAAGCCGGGTTCCAGGGAGAGCTCGACCGGGCCTTCGTTCAGGACGAGGCGTACGCCATCCTCATTTCTCAGGTCGAGCAACTCGGCCTGGATTGAGCCCCGCCCGAGCTCGGCGTCCAGGCCGCCGGAAAAGTTTTCGATCCGGATGTCGCCGTCGTCGAGCCGAAGGCGGGCCTCTCCGTAAAGGTCGGAAAGGGCGATGCGGCCCCGGCGTCCGCTGACGCTCCCGAGGACGACATGATGCGGGACTTGAATCAGAAGATGGATGATCCGGTCGCCGGTGAAAGCTTCATCGCGCGGCCGGGCCTTGATCGTAACGATCTTGTCCTTGGTTTCGACTTCGACACGCGGGACGATTTCGCTCCTTTGAAGCGACCGGTCCGGGACCCCCGCAGATTCGTCCCACGTTTCCTCGGCCGTGATTTCCAGCTCGTTGCGGTCCCAACCGCGAATGATGATGTTTCCGAAAGCGTTGTCCACCCGGAGGACGCCCCCGGTCTCGAACGCCACCGTTTGGCGGAAGGGCTCCCGGGGCTGATTCCATCGGCTCCCCTCATCCACGAAAACCGGGATGACGCATGACACAGACGCCGCCACCCATCCTGCCAATATCGCCGAATACAATTTTTTCATACCGGGTTTCTCCCCTCCGGGGTTTCCAGGCAAGACCCGCGGAAAGCCGTTTTCGCTTCGGGGGCGTTGAGGCCCGTTTGGACCTGGAAGATCTGAACGCGATGGTTTTCCCGCTCAATGACGTAAATCCGTCCGCTTCCGTCTTCGACAAGGCCGCATGGATTTCCGAATTCTCCGCTTTCGGTTCCAGGTGAGCCCCAAGCGCAGACGAATCCGCCGGCGGGATCGTATTTCAGGATCCGTTGTCCGCGAGGATCGGCCAAAAAGACGCACCCTTCCGCGTCCACGGCCAGAGCGGTGGCGTCGCCGACGGGTTCGCCGGTCGGCCCTTTCGGCTCCCAGGCGGATTTCAGGGAACCGTCGCGCTCGAAGATCTGGACATGAAGGGAATCCAGGACGTAAACCTCGGGTCCGCGGACGGCCACCGCGCGCGGGTTCTGGAAATTCCCGGCTGTCCCGCCCGGGCCGCCCCACGTTTGAACCGGGATTCCTTCCGCCGACCTTATTTGGACGCGATCGTTGCCCGAATCGGCGATATAAACCCGGCCGTCTTCGTCAACGGCCAAGCCGAGCGGCGTATTGAGTTCGCCCGGACCCGAACCGAACGACCCCCATTGAGACAACAACCGGCCATCCGGCCGCAATTGAAAGATCACATGGTTCTCGGAATCGCTCAAAAGAAAGTTTCCGGAGGAAGTGACGGCCAAACCTCCGATGCGCAGCAGACCCATCTCGGCTAAAATCCCCGGCTCGGAGCGCCAGATGAGCCCGCCTTTTTCGTCGAAAATCTTGAGCTTGGCGTCGCTGGAGTCGCCGATGACAAACGTTCCCGAAATCCCTCGCGCGATCACAACCGGAGATTTCAACAATGTGCTTTCCAGACCTCCCCATGTCCCGGCCGGAAGATAATTCGCGGCGATCAGGCGGACCTCCCATTCGAGTTTGGGATTTTCCAAAGTCGCTTCCAAAACCGCTTCTTCCTCCCGAAAACCCGGAAGAAGCAGCCGAAGACGATGCGGCCCCGGCGTCAACCCGGAGAGTTCCGTTTCCGACACTTGCCCGGTATCCTGGCCGTCCAGGAAAACCTTCGCTCCGGCCGGTATCGAACGAATGCGGGCCGACATATCCACCGCCTTCAATTCGTACTCCCGGCGGGTCTCATATTGTTCGATCGCCACTTCGTCCCGGATGCTCTCGTACCCGGGCTTTTCAATTTCAACGACGATAGGACCGGGACCGGGCGCCTGATAGAGGACCGGTGTCATCCCTATTTCCCGCCCGTCGATCCGAACCATCGCCCCGGGCGGCTCGGAGATGAGGCCGAGAACATAATCGCTGTTCTCCCCCCGGCTTTCGCGTTCGGCCTGTTTTAAAAGGGGCAAGACTTTCGGGTCGAAAACGTTTTTCGTCGTCGCCCGGGCGATGTCCGGACCGAGGGCGTAAAGGCTTTGGAATTCCCTCCGGGCGGCCGTTTCATTGCCCAGGCAGATCTCCGCCAGCCCCCGCAGCAAAAAAACCTCGGCCGAGAGTTCGATTCTTTGTTTCGCCTCCGGGACGGAGAGCAGACGCGCTAGCACCGGGGTCAGGAGGTTCAAGGCTTCGGCGCACTTTCCGTTTTCCCGAAGGGCGTCTCGGGCATTTTCGATTTGGGCGGCTATCTCCGCGGCGATGTCCTGAGAGACGTTCTCCTGCCCGGATGAGCCTCCGACGGCCGAGGCCGAAAGAACAACCACGGCGATCACCGCCGCGGCTCCCGGACGAAGAACGATGCGAAAAGTTTTCATCCCATTCAATCCTTGTACAAGGCGTCGATCATATCCTTGTATTTTTCCTCCACCCGGGCCCTCTTGACCTTGAGCGTCGGAGTCAGCTCGTCCCGTTCGATGTCGAACTCCCGGTCGAGGAGGATGATTTTTTTGATTTTTTCATACGAGGCCAGTCCGGGCGTACAGCGGTCGATTTCCGCCCGGATGAATTCCTGAATGTCCGCCCTGGCGCACAGGTCCCTATCCTCGATAAACGGAATCCCCCGCTCGCGGGCATAGGCCTCCAGTTTTTCGAAATTGGGAACGATAAGAACCGAAATGAATTTGCGGCGGGCGCCGACGACGACCGCCTGGGCGATATAAGGGCTCTGTTTCAGGAGATTTTCGATCGGTTGCGGGGCGACATTCTTGCCGCCGGCCGTGACGATCAAGTCTTTCTTCCGGTCCGTGATAACCAGGAAGCCCTCGCCGTCAAGATGGCCGATGTCTCCGGTGTGCAGCCATCCGCCGACCAGAGCCTCGGCCGTTTCCGCTTCTTTCTTGTAATATCCCCGCATGACATTCGCTCCGCGGACAAGGATCTAAAAATTCGGCGATGTCGCGCGACAGCGGGGCGCCGCCGGATACGAAAAATTTCACCCGGCCGCCGGTCTTCTCCAGAATTTTCGAAAAAACGAGTTTCTGGGCGAGGCGAAGGCGCGGGCTTTTCCGGGGGAAGAGGGCAGCCGTCCGTTGCTGGGCCTTCCGGCTTGCATCCAGCCCGCCGCGCAGCGCCCAGAAAAATATTTTCTTTTTGACCGCCGACCCGGCCAGGACGCTGTCCATGATCCGGGAGTAGAGCTTTTCGAAGAGGCGCGGCACGCTGACCATGATCGTGGGATGGATTTCCAGAAGGTTTTCGGCGACGGTATCGATGCTCTCGGCAAAGGCCAGCGTGGCCCCCTTGTACAGGAAGGAAAACGTCGTCATCCTCTCCAGGACGTGCGACAGCGGAAGGAAGGAGAGGATCGTGTCGCCGGCGTTGAAATCGGTCACGGCGTCGAGCGCCTGGGAGTTGCTGAAGAAATTTCGGTGGGTCAGCATGACCCCTTTGGGGATTCCGGTCGTTCCGCTGGTATAGATGATGGAGGCGATATCGTCCGGCCGGACGGCCGCGACCGACCGCTCGAACGCCTCCGGGTCGGACGCGTCGGCCCGCCGGCCCTCATCGATCACCGTGTCAAATGAAACAAACCCGGCCGGGGGGTTCGGCTCATACGACAGGAAATGGGTGACCTGGGACAATAACGGACGGACCGCTTCGATTTTGACCCGCAGCTCGGGCGTCGAGCAGACGACGAACCTCGCTTCGGAATCGTCGATGATGTAGCGGATCTGTTCGGGCATCAAGGTCGGGTAGATCGGTACCGTCACTCCTCCGGCGGCCAGGTTGGCGAAATCGGTCATCACCCATTCAGGTCGGTTTTCCGCCAAAATGATCAGCTTGTCGCCGGGCTCCTGGCCCAGAGCGCGAAGGCCCAGGGCGATGAACCGGATGCGGTCGTAGAACTCCCGACTCGAGATCGGGACATACCGTCCCTTTTCTTTATAAAGGAGCTGGTCGGGCTTCCCGTAGGATCGAAGCGTGTTCAGGGGAATTTGACATAGCGTCTCAATCATCTTGAGCCCTCCTCGGTCTCGAACGCAAGGCCGTAAGATGAATCATATATAGCACATCCCGCCCTGCCGGAAAAGGGCGGCCCGACCGGATTTTACAACGGCGCCGGTTCCGCGCTATTTTATAAGGGAAAGGAATAAAAAAAGGTTTCGCGGGTATATGGAATGGGAGCTCACATGAGGCACGTTGACCCGACGGAAGAACAAAGCTTGGTCGTCCGGGCCAAAGAGGGTGACATGGAAGCATATGAATGCCTGGTCAAGGCCTACGAGCGTCCCATTTACTACCTCTGTTTGAGGATGGCCGGCGCTCCCCAGATCGCCGACGACCTGGCCCAGGAAACGTTCATCCGCGCCTATGGCGCCCTCCCCGGTTTTAAGGAAGGCCGCGATTTTTACGTCTGGCTCCGCCGGATCGCGGTCAACGCGTCCTTGAATCATCTCCGGACGGCCAAACGGGAAGAGCCCCTGGGCGACCGGGAACCGGCCCCTTATCGGGACCTGCCTCAGGATGAGCTCCTCCGCCGCGAGGCTGAGTGCGAGTTCCAGGAAGCTCTGGGGGCTCTTCCCTCCGATCAACGGGAGGTCTTCGTTCTCCGCGCTTTCGAAGACCAAAGCTACCGAGACATCGCCCGGGCGCTGAAAATCTCCAAGGGAACGGTCATGTCCCGGCTCAGCCGCGCCAGGAAAAAACTCCGCGTCCTGCTGGCGGACAGAATCGAAAGGAGGCGGCCATGAGATACCGGACGCTTCAAGACCGGCTCAGTGCCTTCGTGGACGACGAACTCCGCGGGCGAAAGCGCCGCCAAATGGAGGCCCACCTCGCCGCTTGCCCGGAGTGCCGGGACGAAACGGAGCATTTCCGTCGGTTGAATGCCTTGGCCAAGGACTCCGCCGAAACACCCGTCGGCCGGGACTACTGGGACACTTTTCCGGGCCGCGTCACCGACGGTATCCGGCGCCGTTATGCCGGAGGGAGTCCGAAGGAGAAGGTCATGTTCGAAGATTCCTTCATCGTCCCTGAATCGAGAATCAAGACGAAAGCCTGGGCGCTGCCCTTGTCCGTGGTCTCCCACGCAGCCATCGCCCTCATCCTGATCATCCTGCCCCTCCTCCATACGGGGAACATGCCGCGGATCGAGATCACCAGCGCGTTCCTGGCGCCTCCGCCCCCTCCGCCTCCGCCTCCCCCGCCGCCGGCCAAGAAGGCCTCCTCCGCCGCGGTCAAGCGGATCAAACCCGTCCAAGCTCAATCCTCATTCGAAGCCGGCAAGCTCGTCGCCCCCGTCGACATCCCGACCGAGATCGCCGAAGAGCAGATCTCGGACATCGGGATCGAGGGTGGCGTCGAAGGCGGCGTCGAAGGCGGGGTCATCGGCGGTGTCCTCGGCGGCGTCGTCGGAGGTGTGCTCGGGGGCGTCGTCGGTGAAGTCGAAGCGCCCGTGCGGGCCATCGGCGAAATCCGGCCCCCGACCCTGATCAAGCGGGTCGATCCCATCTATCCGGACATCGCCCGCGAAGCCCGGATCGAGGGGATCGTCATCATCGAAGCCCAGACCGACATCTATGGCCGGGTTCAGAACGTCAAGATCCTGCGGTCCATCCCCATGCTCGACCGGGCGGCCGAGGATGCCGTGCGGCAGTGGGTCTACGAACCGATGGTGGTCAACGGCCGCCCCCGCGGCGTCATCTTCACCGTCACGGTCACCTTCACACTGAAGTGACGGACGGACGCGGGAACGCCGGCTTCGGCGTTTCCGGCTCCGTGAGTTCGGGCTATAATGGTCCGTCGGAACAGGAGATTTCATTATGCCTCTTATTGAAATCCACATGCTCGAAGGCCGGACGGACGAGCAGAAGAAAGCGCTCCTTGAATCCGTGACCCGGGCCGTGCGGGAATCCATCGGCGCCCCGATGGAAACGATCCGGGTCTGGATTCAGGAATTTTCTCCTCCTGAATACATGGCGGCCGGCGTCTGGTACGGCGACAAGAAAAAGTAGGGCCGGCGATCAGGACGACGCGTTTTTTTCCGAGGCTTCGAGTCCGCCGAGCCGCCGGTCGAATTCCGCCCGCTTGAACTCATACTCCTGAAGAAGCGGCTCCAGGTCCTCGAAATACGCGTCCAGGTCGCACCGGGATTGGTGGAGCGATTTGCTGAGTTCGACGATCTTTCCGCTCTCCCGGGACTGGGACGCCTCAACGATTTCCCGGGTCATCCGGGCGATATCCGCTTCGGTTTTTTCGATGGTTTTTTCCAAAGTGTTCATCTTCTGTTCGATCGGCCGGAGAACCTTCGATTTTTCGGCCACGATTTCCGATCGGAGTTTCCGGAGTTCCCGGCGGCCGAGCGGGGGGGCCGCGGCCGGCGCCGGAAGCGTCTCGTCCGGCCGGGAACGCGGCCGGTCCCTCTCCGTCGACCAGCCGACCTTTTCCAGGAAGCGCTCGTACGTCCCCTCAAAAACCGAGAGCCCATCATCCTGAAAAACAATCAGCCTCTCGGCCAGGGCGTCTAGAAACATTTCGTTGTGAGTGACCATGATCACCGCGCCGTCGAATTCGTCCAGGGCCGCAAGCAGTGCGTCCGACGAGTCCATGTCCAGGTGGTTGGTCGGCTCATCCAGGAGAAGAAGGTTCACCGGCGAGGCGATAAGCTTGGCCAGAAGGACGCGGCTTTTTTCCCCGCCGGACAAGACCGAGATCTTTTTCAGGGCGTTGTCGTCCTCGAACATCATCATCCCGGCCAGGAAGCGCGCCTTGGCTGGTTCGATGGAGACGTCGGCGTTCTGGATTTCGGCCAACACGGTATTCTGGGGAACCAGGGATTGGACGTTGGTCTGCTCGAAATATCCCGTCGTGACGGCCATCGGGCTGACGGCCGTCCCGGCCTGGGGCTCGAGCCGCCCGGCCAGGAGTTTTAAAAATGTGGTTTTCCCCTTGCCGTTGGGGCCGATGATGAACACCCGGTCCCGCGCGCCGATGCTCAACCCGAAGTCCCTGATCAACGGCCGGGCCGGTTCGTAGCCGAAGGTCAGGCCGTCGATGATCAGGACGTATTTGCCGTGGAAGGGTTTGTACGCAAAGGCGAAATCGAGCGAAGGAAGCTTCTCGAGTTTCTCCTTCCGGCCCATTTTCGCCAGCGTTTTTTTCCGGGATTCCACCAGGCCCTGGAGACGGGCGCTCGCCCGGAACTTGGCGATGAAATTTTCGATTTCCTTCCGGCGGCGCTCGTCATTGATCCGCGTTTTCTCGTACGTCTCCTCTTCCAGGGCGATCTGATCGTACAGCTTCCCGGTGTCGCCCTCGATTTTTTTGACCTTGCGCCGGTGGATAGCCAGGGTGTGGGTGACGACCTTGTCCATGAAGCTCCGGTCGTGGGTGACCAGCATCAGTTCGCCCGGCCAAGCGTTCAGGAATTTCTCCAGCCAGCGGATCGAAGTGATGTCGAGATAGTTGTTCGGCTCGTCCAGAAGCAGCATGTTGTAATCGGCCAGAAGGACCTTGGCGAGGTTCAACCGGACCTGGAACCCGCCGGAAAGCTCGCCCGGATGTTTCACCCGGTCGGCCGCCCCGAATCCCAGTCCGGCCAGAATTTTCTCGACACGCCAGAGGTCCCCCCGTTGGTCCCGGGGAAGACTGAGACCGGCTTCCTGAAAAACCGTCGGGGCCGAGAAATCCAGAATTTGTTCGACGTACCCGATCCGGTAATTCCGGGGGATGGAAATCAGGCCTTCGCGTCCGTCACGCGGCGCCGGTTCGCGAGCTTGACCAATTCCATCATCCCCAACGGGAACGACGAGACGGCGATGACGATCGCCAGGTCCAGGAGGCCGAGGGCCTCGACCTTGAAGATCTTTTGGGTGAACGGTATGTAGAGGATGGCGATTTGCAGGGCAAATGAAGCGCCGATCGCCGCGATCAATATCATGTTGGTGAATACGCCGAGCTTGAAAAGCGAATCCCTCTGGCTGCGGCAATTGAGACTGTGGAAGAGCTGGCTTGCGGTCAGGGCGAACAGGGCCGCGGTCCGGGCCCGGGTGATGTTCTCGTGCTCGACAAACAGGACGAAAGCGAAAGCCCCGAGGGCGCAGGCGGCGATGAACGCCCCCTGGGCGATGATCAGGCGGGCCCGGCGTCCGGTGATGATCGGCTCGTCTTTCCGCCGCGGCGACCGAGACATGATGTCGGGGGCGACCGGATCCATGCCCAGGGCGAGGGCGGGCAAGCCGTCCGTCACCAGGTTGACCCAGAGAATCTGGATGGGAAACAACGGCACGGGCCAGCCGATCAGCGTGGCGACGAACATCGTCAGGATCTCGCCGGTGTTGCAGGAGAGGAGATAATGGATGAATTTCTTGATGTTGTCGTAGATCCCCCGGCCTTCCTCCACGGCGGCGACGATCGAAGCGAAGTTGTCGTCGGTGACGATCATGTCGGAGACTTCCTTCGTCACGTCCGTCCCGGTGATTCCCATGGCCACGCCGATGTCCGCTTCCTTGACGGCCGGGGCGTCGTTGACCCCGTCACCGGTCATGGCCACCACACGGCCGCGTTTGCGCCAGGCCCTGACGACGCGGAGCTTGTGCTCGGGCGAAACGCGGGCGTAGACCGCCGTCCGTTCGACTTCACGCTCGAACGTTTCTTCGTCCAGGCGGTCCAGTTCCTCCCCCGTCAGGGCCCGGCTGTCTTCACCGTAGAATCCCAATTCGCGGGCGATCGCGATCGCGGTGTTCTTATGATCGCCGGTGATCATGACCGTGGCGATTCCGGAGGCCCGGCACTTGGCGATGGCCGATTTTACTTCCTCCCGCGGGGGATCAATCATGGCCGTCAGGCCGAGGAACGTCAACTCCCGCTCCACGATCGAATCCGACCAGGAGTCGGGAGGCGCCTCGAACACGCGCCGGGCTGTGGCCAGAACACGCAGGGCTTGATCCGAGAGCTGGTCGGTCATATGGTCGATGCGGGCCCGGTCGTCCTTGTGAATCGGCCGGGGCCGGCCGTTTTCGAGAATGTGCGTGCATCGATCGAGGAGGATATCGGGGGCGCCCTTGACGTACGCCGTCAAGGACCCTTCGTTACCGGCCCGGCGAATGACGGACATCAGCTTCCGTTCGGAATCGAACGGAATTTCCTCGACGAACGCGCTTCGCGCCTCCATCTCGGCTTTCCGGATGCCCGCCTTGGCCGCCGCGGTCAGGAGGGCTCCTTCCGTCGGGTCGCCGACGATGGTCCAGCGGCCTTCCTTTTGAACGAGATCGGCGCCGTTGCAATAAACGCCCGCCTCGAGGCAGGCCCGCAGGTCAGGATCGTCGCCGGCCGAAACCGGCCGTTCGTCCCGGACGAAATTCCCGGTCGGGTCATACCCGATCCCCTCGATCCGGGTCAGCCCGGCCGGTGTCCAGACGGCGCGGACGGTCATTTCGTTTTTCGTCAATGTGCCGGTCTTGTCCGAACAAATGACGGACGCCGACCCCAGGGTTTCGACGGCCGGAAGCTTGCGGATCAAGGCATGTCGCTTGACCATCCGCTGGACACCGAGGGCCAGAGCGATCGTGACGACGGCCGGAAGACCTTCGGGGATTGCGGCCACGGCCAGGCTGACCGACGTGAGAAACATGTCCAGCAGCTTGCCGCCGCGCAAGAGCTCGAGCCCGAAAATGAGGGCGACGAGGCCAAAGCAGGCGTAAACGATGAGTTTTCCAAATTGTTCGAGCCGCTTTTGAAGAGGCGTGCTCTCATGGACGATCGCCTGGATCATCCCGGCAATGCGGCCGAGCTCGGTACTCATCCCGGTTTCCGCGATCAAGGCTCGTCCTTTTCCCGAGACGATGGACGTTCCCAAGTAGACCATATTGGCCCGGTCAGCCAGGGGGACGTCTCCTTCGTTCAGGGCGGCCTGGGTTTTGGCGACCGGCGTCGATTCCCCGGTCAGGCTGGCTTCCAAGACGGCGAAGTTCGCGGTGTGCTGGATGAGGCGCCCGTCAGCCGGGACATAATCCCCCGCTTCAAGTTCGACAATATCGCCCGGCACCAGGTCGGCCGAGGGAATCGACGATTTGTTCCCGTCCCGGATCACCTTGGAAAACGGGGCCGCGAGTTTTCGGAGGGCCTGGAGCGACCGCTCCGCCCGGTGTTCCTGGATGAAGCCCAGGATGGCGTTGAGAATGACGATGGCCACGATCGCCGCGGCATCCACCCATTCCTTCAGGAATCCCGAAACGAGAGCCGCGCCGATGAGGACCCAAATCATGAAGTCAGCGAATTGTTCGAGGAAAATCCGAAGCGGCGTCCGTCCTTTCTGTTCGCGAAGCTGATTGGGTCCGTATTGCACGCGCCTGTCGACCGCCGCGGCCGGCGAAAGACCGGATCGCAGGTCCGTCTCGAGCTGCCGGGCCGAGGTTTCCGGGTCGAGGTGCCACCATTTCGTCATGTTCAAACTCTTCCGCGAAGGATTATCCTGAGGGAAATTCAGGAGCGGGATATTATACAGGAGGAAGCCCGGATTTGGCCAATATTCCCGGCGGAACGAGGACAGATAACAAGGCCCTTCCCCCCCCGCGGCCGCCGACGGGCGTATAATGACGCCGGACACGAAAAGAAGAAACACCGATGGACCTGCCCGTTTCCTCCTGGCACCAGGCCGTTTTTTTCCGGAAATCCAGGCGCAGCTTCCTTCCCGGCCGGCCGGTCGCCGAAGACCAGTTCGAACGCCTGGAATTTTTGAGCCGCGCCTTCCGGCCGTTTCCCGAAGCCCGGTTTGAAATCGTCCGGGAACCTCCCGATCATGTCCTCCGGGGCGTCATCGGAAGCTACGGCCGCATTTCCGGCGCCCCGGCCTTCGCGGTCATGATCGGAACTTCCTCCTCCCCGGCCGCCGCCGCCTTTGTCGGCTACACGGGCGAAGGCCTGATCCTCGAAGCGACCGCCCTCGGGCTCGGGACCTGCTGGGTCAGCGGAATGTTTCGTCGATCCGAAGTCGAAAAACGCGTCGTTCTTTCGGGCTTCGAACGTGTTTTCGCCGTGACGCCGCTCGGCCTCGGAGAGCGGGATTTTTCCTTCAAGGAAAAATTGTACGTCCGGGCGGCCGGTTCGAAGAAAAGGAAAGTCCTGGATGAAATGACCCAAGGAACTTCTCCCCTGCCCTGGCAGAAAAAAGCCCTCGAAGCGGCCCGGGCCGCCCCCTCGGCGGGAAACCGCCAACCCTGGCGTTTCGCCCTTACTCCCGGTTCCATCACCGTCCGTTGGGATTCCGGCCGGAACGGAGTCCGGTACCCAAAGAGCCTGGATTGCGGAATTGCGATGCTTCATCTCGAACTGGGCGCCCGGGCCTCCGGTGTCGCCGGATCCTGGGAATTTCTGGATCCCCCCGCGGTCGCCCGGTTTGACGCAACCGGATAAATCTGTTGCACTTTTTCGTGTTCCGGCTATAATAAGCGTTCCTCATCGGGGAGTAGCGCAGCCTGGCTAGCGCACAGCGTTCGGGACGCTGGGGTCGTGGGTTCGAATCCCACCTCCCCGACCACTTTCGTCAATCCCGTTCTCGATGGAGTCCGGACCGAGACGGAGCACCCAGGCGATGATTCGAGATATTCAGGGGCAGTGGCGGGACAGAACCGGCGAGCACCGGACGTTTCTCGCCTTAAGACACCGCAATTATCGGCTCTGGTTCTACGGCCAGTTGACCTCGTTGTTCGGCAGCTGGATGCAATCCACGGCTCTGGGATTTTTGGTTTTCGAATTGACGAAATCCCCGACGTTTCTCGGGTTGGTCGGATTCGCGGCCGGTGCCCCGACATGGTTGTTCATGTTGATGGCCGGGGTCGTGGCCGATCGCGTTCCCCGCCGCCGGGTGATGATCATCACCCAGACCGGGATGATGGCCCTGGCCCTTTTGTCGGCCGCCCTCGTTTTTACCGGCGCGATCCGGCCGTGGCATATTATCCTCCTTGCCCTGGGATTCGGAACCGCCAACTCCTTCGACGCGCCCGCCCGCCAGGCTCTCGTCCAGGAGTTGGTTCCCATAGAGGACATGACCAACGCCATCGCTCTGAACTCGGCCATGTTCAACACCTCAGCCGCAATCGGGCCGGCCGTCGGAGGAATGATCTACGCCTTTGTCGGACCCGGCTGGTGTTTTTTCATCAACGGCCTTTCCTTCGTGGCCATCATCATCGCCCTGACGAAAATGAAGCTTCCCGCGTTCGTTCCCCGCCCGCGTCCGGCCTCGCTCTCGGCCGAGCTCAAGGAAGGGCTTCGCTACGCCGCCGGCCAACCGGTCGTCCGAACGATCCTGGGGATGGTGTTCGTCATCAGCATGTTCGGGTTCGCCTTCGTGACCCTCATCCCCGCCTGGGCCGTCAACATCCTCCACGGAAATGCGACGACGAACGGATTGCTCACTTCGGCCCGCGGTTTAGGCGCCGTCGCCGCCGCCCTGTTCATCGCTTCGCTCGGCCGGTTTCGCTTCAGGGGAAAGCTCCTCACCTTCGGATCCTTGTCGTTTCCCATCTTGATGATCGTCTTCGCCTTCATTCACCGGCCGATTTTCGCCTATCTCACCCTGTTCGCCGCCGGATTCGCCCTCATTCTCGTTTTCAACCTTTCCAACGCGTCGATTCAAAGCCTGACCCCGAATCATTTGCGCGGCCGGGTGATGGGGATTTATGCTTTCACGTTTTTCGGTTCGATCGCGCTCGGCTCTCTGTTGATCGGGGCCGTAGCCGGGCGCATCGGCGAACCGCCAGCCCTTGTCATCAATTCCCTGATCGCCCTGTTGTTTGGCGCCTCGGTTTACGTGTTTATGCCGAAGCTGCGGGCGCTCGAATAGTCGGCCGGACTTCTCGGCCGGGGCGGGCCGCCTTCCCTCTCACTTTAATTCGACGAGATCATACCGATTGGACCCGAGGCCTATTTTCTCGGCGTAAGAGAACTGCCGGGACCAGTCGATGTCGTACCCTTTCCGGAAAACGTCCGTTCCGCCGGCCCGGCGGAGGACAAGATCGGCCGAAGCGCGGTCGACGGCGACCGGGTCGACCGAGGCCAGCAGACCGATGTCGCCGATGAGCGGCGGCTGGGTCCGGGCCATGCAATCGCAATCCTTGGTCACCCGGATCAGGAAATTGATAAAAGCGATTTTATTCGGGAACCGTCGGGCGACAAGAAGGGCGTATTCCGCCACCTTCTCCTGGATCCGGAGAGAGTCCTCGTCCCAGCGGATTTTGACCGCGCCGTATTTACAGGTGACAAGACACTCGCCGCAGCCGGTGCACCGGGCCCCGTCGATCTCGACGCCGTCCGGATTCCGGACGATGGCGGCAGCCGGGCAATGATCCAGACAGAGGCCGCAATCCCGGCAGGATTTCTTTTGAATCCGGGGATGGACGACCGCGTGCTGATCGAGCTTTCCCGCCCGGGACGCGCAGCCCATCCCCAGGTTCTTGATGGCCCCTCCGATTCCGGTCTGCACGTGGCCGGTGACATGGGCCAGGCCAAGAAGGGCGTCCGAACGCGCTATCGCCCCGGCGATTTTCGCCGAGGCGACCCGGCCGCGGCCGCCCCGGGTTTCTCCGTAATCTCCGCCGGAAAGGCCGTCGGCGATGACGATCGGAAGCCCGAGTACATCGGGCGTGAACCCATGGCTCCAGGCCAGGCGGATGTGTTCGACGGAATTGGACCGGGGCCCCGTGTAAAGCGTGTTGGAATCGGTCAGAAACGCCCGGGGCGCCCTCCGGAATATTTCCGCCGCCAGCCCGCGGAGCCAAGCCGATTTGATGTGGCCCGTGTTGCCCTTTTCCCCGAAATGGATTTTCAGGGCGACGAAATCTTCGGGCGCCAGTTTCTCGACAAATCCGGTCGGAACGAGCACGTCCTTCACCTTCCGGCCGAAAAGGTCGGGAGATTCGGCCCCGTCCGCCCGGATGAAAAAGACCCGGCTTTTCTTCATGGCCGTTTCATTCCCGGAAAACCGCCGCGGCCGCTTCGACCGCGGCCGCCGGGGCGACGGGTTTGCCCATGGTTTTCAGCACGTCTCCCATCGCCCCGATCGCCTCCAGCGTTTGGTCCGCCGTCAGATTTCCCATATGCCCCATCCGGAACACCCGGCCCGAGGTCTCGCCCAATCCACCGGCCACGGCAAATCCGGCCTCGAGATATTTCGCCCGAAAAACGGCGTCGTCGACGTCGTCGGGATATCGGACGACCGACAGGGTCGAGGCCAGGAATTCCCGTTCGGTAAACAGGCTGAAGCCGTACGCTTCGAGCCCCGCCCGGATCGCCCGGGCGGTTCGTTCATGCCGGATAAACCGCTTCGTCAAACCTTCCTCGATCACGATCCGGGCCGCCTCGGCAAAGCTGCGGACTTCGTTGACCGCATGCGTCGAAAAATATTTTTTCGGGTCCTCCATGACCGGGCGCCAGCGCAGAATATCGGCGTAATAAGCCGGAATCAAGGGGAGACTTTGCCGCTTGGCGATCGCTCTTTGGGAAAAAACATCGACGGCCAGCCCCGGCGGCGCGCCGAAGCATTTCTGGGCCGCCGTCAGGACGACATCGATCCCCCAATCGTCCATCCGCTCTTCGATCCCCCCCGTCGCACAGACGCCATCGACGATCCAGATCAGGTCGCATCCCTTCAGGACTTCGGCGTACGCCCGGAGCGGCGCGCAGGCTCCCGTTCCGGTGTCGACATGGGTGACGGCCACGACGCCGTACCGGCGGTCTTCGAGGGCGGCGCGGAGTTCTTCGGGCCGGACCGCGCTTCCCCAACGGCTGCTGATGACGTCGGCTGCGACGCCGAAGGATTTGCATATCCCGGCCATCCGCTCCCCGAAATATCCCTGCGACAGGACCAGGACGCGGTCATTTTTGCCGGTTACGTTCAGGAGGGCGACTTCCATGGCCAGCGTCCCGGACCCGGCGAAAAGAAACGGTTCGCCGTCGGCCGTGAAAAGCGTTTTTTTAAGATTCTCGAGCGCCGATCGAAAATCGGCCGCCAGTTCGGCGCTGACGTGGGACACGGTCGGCCGGGCCAGGGCGTTCATGACGCGCGGGACGACCGGGCTCGGTCCCGGGATCAACAGCAATGGGTCCATTAAGACGACTCCTCGCCGGGCGTTACTCCGCTATTTTCCTCAAAGGGTCGAACGGAATCAAGGCTCTTCCCATGCTTGCGCCCTTACCGGGCAATTTGTTATAATTGAACAGGTAGGGATATCGTTTAGAAAGGGAGGACCTTCATGGGCAAAATCCTCGCGGTTCTCGGCGGCTTGATCGCCATGGCCGGCGGCGTAGCTTTAGTCGCTTTTGTTTGGTGGGTGCCGTTCAAAATTCTCATCAAAGGCTTCATTCCTCCCGTTCTTTTCTTCGGCGGATTGATCGCCTTGATCGCTGGCTTAAGCAGCTTCAAGGATGCCGCCCGGGCCAAGAAACTCGAAGCCGAATTGAAGGAAGACGAGAAGAAAGCGGCCTCGAAGGCCTGAACGGGAGCGGCCCGCTCTCAGCCCCGCTTGATTCATCTCGGGCTGGTTCTTTTTTCCTTCGCCCTGTCCCTGGTTTCCTCGGCGACGACGGAGATCGAACAGGCTTTCCTCCGGAACGACCCTAACGTTCTGAAATCCCTGCTGGAAACCGGGTCGTTCCTCAATGTTTCGTTTTCCAGCCCGGTTGCGTTTTCCGATCTTCTTTCGGACGAACAAACCGTCTTCTGGTTCCAAAAATTTTTCCGTTCCTATCGAACCCTGGGATTTTATCCCGAGGGAACGGCTTGGCAATCGCTCGACCACGGTTCCTTCATTTTCAAAGCCCGATGGGAAGTCCAGACGCGGGACCGGCGGCCGGTCGCCTTTGATGTCTTGTTCCTGATCCGGGGCGGACCTTTCCGCCGGGACGTTCGCCGCGCTGACGCCGGCGGCTCTGGTCCCGGCTTTGCGGGGGACAGTCGCCATGCTAAGGCAAACGGCTCTGGTCCCGGCTTTGCGGGGGACGTTCGCCGCGCGGACGCCGGCGGCTCACGACAAGGATTCTGGACCATCCTCCAGATCCGGGCGGAGCGACGGTGAAGCGCAAGTCTTTTTACCCAGCCGTCGCCGCCGCAGCCCTGGCCGTCGTCGGCGGACTTTTCGCCTTGATCCTGCCGCGCCCCGTCATTTCCGGCAACGCGGAAAAGAACCTCGACATCCTGAGAAACAAGGCTCGCTTGATTCAGCGATCTTACGCCGCTCTGGCCAGCGAACAGGAACAGACGCTCGACCGCCTAACCCGGGGTTCGTTTCCAAAAACCGCCGCCGAGCAGTTTTCTCTGTTCAAGTCCATCGGCCTGGACCCCGAAACCGAAGGCGTCGCTCTTTATGATTCGGCGAAAAAACTCCGCCTCTGGCTTGGCCGGGCCGTCAACCTCGAAACCGTATTTTCGGGAACATCGCCGCCGTTGACGCCGTCGTTCCGGCCGAAACAGATCGTCGTCCGGGATCGAGCCTCGTCCGTTCTTTCCCTTCTCGTCCGGCTCGAATCCGGCGATGTCCTGGTGATGCATCACCTCCTGGCCTTCACCCCCGAGTTCCAGTCCCCTTACCTGGATGAATACGGATTCCTCCCCGTCCGCGTCCGGCGCAACGCGGTCATCGATTACTGGGATTTCCGGGAGGACTTGTCCTCCTTCGAACGGCTTTTCTCCGGACATCAGGATGAATTCATCGCCACGCCGCGTTCGCCCGACGAAGTTCCCTCCCTTTTATTCCCTCTAAGGACGTCCGAAGGACGCATCACCGCAACGGTCAACCTGCGCTCTCCGTCACCGGCTTCCCGACGCCTTGCGCTCCGCGAAGCCCTGGCCTTTTCCGCTCTGGCCGCCCTGGCCGCAGCCCTTTTCCTTTTTCTTATCGGTTGTCTGTTCGTTTCCGCGTTTTTTCGCGATCGCCGGCCTGAATCCGCGGCAATCTTCTTTTTCTCCCTGACGGCCTTCCGGGCCGTCTTCTTTCCCCTCAGCCGACTCGGGCCCGCCGTTTCTTCGCCGCTTTTCTCTCCCGACCGGGCCGGATTCGCGTCCTGGGGAGGTCTGACCCGTTCCCCGTTCGAAATTTTTCTAACGGCGCTCACCTTGTTTGGTCTGTCGGCCGGGTTGACTCATTTTCTTTCCGGCCGCGCCGGTTCGTCCCGATCGCGGTGGACGCTTTGGAACATCTCCCGCCTCCTCTGCCCCCCTCTCCTGATCGCCGGATGCATCTGGGGGATCGAACGCCTGGTGTTCAACTCCAACATCCATCTGCTTCGATTCGTCCCGACGGTCCCGTTCTTCCTTCTTCATGCGGCGATTTTCCTCCTTTTGGCCGCGACCGCCGTCCCGGCCTTCGTTATCGTAAAAAAAACGTTTGACCACGGGCGGCTTCCGGCCTGGTCGATTCCGGCATATGCCGTCGTTTCGGCCCTCCTGCTCATAGCCTTCCGGCCTTCGACGCCGATCCGCGCCCTGATTCCGGCGGCCGCCTTGGGTTTCACGGCCGCCGGAGCTTCGCTTTCGAAACGCCAATGGAGGAAGGCCGCGGCCGTCTTCGCCGTCCTCGCCGTATCGGCGGGCAGCTACGGTTCGATCCGGCAGGCGACCGTCGCCAAGTCGCGCGCCCTGGCCCGGGGATTCCTTCGCGAAACGGTCGAGACCCGCGATTCCTGGGCGCGATTTCTGCTCGACGAATCGATGCGCTCGTTGGCCCGGTCGAGAAGGGACATTGTCCGCTTTCTTCGTCAGCGGCCGGATTCCCCCGACCTGGCCCGCCGGCTCTGGAACGATACTCTGGCCGCACGGTTCAACTGGTATTCGGGGCTCGAAATCCATGATCCCGAAGGGACGATCCTCTCCCGGTTCGCCCTCAACGTCCCGAAAATATTCCGGCTGACGGCCGACCTTCCTCTCTCGGCCGAAGGAAGCGTCGTCCGCCTGCCCCTGCCGTTCATGGGTAAAACGGAGGAATTCCTCATCGGCTATCGGGATTGGGTCGAGGACGGCGATCACCTGGGGCGGACGATTCTTTACGTTTCCCTGGATGACGCCCTGTTGCCTTTTCTCTATTCGGCCAATCCCTATTTCGAACTTCTGCGCTCGAATGCGCTGCCATCGCTCGTTCAATTCGATTTTCACTTCGCGATTTTCAATGCCGCCGGAGGCATCATTTTCAATCCCAGCCGTCTTTCCACCGGTCTTCCCGCTTCTCTCCTGAGACTGCCGTCCCTGGACGGACCGGGGTTGTGGTCCGAACTTCAGGACAAGGGCGAACGTTTCGATCTTTACGCGTTCCGCCACAAAGATCGGATCTGCGCAATCTTGACGCCGCAGCCGACCGTTATCGGGCTGACCGTGGAATATTTCAAATACGCCGTCTTGACGGCCGCCTTTTTCGCCCTGTTCCTTTTCGGGCGATGGCTCGTTTCCGCGCATCGGGGCCGGCCTCGGCCCCTGTGGTCGTTCGCCGACCGGGTTTATATCTCTTTTACCGCCGTCGCCCTGGTCCCGCTTCTCCTGTTCGCCTTTTTTTCCCCGCAATTTTTCAAACGGGTGTTTGCCCAGCAATTCATCCGCAAGGCCGAGATTCACGCCACCCTCGCCCGAAACGTCATGGACGATTTCATTTATCTCCAGCGGGAGGAAGATAAAGACGTCGAAACACCCCCCGAAGACCTCGTGCTTTGGATCTCCGCAACCACCGCCAACGACGTCAACCTCTACCGGGACGGCCGGCTCATCTCGTCCAGCCGGCGGGAATTGTTCGACGCGGGAATTCTCCCCGAACTCCTCGACGGCGAAATCTATTTTCGGATTGAATTTGAAAACCACCCGTATTACGCCCAGACCCAGAGGTTGGGATCGTTTTCCTACCAAACGCTGACAGTTCCCTACACGGCCGTCGACCCGCCGCTTCTTCTGTCCCTGCCCTTTCCGTTCGAACAACAAGAAATCTCCGCCGCCGGCCGGGAACTGTTTGAATTCCTCGTGTTCATCGGGATCTTCTTCGTCGGAATCGTCCTGCTTCTCGCCCGCGGCATCGGAGCGATGATCGTAACCCCCGTCCGCCGCCTGCTGGCCGGGACGCGGGAGGCGGCCCTGGGCAATCTCGAATTCGAGGTTGAATACCGCGGACGCGACGAGATGAAAACGCTCGTCGACGGGTTCAACGGCATGATCCGCAGCCTTAAAAATCACCAGCATGAGATGGCCGATTTGGGCCGCAAGGCGGCCTGGGCGGACATGGCCCGGAAAGTGGCCCATGAAGTCAAAAACCCCCTGACCCCGATCCAGCTTTCGGCCGAACATCTTCTCCACGTCTGGGAGGACCGCCGGTCGGACTTCGAACCAGCCTTGAAGGAATCCATCTCCTATATCGTCGGCGAAGTCGAAAACCTCCGCCGACTCGCCCAGGAGTTTTTGGACCTGTCGAAATCCGCGGTGCTGAACAAGCAAGCCGTATCGCTCGATGACATCCTGGCCGAAACCGTCGGCCCGTATCGAAAACTCCTTTCTGACCGCCTCACGTTCGTGACCTCGATCGAGCCCGGGCTCCGGTTCGAAGGAGACCGGGGAAAGCTCAAGATCGCCTTCCGCAACCTGATGATCAACGCGATCGAGTCCATCCGCAACCAGGGGGAAATTCGGGTGGAGGCCCGCCGGTCCGGCGATCGGTACCTGATCGTCATCGCCGACAGCGGCAGCGGGATGGACCCGGAGATTGCCGGGCGGATTTTCGAACCCTATTTTTCAACCAAGCTCGCCGGGACCGGGCTGGGGCTTCCGATCACCAAAAAGATCGTTGAGGACCACGGAGGGGCGATCCGGATCCAAAGCGAACCGCGCCGCGGGACCGCCGTCACGATCGATTTGCCGGCTCCGTCTGCGTAACCGTTTCGTCCCGATCCGGCCTCATCCTCTCTGGATATTTCCGCCCGTCTATGGAAGAATAACGGTCATGAGCAAGATCCTGGTCGCATATTTCAGCCGGACCGGCAACACCAAGATGGTTGCCGAATCGATCCATCAGGCCCTCGACGGCGATCGGACCCTGTGGCCGATCGACAAGGCCGGATCCCTGGACGATTTCGATCTGATTTTCATCGGCTTTCCCGTGCAATCGCACAGCGTCCCCTATCCCGTCGAACAATTCCTGAAATCCCTTCCCGCCGGGATGAAGATCGCTCTTTTCAGCACCCACGGAGCGTTTCCCCAACACCCGATGGCCCAGGAAGCTTTGGAATATGCCGCCGTATTAACCGGCCATTGCCGGCTTCTCGGAACATTCCATTGCCGGGGAAAACTCTCGCTGCCGGCCCTGGAAGCCTTCGCCCATTCGCCCGAACATCAGGAATGGACGAACATGGTTCCTTCGGCCGCCTCCCACCCCGATACCCACGACCTGGCCGAAGCCGGAATATTCGCCCGCCACATGAAAGCCCGGAGCGCGGAATCGGGAGAGCCATCCCGGATCAAAACGGGCCGGTCATGATGAGATTCATTTTCTTCTGTCTGCTGGCGTACCTCGTTTACCGTCTGATTTCTTTTTGGCAAAGACTCGGCCGGCCGGCGTCATCGGGGTCTCCGCAAACTCCTCCGGTCCGTTCCGGGAACATGGTCAAGGACGAAGTCTGCCAGACCTATTTTCCCCAGGAAAACGCCCTGCGCGAGATCATCGACGGCGAAGAACGGTTTTTCTGCTCGCCGGAATGCCGGCGGAAGTGCTTGGAAGAGCGGAACAAAAGCCGCTGAAGTTCCAGAAATCACCCGGTCGGGACGATTTGAAAATCGGGGAATTCCCCCGTGGCTTCATCCCACCGGACATCGACATCCTCCACCCGGGCCATCCGAGGACCACGCCGGAGCCGTTCGATGAAAATTTCCAGAACGGCGCGCTCCCCCTCGACCAGGACTTCGACCCGGCCGTCCCTCCGGTTCCGCACCCATCCCCGCAGGCCCGACCGCGCCGCTTCCCGATCGACAAACCAGCGGAAGGAAACTCCCTGGACGCCGCCACGGATGAAGGCGTGCAATCGCTCGTTCATGGGACGGACGGCCGGCCCGCCGCGACTAAACGGCTTCCATCGTCGAGGGCGGCTTCGGCGCGATGTTATAGGTGACGCTGACGACCCCGGGGATTTCCCGGAGGATGTCGTCCGAAATCGTTTCCAGCGTCTCCCACGAAAGACGCGTCGGCGTTGCGGTGCGCGCGTCGACGCTGTCCCAGCAGCGGACTTCGATCTGCAGGCCGTAATCGCGCCGTCCCTCGCGGATTCCGGGGACCCGGTCGGCATGGAGAATGGCCATGAATTGAAACACGTCGTTCCCCTCGAGCCGCCGCTCGAGGATCGCGGTCGCCCGGTTTCCGGTTGAACTGCTCGGCCGGAAGCCCGAGAGCCCGGCCGACGACCCGGACGCCATCCTTACGGAGCGGAAGCAGCGGTTCCAGGATGTGGTATCCGAACGCTTCTTTCGGGTCGATTCCCAGTTGAGCGAAGACATTGTGTTGGCGTTTGATCCCGGCGACCGTTTCGTCGACGTCGGTCAGGATGGTGCCCTGGAGAAGGTGTTTGGCCCCGCTTTCCTTGACGATCCGGCCGAAAACGTTCCGGTAGAAGGTCTGGGTGATCGCCTCGCGTTTTTCCTCGGGGTCGGTCAAGCCCTTCAAGGCCGCGAAAAATTCCGCCTTGGCCTCGACGACATCGACCCGGACGCCGAGTTTTCGGAACGTTTCGACGACTTTCGTTGCTTCGTTTTCACGCATCAACCCGTTCTCGATGAAAACGGTCCGGAGGCGGTCTTTGAGGGCGCGATGGCCGAGCATCGTCACCACCGAGGAATCGACCCCCCCGGACAGGGCGTTGATCGCCAGGCCGGGGCCGACCGCGGCCTGGATCTCTTCCACGTTTTCGGCGATGAAAAGCTGGGGGTTCAATTCGGCGACCGTGATTTCCTTGATCATGAAACAACTCCTTGAAGGAGGGCGGCCCCCCGCCTCCCGATTTGTCCGCACTATAACGGAGGCGTCGGCTCGGTGTCAAGATAAAGAGGGTTCCACCCGGCGTCAGGACGGAAAAGAGAAAAGAGGTTCAGGAAGCCCGGTAGTATTTGGCCAGGGCCTCGAGGATATAGCCGTCATACGCGACGACGAATTCGGTCCGCATGGGCGTCTGCGCGGAGACGACGCTGCGCATTTCTTCGTCCCGGGGCTGGGCCGAGGCCACGATCAACAGCTCTCCGAATTTCTTCTCCACGGGAATAACCTCGTATTTCAAAACCACCTCGCGTGGCAGGAGGCGAAGAACGTCTTCCGGAATCGTCATCACCGAAAGGTCCACCCAGGCACATCCCATTTGAGACGCCAAGGCCAAACAAATGTCGTCAGGAGTGACGTACTTGAGCTCGACGAGAATCTGACCGAGCCTCTTCTTCCGGTTTTCTTTTTGAATGATCAGGGCTTTGTCGAGTTGATCCCGGCTGATGTACTGGGCTTCGACCAGGATCTCGCCCAGCATCGACCGGGAATTTTTCTGGGTGTTCAAAGATTCGTCCAGCTGCTGCCGACTGATCAACTCCTGCTCCAGGAGAATCTGCCCGATCATTTTTTTCCGGTGTTCCGCCTGCAGGTTGAGCGCGTTCTGGAGTTGGCTCCCGTCGATGATCTTGGCATCGACCAGCATCCTCCCCAAAAGCCGCTTCTGGTCCACCTTGGTGACGCAACGGGTGTTGATGTAGATCCGCTCGCTCTGGTCCGCCGGATTGAGGGGCATGAGAAAGAAGCTTTTTTCGCCGGGGCTGTATTTCAGGGTCGTGCCCGTCAGGACCTCGCCGTCGTTCATTTCGACGACAAGTTTGTAGGCCACCGTCCCGGCGAAATGCGTTTGGGAGATGGTTTCCTTGCGAACGGCGGAATCCTCCGTGGAAGCCTTCTTGAGGAACAGGATCTTTTTGATCTCCTCGATATGGACCGTCATTTGGATATTGGATTTCCCGTCTTCGGAGGTCGTCTCGAACGGAACGGTCTGCTTGGCCGGGTTGAAAAACGGAATGGATCCCCGTTTTGACTTCCCGTCGAGAAACTGGACGACGACCTTGGACATATCTCTACCGGAATATAAATATCTCAGGAATGAAAAAATAGCAAGTCCACCGATATTTTTTCTCACCCGGGGAGCCGCATCGTCGAGTGGCCGACCGCGTTCGGCCGGGTTCCGGTTGACAAAAACGTCCGGTGAGGGTAAGGAAGGAGAATCATGAATCTCGTCTCCATCGCCGGATTCGATCCCACCGGAGGCGCGGGTGTCCTGCTCGATACGGCCGTATTCCGGGCTCTCCGCTTCGGCGGGACCGCCGTCCTCACGGCGGTCACGATTCAAAATACGAAGGCCGTCTTCCGGGTCAAGCCCCTCCCGGCCCGTTTCGTTCGCGGCCAATTCCAGGCCCTGGAACGCGAGTTCGTCATAGCCGGCCTCAAAGTCGGGATGGTCGGATCGGCGGAGAATCTCGAGGAAATCGGCCGGCTGCTCGCTGCACATCCGGACATCCCGCGGGTCGTCGACCCCGTTTTCCGGTCGAGTTCCGGCCGTCGCCTGATCGGAACATCTTCCGCCCGAATGGTTCTCCGCTTATTCCGGAAAAACAGTCGTAATAAAGGATTTTCATGCGAAAGGGATTGGTCAATCTTCTTTTCGACGGCCGCCGGGAGTTTCGTTTCGCCAGAAAACGGATCCCGGCCGACGTTCATGGAACGGGATGTTTTTTTTCGGCGGCCTTGCTCGGTTTTCTCGTCCGCACGGGCGATTTGGCCGCGGCCGCGAAATCAGCTACGGATTGGACGCATCGGGCCATCCGGTCGGCCGCCCCGATCGGACGGGGACGCGCGGTTCTGGCCCCCCTTTCCTTCCCCCGGCCATAAACCCGTGATTTTTTGCCACCGTTCCGGGTCGATGTTTCCTCCGCTCGAAACCAGGACGACCGTCCGGTTTCGATATCGTCCGGCGTCCTTAAGCAAGGCGGCCAAGGCCAATCCCCCCGCCCCCTCGACGATTCGTCCGTGGAGCCGGTAACAAAGACTCATCGCCTCCCGCAATCGGGTTTCCCCCGCGAGTTTGATTTCGTCGACAAAAGTCCGGCAAAGCGAAAACGTGATCGATCCCGGTTCGATCCCGCCGGCGACGGCATCGGCCGCCGTGCGCCCTTCTTCGACTCGGACGATCCGGCCCGCCCGAAGCGAAGCCTTCATGAAGGCCGAAGCGGCCGGTTCGACGCCGACGATCCGGATCTCCGGCCTCCGGTTTTTGACGTAAGCTCCGATTCCGGAGATCAAGCCGCCGCCGCCGACCGGCACATAAATGTCGGTCGCTTCCGGGCAATCCTCGAGGATTTCGAGGCCGAGCGTGCCCTGGCCGGCGATGACGTCCGGATCGTTGTAAGGCGAAACATAGATTTTTCCCGTTTTCGCCGCGGTGCGCCGGGCAGCCGTTTCGGCCCGCTCGCAACTCGACCCGTGAAATTCAAGAACCGCACCGGCCGCCTTCAGTTTGGCGATCTTGGCCGGGGAAGCGGTCCGGGGCAGATATAGGATCGCGCCCGCCCGTTCCAGGGCCGCCGCCCGGAGAACCCCCAGACCGTGATTTCCCGTGGATGCCGCGATCAAGCCGGCCCGTTTTTCGGCCGCCGACAACGCCCGGATTTTGTTCAACGCCCCCCTCAACTTGAACGACCCCGTCGTTTGATCGGCCTCCCACTTGACGAAGACACGGGCGCCGGTCAGGCGGGACAATGGCGCGGAATACTCCAACGGCGTCCGGACGATATCCTTCCGGATTCTTTCATACGCCTGAAGGACATCGCCTTCCGTGATCATGTCATCTATATTCCACAAGTCAGGTCGGCGATCAAGAATTATTCCGATCTATTGGGAAAAGAATGACAACTCCATTCCGCGATATGACGTGAAGAAAGTCCTGCGAACTGGCCGTCCTCAAGCCCCCAGGCTTAGCAGTCCTACGCGACCTTAAGGAGCTAGGACATAGCGGAGGGGGGCCCCATGCTTGCATGGGGGGAACCGACGCACTCATGGCTCAGGTGATAAACTTCGCCATGAGTACGAGGAAGCCTTGGGACTGGTTCCCGGGGCGGAGGATGGCCTGTTCGCAGGACCAAGCCATTGGCTCCGACCGCGTTGGATTTCCGCCCTCTTTTCCTTAAAATGGAAGGACGATGTCCCGCATCTACGTCGGAACGGCCGGGTGGAGCTACGAGGATTGGAGGGGTATCGTCTATCCCGAGGAACGGGGAAGCCACATTCATCCGCTTTCCTTCCTGGCCCGTTACATCGATTGCGTCGAGGTGAACAGCACCTTCTACCGGACGCCCCCGGTCCCGATGGTTTTGGGATGGCTCAAGGCCGTCGCCGCGCATCCCGATTTTCAATTCGCCGTCAAGCTCCATCAAGCGTTCACCCACGAGCGCCGAAATTTCGAAAGCCGCGACGCCGATCTCTTCAAGAAGGCCGTCGAGCCGATCGCGGCCGCCGGCCGCCTGGCCGCCCTTCTCCTTCAATTCCCCTGGTCCTACCAGAACACCGGGCCGCACCGGGAATATCTCACCGGCTTGTTCAACCTGTTCGCCGGTTATCCCCTGGCCCTGGAAGTCCGCCACGGGACATGGGACGACCCGGCCATTTTCACCTTTCTCCGCGAACATCGCGTCGCCTTCTGCAACCTCGACCAGCCGGTCATCGGTTCGTCCTTGAAACCAACGGCTGTGGTGACCGACCCCCGGTTCGCATACGTCCGGCTTCATGGACGAAACTACAAGGACTGGTTTCGCGAAGGCGCCGGACGCGACGCGCGTTACAATTATCTTTACGCCAAGAACGAACTGGACGAATGGGTCGAGCGGATTAAGGAATTGGGACGCTCGACGGATCGGATCTACGTCGTTACGAACAATCACTACCGGGGCCAAGCCCTGGCCAACGCTCTCCAGATCAAGAACTTGACCAGCGGAAAAAAACTCGAGGTTCCCGAGGAACTCCTGAAGCAATACCCGGTTCTAGAGGAGATCATCGAGCGCATCCGCAAAGGCCAGCTCGATTTGTTCGATAATAATAAAAAAGAGCTATAGACGAATGTATAAGGGTATTTTCAACAAATCTAAGTTTCAGGGATTTTTACATTAAATTGAGAATAAATATTCGTCTCTAATTGTCTTTCATTTTCTTGTATGAATATTTTATTATTCGACAATATCCTCCTTTGTGTCATTAAAATTAATGGCACATTATTTTAATTAATTCTATAAACGGATAATATCGAATAAGCGAAAGATAATATTTTACTTTAAGACCATTCGCTCATTAGGAAGAGATATAACCGAAAGTCGTGTATGAAAGAAAAAAGCGTATCCTATGTTGACCTTCAAACTTCAACATGGACCGGAAAGGGTCCGAAAGGATACGCTCATGAAGAAGACTACCGCAAAAGCGGACGAAGGTCGAATGATTTCCGAATCGCGGGCGGCTTTGGACGAAATCGTCCGGCAGGGCGCCCGACGAATGCTCCAGGAAGCCTTGGAGCATGAAGTGGCGGAATATCTGGCGATCATGGATCGAAAAAAGGATGGAGACGGCCGGCAAGAGATTGTCCGCAACGGATATCTTCCCCAACGGGAACTGATCACGGGCGTCGGGCCGCTGTCGATTCGAAAGCCTCGGGTCCGGGATCGGGCCGGAAAAACGCGGTTTTCGAGTAAGATTCTGCCGCCGTTTATGCGGCGGGTGCCCAGTGTCGATGCGCTCATTCCCGTGCTTTATCTGAAAGGAATATCGACGGGCGACTTTTCGGAGGCCTTGGAGGCGATTTTGGGCCCACAGGCGGCGGGACTTTCGGCCACCAACATCGTCCGGCTGAAAGAGGGCTGGAAAGAAGAGTATGAGGCTTGGGCCGGGCGGGATCTTTCGGACAAGAGATATGTGTACTGGTGGGCCGACGGGATTTACTTCAACGTCCGTCTGGATACGGAGTGTCCCTGCCTGCTGATTCTCATGGGAGCCCTGGAGGACGGGACGAAAGAGCTGGTTGCGGTCTAGGACGGGATCCGGGAAAGCAAGGCTTCGTGGCTGGAAGTTCTGAGAGATCTGAAGGCCCGCGGACTTGCGGAATCTCCCAAGCTGGCCGTGGGCGACGGGGCTCTGGGCTTCTGGGCTGCCTTGGAGGAAGAGCAATCGGAAACCCGGGAGCAACGGTGTTGGGTTCATAAAACAGCCAACGTGCTGGACAAACTGCCCCGGAGCGTCCAGCCTTATGCAAAAAAGATGATCCATGAGATGTATTTGTCGCCGACCAAGGAAAAGGCCCTGCGCGCCTACCGGCGTTTTCTTACCGAATATGAAGCCAAGTATCCAAAAGCGACGGAGTGTTTGCGGAAAGACGAAGACGTGTTGTTTACGTTTTATGATTTTCCGGCCGAGCATTGGAGGCATATCCGGACGACGAACCCGATCGAATCGGCCTTCGCCACGGTCCGGCACCGGACGCGGCAGACGAAAGGCTGCGGGTCGCACCTGGCGACGTTGATGATGGTCTTCAAGCTGGCGACGCAGGCGGAGCGGCACTGGCGAAAGCTGAACAGCGCGCAGCTTCTGGCTCAAGTGATTCGCGGCGTCGTCTTTACCGACGGCGTCATGGAAAAGGCGGCTTAAATGAAGTTCAACAGGATATGCTCAAATCCTTCCCGTACACAACATTTGACAATATCTCGGTCAGGGATGGCTATAGTGACAGCGGTGCTCGTCATAACATTTTCAAGCGTGTAAGTGCTCACTTGCCCACGGCTATCAGCCACATAAACCGCAAAGTTAAGGTTAGTCTTATAGTCCGGCTCAACAGGCGGTTTGTCATTTCCGCCTTTCGTGACGAGTTTATAGATAAGATAACCCACGCCAACCACAATCAACGCACCCAGCACCCACTTCCACCACTGGCTCTTCTTCTTTTTGACTTCCTTTCCGGGTATGGTATTGGGAGTCTTGTTTTCTTCGGGCTTATCCTGCGAAGCGGGCTTTGAAAATTCGAGATATGGATGTTCGTCCAAAGATTTAGGAACTTGGCTGAGAAGATGTGAAGAGTCAGCCTTTGGCGGGGGGACGTTTGTGGATACGACATCTTCTTTGGATTGACCTACCCGATATCCGCCGCCAAATGAATATTGGACGAAGCCAAGGTAAACAAGGCTCACGACAAGAGTAAGGGCAATGAACGACTTAAATCTCATGGGACAGGATGGTTTTCGATTTTCTTTTCCCACCGGTTGACCTCCTTCTTGCCTAGGAGAGCCTTCCCTTCACGGGGGATGATATTCCGGCTGGTCGAAGGCAGTCAAGGCAAAAAATCGACGCAAAGATTCCTTGAATTGATGGTCCAGATACCCCCCGGTCGCACCAGGATTGAGCCAGGGCGATAGATTCGAACAGATGCGTAAGAAAATTTTCCAACGCTTCCTATGGGGCGTCCGGGGTCGAAAAATGATGATTGCGGGCTAGCTTCTTCGTTTTCTACTATTTCTTTTCAGTTCCGGATTATCCTTATTTTGCCTTGCTTTGGTTCAGGGTGATAATTCAAGTTTGTAAAAAGGGGACAAAAGGGGATATTTAAGGACATAGAGAGTAATCGTAAACGATTGGGGAGAAGTCTGTCGGAGTAATTTTTGCCCTGGAATTTCCCCTATTGGAATACATTTCTTTTATTTAGGTTTTTGTCTTCTTCAACCCAATCACCAGGGGCCCCCGAGAGGGAGGGTTTTCGTTTTTTCCCAATCCGCATGTAAATTTTGGCATACAAAGCGACAAAAGATGGGACATTTTATCCGAAGTTGTCCAACGAAAGGGGACATATATCGGACAAAAAGGAACAAAAGGGGACATTGACGACCCCCCTGGAGGCTCTGAATCCTCAGCCCTTACTCTATGCTTGGAAAGATAAACAGGGAAGGGTCGGAATCCTTCGGAATGCGGATTAAAGTCCGGAAACAAAGGTTAACGTTTTGGAAGCATCTTCGGCGTCGCTTCCCCTTCTATTTCTTCTCTTGGGTTTTCTTCTGTATGTGAATGTATTGCTTAGTAGTCTTAACGGAAGAAGCCTTGGTTTAGATAAACACAGTACGGCAGAAAAAGATTCTGAAGCCCGCTTCTGGGACTTTATAATCGGGAGACTTCACACGGTTGCTGATCCCCCGGTCGAATATTTTTCGTGATTGGACCAAACCGGGAAGGCGAGGTCCAAGCGATTTAAAACTCATCCGGATGATCGAGTCGCCACGGGGCCGATCCGATTCGTCTTCTATCGTTCTTGACAACCCCCGAACGCTCATTTATCGTTATTCCCGAGGGCAAGCTGGGATTTCAAGACAAGATCGGATTCGCAACCGCGGCTGGGTGCAAAAGGAAATTCCTATCCCTCTGCTTTCTCATGTACCAATCCGAGGTTGTAATAGATATCCGGCCAATTCGGCGCGATCCGTATCGCCTGTTCGAACTCCTCAATTGCGGCAGCATATTCCTCCGGAGATTTCGCCATCTCCACAGCGGCCATGCCGCGGTCGAAATGCCGTCTTGCTTCTTCGCGGGCAGTTTGGCCAAAGGATGATGCAATTCCGAAAAACAAGATAAAAATGACCGCGGGCAAAAACCTTTGGCAATTAATAGCTCAACCACTTCCTTGAGTCCTCTATAGGCGGCCACATGTAACGGCGTCAATTGGTTTTCATCCCGAGTATTGACATCCGATCCCTTGGCGATCAGCAGTTCGGCCACTTCCTTATGACCGTCAGAAACAGCCGCTAACAGTGCGGTAGCGCCACCTTCATTCTTGGCATTTATGTCTGCGCCTTTGGCTAATAACAACTCGACTATTTCCTTATGGCCTCCAATGGCAGCTGCGAGCAATGGTGTCAACTGTATTTGTTTCCGAGCATTTGTGTCCGTTCCTTTGGCCGCCGGTAGTTCGATCACTTTCTTGGCATTGATGTCCGCGCCTCTAGCGATCAACTGTTCGACCATTTCTTTTTGGCCTTCAAGGGCGGCTTTGATCAGCGCGGGATCGGTGTTCAACCGATCAAACCTATACTCCAGCTTGTTGATGAGGGTTTTTATCGTTTCAGCATCGTTCGCATTCGGGGCCAGCCGAATGTATTGCTTGAGATTCATTATCGCATCGCCGTATTTTTCAACTTTCTCCTGTACCAATCCTAGGTTGTAATAGATATCCGGCCAGTCCGGCGCAAGCCTTGCCGCCTGTTCGAACTCATTGATGGCGGCGGCATAATCCTCCGGAGATTTCGCCATCTCAACAGCAGCCATGCCGCGGTCGAAATGCCGTCTTGCTTCTTCTTGGGCGGTTTGGCCAAAGGATGATGCAATTCCGAAAAACAAGATAAAAATGACCGCGGGCAAAAAAATAGTTTTCTTCATTTAATGCTCCTGATTTTAAGAATCAACATTTCTTCTCAACTATCTCCGCAGGCTAGCATTTCTATATTCATGGTCCTAAGTATATGTTCTTTGATCATAACTGAAATTATTTGGGCACGACCAAGGGGGTAACGAGGAAGTATTGCTGATTCCGAAAGTCAGCCGGGCTCCAATCAATGCCCCACTCCACTTTTGTCTGGTCACCAGACTTCGGAATCTGCTTCTCCCTCGCTAAATTGAGTAACGCCCAGTCGGATTCCGAGCAGACCATATCTTCCCCCTTCACACCATAATTGGTGCCTAAATAGCCGGAGCCGAAAAAGTTATTGGCTATTTTCTTACGGTTCTTTTCCGCCATCTCCAACGCAGCATGCAGAAGTCTATCCCCTTCCTCTTTGTTCAGCGGCTGTCCCAACAATCTGGCTACTTCAGCCCCACGATGGCCATATGTATCCAGAAATTCAGCGTCAGTAATTATGCGTGGTCCCCCTTTTCCCCCGTTGACTAGAGCAGGCTGATTGTCCAGGAAATATTTTTTGCCATTCACCTCCTTAAGAAAGATAACCGTATGGCTTGCAGCTGAATTACTAGCTTTTTCGGAGGTAAATTTGTTGTCTATCCCCGCGATCATTTTCCCTTCAAGGAGCAGCACATCACCGGGTTGAAGTTCATTAAAAGCCTTGGCGGGCAAGGGAGGTACATTTCCCATCAGATGGGCTTGGATTCCGCTGCACCATTTGTTTGGTTCTTCGAGCCGCTGCTGAATAAGTTTTCCCTGCTTTTCCTTCCATTCAGCGGGCGAATTCTCAAACTCGGCCTGCTCCTCACTGGTTTTGAGTGATCCCACGATACCCTGCTTGCCCCTCAAATCAACCGCATCACTTTGAAAAAAGTCTGTAGCAGTTTTAAGTTTAAGTTCAGATGTCGGTAAACTAATATCCTTGAAAGCGCCCAGGAGCTGGCTCTTTTCCTCAGCAAACTTTTTCTGCCGCGCAAGCTCCAGCTCTTGCTGAAGTTGGAGTTGATGTTGCTTTTCCAGCTCTTCCGCCTGCTTCAGTTTGATCGCATTCTGCCTATCGATCTCAGCTTGGCGGGATGTATTTTGTTTCTTCGGGAAAATTAAACCAACCAATAAATTGGCTATGCCCTGCGCCAGCTGCTGCTCCGGATCACCTCCAGAGATTCCGCCAGAACCGCCACATTTCACGCAGCGTGCATATTCACTAAATTTTTCATTGTGCCGGTCATACTCTCTAAGAGCATTTTGACATTCACTCAGAGACGAGTATTGGCAGGGCGTTACGCTGCGTGAAATAGTGGCATCATCTAGGCCTGCACCGGTGGCATTCATTAACTTCGCATATTCCCTAAAATCTATTTGATAGGTTTCAGCGACCGCTTGACTCGAAGCGAGTACAACCAATGTTAGGAAGATCACCATGTTTTTCATTTTGCTCCCCCCATTGTACTTAGAGGAAAATCTAGCATCACTATGCCGAGGTCTTCCGAGGTATCTAGTAGTATCACTATACCGAGGCTTTGCCGAGGTATCTAGTGATACTATCCTCGTGATGATGCTATCCCGTATGCGGAGATATTGTCAAATGTTGTGTACAGGGAAGAACTGAGCATATCCCGTTGATCTCCGTTTAAGCCGCATTTTCCATGACGCCGTCGGTAAAGACGACGCCGCGAATCACTTGCGCCAGAAGTTGCGCGCTGTTCAGCTTTCGCCAGTGCCGCTCCGCCTGCTTTGCCAGCTTGAAGACCATCATCAACGTCGCCTGGCGCGAACCGCAGCCTTTCGTTTGCCGCGTCCGGTGCCGGACCGTCGCAAACGCCGATTCGATCGGGTTCGTCGTCCGGATATGCATCCAGTGTTCGGCTGGAAAATCATAAAAAGTGAACAGGACGTCTTCGTCTTTCCGCAAACATTCCGTCGCTTTTGGATACTTGGCTTCATACTCGGTAAGAAAACGCCGGTAGGCGATCAGGGTCTTTTCCTTGGTCGGCGACAGATACATCTCGTGAATCATCTTTTTCGCGTACGGCTGGACGCTTTTGGGCAGCTTGTCCAGCACGTTGGACGTTTTATGAACCCAACACCGTTGCTCCCGGGTTTCCGATTGCTCTTCCTCCAAAGCAGCCCAGAAGCCCAGAGCCCCGTCGCCCACGGCCAGCTTGGGAGATTCCGCAAGTCCGCGGGCCTTCAGATCTCTCAGAACTTCCAGCCACGAGGCCGTGCTCTCGCGAATCCCATCCCAGACCGCGACCAGCTCTTTCGTCCCGTCCGCCAGGGCTCCCATGATGATCAGCAGGCACGGACGCTCCGTATCCAGCCGGACGTTGAAGTAGATCCCGTCGGCCCACCAGTACACGTATCTCTTGTCCGAAAGATCCCGCCCCGCCCAGGCCTCATACTCGTCTTTCCAGCCCTCTTTCAACCGGACGATGTTGGTGGCCGAAAGTCCCGCCGCCTGTGGGCCCAAAATCGCCTCCAAGGCCTCCGAAAAGTCGCCCGTC
>JAPKZG010000033.1 GCA_026393895.1 Candidatus Aminicenantota bacterium
TCGTGATCGTCCCGGTCACGGTTCTCGTCCTGACCAACGATACGATCCGCAAACAGGACGAGTTCTCCCGGCGTCAGACCGAGATCGCGAATTATCTCTCCCAATATGCCCATTTCAACCGCCTGGCGAACGTCATCCGGCCCAGTCAGCCGCCGCTGCCGTTCCAAACCCTCGTTCGGGGATTGTCGGACGACACGGGTTTAAGCCTGTTCAACAACGATCCTTTGCCGGCCCTGTTTCCCATGATCGACCTGACGTTCATCCTGTCCATTCTCCTCAGTTTGGCCGCCTTGATTTTTTCTTATGACGCGATTTCGGGCGAGAAGGAGGATGGGACCCTGAAGCTCATGTTGGCCAACCGGCTCTCCCGGTCCCGAATCATCCTGGCCAAGATTGGGGGCGGCTTGGCGACCCTGTTTATTCCGTTCCTCGTTTCCCTGGCTGTCGGCCTGATTCTCATCCTGCTCAATCCCCGGATCGCCTGGAAGGGATCGGATTGGGGCGCCCTGGGTCTGATCCTTCTCGGAGGGGCGCTCTACCTCGGCTTTTTTTTAGGGCTCGGTATCCTGATTTCATCCAGGCATGCGTCCAGTTCCTCGTCTATCCTGACTTCCTTGTTTGTTTGGGTGCTACTCGTCCTGGTCGTACCTAATATCAGTCCTTATATCGCTTCGCTCATCCGTCCCGCGCCGTCCGTGGTCAAAGTCGGCCGGGAAGTCGACCGGATGACCGATACGGAGCGGGACGACCTTGGGCGCAAATTGGCCAAGGAAAAAGCGGCTGCGGTCATCAAGGCGAACCCGGTCCTGGAAAACGTGATGGACATGCGCGAACCGGAAATCAAGGCGGAAATCCGGCGGAATCCGGAATTCAGCCGGGCGTACGACCTCTATCGTAAGGAACGGGAAGCCGCCTGGCGCGAAGCCAACGACATCCAGGGAGCCAAGTCCAAGGTCCTCCAGGACGACTTGGAACGAAAGCAGAACGCCCAGACGAAGTTGTCCGTCGGCCTATCGATGATCTCGCCGCTCTCCGCGTTCACCTATTTTTCCGCGGATCTCTCCAATACCGGAACCAGAAACGAGGAACATTTTAAGACGATCGCGACGGCCTGGTGGACATTGTACGGGGATTACATGGACCGGAAACTGGACGCGATGCGCAAGGCGAATCCGACGATGGACGTTTGGAATACCGCCGTCGACGTCCGGGATATGCCGCGGTTCGTTTACAAGGAAGAACTGTTGGCCGCCCGCGTCCGGGGGGTGTTGAAACCTTTTCTTTTTTTAATCGGGACGGCCTTGGCCGTTTTCGTCGCGAGCGTGTTCTCCTTCTACCGATACGACGCGCGATAAGTTCGATTCCCGGCCGACGCCGCCCGTCAATCCCGTTCGTCCATGTACTGGACGTAGAGTTCGGTCAGGTCCTTGCCCTCGAGTTCCTTCCGGGTCATTAAAAGCCCCAATTTCCCGTTTTTCATGAAGCCTACACGGTCGGCGATCAGCTTAGCCCGGAAAATGTCGTGGGTGGATATTAAAACGGATTTCCCTTTGTCCCGCATAGCGGTGAGCAATTTGAGGAATTCCTGGCCGGATTTCGGGTCCAGGCCCGAAGTCGGTTCGTCCAGGATGACGTTGGGGGCGTCCTTGATGATCGCAATGGCCAGGCCGAGCTTCTGGCGCATCCCCTTGGAATACGTTTTGGACCGGGCGTCGTAGGCGTCCTTCTGCAGGCCGACGCTTTGGAGCACCGCGGCGTAGTCGGCCTTGGTCAGGCCGCGTTTGCCGGCCAGTTTGGTGAAATAATCGAGGTTCTGGATGGCCGTGAAGTTTCCGTAGAGCATGACGTTTTCCGAGACGAACGAGACATATTCCTTGGACCGGAGAGGTTCTCGGACGACGTCGATGCCTTCGATCAGGGCCGTCCCTTCGGTCGGGGGGATGAAGTTGAGGAACAGGTTGATGGTCGTCGTCTTGCCGGCGCCGTTGGCTCCGAACATGCAGAAAATCTCGCCCGGCTCGACTTTCATCGTCAGGTGATCCACCGCCAGGCGGCCGTCTTCGTAGATTTTCGTGAGGTTTTGGGTTTCAAGCATGGGATTCCTCGTCAGCGAACGTCGTATTTCAGAAACGAGACGTAAGCCCCGACGAAAAAGACAATGATCAGGACGGCCATCAGGACAACGTCGGGGATGGTCCGGGCCAGGGACTTGGACAGCGATTCGTTTTCGAACGAGTGGAGAGGCATGTCGTCCAGGACGACCTTGGCAGTCGCCCCTCCGCCGGTGAAATCGATGTTGCTCATCATCTTGGCGTTGGCCCATTTGGTGAAGATGGGCTTATAAGCCCGGATCGAATCCAGGAACCTCTGGTTCTCGTCCAACCCGGTCCGGGCCAGGCTCATCGTCGAAAAAGTCAGGGCCGAGGCGGGAGAGATCCGGGAGAGATTGATGGCCAGGTTTTGCTGGGCGCGCTTCTTGGCCTGGTAATCCCGCTCCAGGGCGGCGTTGTTGGCGTCGATCTGGGAGGTCAGGTCCTGCTGATAATCTTCCAGGAATTTCTTGAACTTGTCCTGAAAGGCCTTCTGGTCTTCGCCGGGCTTGGGGGAGTTTTCCTTGACCCAATCCATGACTTTTTTCTGGGCGCCCCCCTGAACCTGCTGGAGGAAGGCGTCCTTCTTGCTGGTGATTTCATGAACCGAGGGAATCGGCTTGATCTGGGCGGCGGCCATGACTGAGACTTTGGGAATAACGGTCACAAACACGACCCAGATGAACAGCAGGATCAGGAAACTCGTCGAACTCTTGTTCGTCCGGGCCGAGACGAAAAGCCCGAGGGTGAAAAAGACCGAGAGGTAGAGGAAAAAGACCAGGAACATCAAGAGAAGGCGGCCCCAATCGCCGCCAGTGAGATGGATGTCCGGGTAGACCATCAAGATGAGCAGGCTGAGGATCAGGGGAATGATCAACGGGATGAGGAGGCTGATGTAGCCTCCGATGACCTTGCCCAGGATCAACCGGTCGCGCGGGACTTTGTTCGACAGCGTCAATTTCAACGTCCCCCGTTCCTTCTCCCCGACGATCGCATCGTAGGTGAAAAGGATGGCAAACAAGCTGAGGACGATCTTGACGATGAAGGTCAGGTCCAGGGCTCCGAAGACGGAGAACACGGGATTGCTCTCGTATTTCGAATCGACGAGGTTCGGGTCATATGCGACGTTGACCGTGGCCACCCGGCCGACCGCCTCGTCCACGCCGCTGGCGATCGCGCTGAGGACCTGGGGCGGACGGTTGATCTTGGTCCCCAGACCGGCCAGGGCCTGGTAACTGGGCTGGCTTTCCAGGTTCTTCTTGTTGAGAGCGACGGCCGCGTTGAATTCCTTCCGCTCGGACGAATAGTTTGTGATCCCTGTGTAGACCGAAAGAAGAATCAGCACGGCGCAGAGGAGAAACGTGAAGACGAATTTTGGGCTGGTGATCGTCTCCACGATTTCTTTCCGGATGATGTCTTTGAGCATGGGGACCTCCCGGGAAACGGCTTGATTATCCTTCCTTTGGAGGGACGTTGCAAGAAAATCTCATGAACGTTCATACGGAGTTTCTCCGTTTAGGTTTTCCTCCTCCCGGGCCGGAGGCCGTCCGCCGGTCGCGGGGCCGGACGGGAGACGGGCCTCGGAATCAGGGAGAAATCCGTCCGATCCGGATTTGAGGATTTTCGATGCTTCGAAGCGTGGATTTGAGAGGGGGGCCCGGGAACGAGCCGCGGGCGCGCCGGCGGAACCGTTTTACCGGTAATCCCGTCCGAGGACGGTGAGGGAGGATTTTCCGGCCGTCAGGCGGGCGTAATATTCCTCGAAATCCGCTTCCCGGTCGGCCGGAAGGCGAAGCCGGACGCGGACGAATTCGCCGAACGTTTTCCCGGTGATTTCGCCCCCCTCTCCGGCCAGATAATTTTCGAGAGCCCCCAGCAGGGGATAGGGGACGGCCGCTTCGATGTCGGCCGTCAGCCGGAGGTCCTTCAATCGCGACTCTTCGAGGACGCGTTTGGCCGCGTCGCCGTAGGCCCGGGCCAGGCCGCCCGTGCCGAGTTTGATGCCGCCGTAATAGCGAGTCACGACGAGAACGACGTTGGTGACGTCGTTTTTTTTCAGGACTTCCAGGATCGGCGGGCCGGCCGTTCCCCGGGGTTCTCCGTCGTCGCTGTAGCGTGCCTGTTCTCCCTCCCGGCCGAGACGGTAGGCCCAACAGTGATGGGTCGCGTCGCGTTCGGCCTGGCGGAGTTTTATAATCAAGGCCAGGGCTTCGTCCGGCGTGGACTGGAGGAAACTCCGGCCGATGAAGCGGGACCGTTTGATTTCCGTCACGATTTCGGCTTCCCGGCTGATCGTTCTCATATTAATTCGGGGACACAATACCAATTACCCAATTATTTTTCACCTTTTGTATCAATTCGGGGACACAATTCCCCAAACTTGGGTGAAACGAATTAGGGTAATTGGTATTGTGTCCCCCAATTAGCAGACGACGCGGTCGCGGCCTTCCCGCTTGGCCTGGAGAAGGCGCATATCGGCCGTTTTGATGACCTCGGCGCCGTCCTCTCCGTCGTCGGGAAACGATCCGCATCCGAAGGAGAGGGTCACCGGGCCGATGGGTTGGCCCATGTATAGGATTTGCTGGCCGTGGGCGTCGGTGCAGAGGCGTTCCGCACGCGCTTTGACCAGATCGAGCGTCGCGCCCGGCATGATGAGCAGGAACTCCTCGCCGCCGAGCCGGCAGACGACGTCTTCCTGGCGAACGTGGTTCGTCAGGAGGCGGCTGATTTCGCGGAGCATGATGTCGCCCGCCTCATGGCCGTAGGTGTCGTTGAAGATCTTGAAATGGTCGATGTCGGCGACGATCATTCCGACCGGGGCCTTCATCCAGATCGCCCGGCGGATTTCCCGTTCGAGGGTTTCTTCCATAAACCGGCGGTTGAAGAGGCCGGTCAACGGGTCCCGGATCGATTTTTCCCGGAGCGACTCCCGGAGCCGGAGATTGACGACGGCCGTTCCAATGTATTCGGCCAGGTTCGCCGCTAGGCGGGGGCGAAGCTCCCCGGAAAGGGGCGCCTCGGACCCCACGCCGTTTCTCCGGAAACGGCTTTTAGTTTCGAGCGGCGCATAGCTGATCGTAAGCACCCCGCGGAGGTCCCCGTAGCTCGTCATCGGAACGCATAACGACGGTGTGCCCGAGAGGCCGGCTTCGGCGATGTGGCGGCAGACGAGGTCTTTCTCCGGGTTCTCCAAGATGTAGGTTTTCCCGCGCCGCAGGCCCCAGCAATCGGAGGTGTCCAGGTCGGCCGAGGTCGAGGGATAATTTCCCCAGGAGGATTTTATGTCGAGGAGACCGCTGGTTTTTTCGGCGAGGAAAAACGCCCCCGATTGTTGGGGAAAAATCTTTTCGCCGAACCGGGCCCCGATGGCGTAGATCTCTTCCTCGCTTTGACAGGTCTGGAGGGATTCCCCCATTTCGTAAAGAAGCCCGAGTTCGGTGTTCCGCCGCTCCATTTCGACGATGTTCCGGCGCAGCTTTTCGTTGGCTTCCCGGACCTGGTTCTCGGCGTGTTTCCGCTGGGTGATGTCGGTGAACACGACCAGCGTCCCGATGTACCGTCCCTCCCGGTCGAACCGCGGCATGGCGTTGATCAGGAGCATTTTCCGTTCCCCTGCAATCGTGATGATTTCGAGGTCGTAGACGCCTTTCACTCCTTTCCGGCGCTGTTGGGTCTGGCCTACGACCAGCTCGATGCCGGACTGGGTCAGGAAATCCGTCACGCTACGCCCGGACAACCCGCCCGGCGGCCCGCCGAAGATCTCCTCGAGGGCGGGGTTGGACACCGTGAACACTTCCTGTTCGTCGACGATCCCGACGCCGTCGCCGAGCCCTTCCAGCATCGACCGGAGGAGCGTTTCGTTCTCCCGGGCGAGGTCCTCCGCCTTGCGCCGTTCTCCGATTTCCAGCCGGAGTTCCTCGGTCCGGTTTTCGACTTTGGATTCCAGGTTTTGGTAGAGTTCCTGGAGGCGGTCGACCATTTTGTTGAAAGAGCCGGCCAGAATTCCGGTTTCGTCCCGCGTCTGGACGCGAACGCGGCGGGAGAGATCGCCTTCGGCGATTTGGCCGGCGGCGGCGGTCATGGTCTTGAGCGGACCGGTCACCCAGCCGCTCATGAGAATGACGGCCGCCGTTCCCAAGAAGAAAAAGAGGAAGCAAAAGACGATGATCCGGGTCCGGATTTTCTGGATTTCGGAGGCGATGAAATCCGTCTTGAACCCGATGAACATACGGCCGAGAGTGACGTCCTGGTAATCGATGGGGGTCACCGTCAGGAAAAGGTTTTCGTCCGGGGTAAAGCGGTTGCCCTTATTGTCGGCGTATCGGACATGTTCGGCCGTGTTCAACCCCTGCGAAGCGATGATTTCGCCGGTGGAATTCTGAATGACGATGTAGACGATATCGCCCGATTTCCAAAGGCGTCGGAGCTCCTCCTTGATGGATGTGTCGTCCTGAAAATACACGGGGACGGTGATTGTCTCGGCCGAAGCCCCGGCCACCCGCAACACCTTGGAGGTCGTCGTTTCGATCAGCGCCTTCTTGATCTGCAACGGAGAGATGATCAGGATGAGGAGACAAAAGGCGCCCAGCCAGGGCATGGTCGCCAGGAGGATTTTGACCCGGATTGATTTCATCGGAACACTTTCGCCAGGCCGAGGAGCCGCGAGTTGAAATCCGCATCGATCACCGCCGGCCGGATCGGGACGCGCCCGGCCTTTTTGATCGAGGTGTATGTGACTACCCGCTCCATCTCGGTTTTCACCTGAAGCGAAGCGGGGTAGTCTTCCTGGTAAATGATTCCGAACACGAGTTCGTCGCCGACACGGGCCTTCAAGTTGCGGTCGAAGGTCAGGATTTTGACCGTGAGGTCGAATTGAATGTCACAGGGAACGCGCGGCGGCCCTTCGGGAACGGCCGCCGCCAGCCCACAGGCCGCAAGGATGCCGATAATCGCCCGCTTCACGCTTTTTTGTCCTTTTCGGACTTTCCGCGTCCGTCCCGACCCGGCCGAAAAGCGATTCCGACATTAAAATAATACAAATCGGGCGCCAAGACAACCGCCGGCCGCAGCCCGGAGCCGGGCGGAGGGAGGCGCCGGATCTTTTTCCGTCGCTTTTCGTATATAATACATGCCTACCTATTGCTGTTTCGTCAAGGAGGATTTGATGCGCGCTTTAAAAACCCGGTTGATTTGCGGGATGTTGCTCGCGGCGGTATGCCTGGCCCCGGTTCTCTCCTTCGGCCAGCTGGCCGCCTCGGCCGACATTCCTTATCGCAAGGTGGTCCTGGACAACGGCCTGACCGTCATCGTCCACGAGGATCACAAAACCCCGATTGTCGCCTTTAACATCTGGTACCACGTCGGCTCGAAGAATGAAAAGCCCGGGAAAACCGGCTTCGCCCATGTCTTCGAGCACCTGATGTTCAACGGCTCGGAGAATCACGACGAAGATTATTTTCCGTTGATGGAAAAAACCGGTGCGACCGACCTCAACGGGACGACCAGCGAGGACCGGACGAATTATTTCGAAAACGTCCCGGCCTCGGCCATCGACGTCGTCCTCTGGGCCGAATCGGACCGGATGGGCCACCTGCTGGGTGCGGTCACCCAGGCCAAGCTCGACGAGCAGCGGGGCGTCGTCCAGAACGAAAAACGCCAGTATGAAAACCAGCCGTATGCCCTGGCCGACGAATTGATCGCCCAGGCCTGCTTTCCCAAAGGCCATCCGTATAGCTGGACCGTAATCGGTTCGATGGACGATTTGACCGCCGCTTCGCTCGGCGACGTCCACGAATGGTTCAAGGCCTATTACGGGCCGTCCAATGCGGTCGTCGTCATCGCCGGCGATATCGGGACGGAGGAGGCGATCGCGAAGGTCAAGACCTATTTCGGCGACATTCCGCCCGGGCCTCCGATCACCCGGCCCGGTACGCACATCGCCAAGCGGACGGGGGTGCAGCGCCAGGTCGCCCAGGACCGTGTACCCCAAACCCAGATCTATAAAATCTGGAATATACCGCAATGGGGCGATAAAGACAGCCTTTTTCTGGACCTCGCGGCCTCAATCCTGGCCGACGGCAAATCCTCCCAGCTGTACAAACGCCTCGTTTATACCGACCAGATCGCCACCCGGGTTTCGGCGTACGCCGAGACCCGGGAAATCGCCGGCCTGTTCCACATCGAAGCGATGGTTAAACCCGGCGTCGAGCCGGCCGCGGTCGAAAAAGCCCTGGACGAGGAGCTGGCCCGTTTTCTCAAGGACGGGCCGACGGCCGATGAACTGGCCCGGGTCAAGGCCCAGACCATCGGCGGCGTCATCCGGGGGATGGAGCGGATCGGCGGATTCGGCGGCAAGAGCGACATCCTGGCCTCCTCGCAGGTGTTCGGCGGGACTCCCGACGCTTTTAAAAACAACCTGGCCGTCTATGACCGGGCGGGCGTCGCCGATATTCAACAGGCGGCCCGGACCTGGCTTTCGGACGGTGTTTACGTTCTCGAGGTTCAACCATATCCCGAAGGGGCGCCGACGGCGTCTTCGATCGACCGTTCGAAGATCCCCGTCGCGGGAACGCCTCCCGACGCCCGGTTCCCGAAGCTGGAGCGGGCGACCTTGTCCAACGGCCTGAACGTCATCCTGGCCCGCCGGGATGCGATTCCGGTGGTGGACTTCAACCTTCTGTTAGACGCGGGCACGGCTTCGGATCAATTCAACCGGCCGGGCACGGCCTCCCTGGCCCTCAACATGCTCGATGAAGGAACGGCGCGCCGGACATCGCTTCAAATCAGCGACGACCTGGCCAAACTCGGGGCGACCCTCGTTACGGGGTCGTCGCTGGACCATTCCTCGGTCGAGCTTTCGGCCCTCAAGGTCAACCTCGACCCTTCGCTCGAAATTTTCGCCGATGTCGTCCTCTCGCCATCTTTCCCCGAGAAGGAATTCCTGCGGCTCCAGAAACAGATGCTGGCCGGCATCCAGCAGGAAAAAGCCCAACCCATGGGAATCGCCATTCGCGTCCTGCCGCGTCTTCTCTACGGCGAAGGGCATGCCTACGGAAATCCCCTGTCCGGGTCGGGGACCGAGGCCTCGGTCTCCGCGATCACGCTTTCCGACCTCGTGAAGTTCCGTGAAACCTGGTTCAAGCCGAACCACGCCACGCTGATCGTCGTCGGCGCGGTCGGAATGGACGAGATCCGTCCCAAGCTCGAAAAGCTGTTTGCCGGCTGGATACCGGGCGACGTTCCCCAAAAAAACATCGGTCCGGTCGCCCCGAAATCCGCCCCGGAAATCTATCTCATCGACAAACCCGGCTCGCCCTCCTCGATCGTCATCGCCGGTGAGTTGACCCTGCCCAAAGCCAACCCGGAGGAGATCGCGATCGAGACGATGAACGACATCCTGGGAGGGAACTTTACCTCGCGGATCAACATGAACCTCCGCGAGGACAAACACTGGTCGTCCGGCGCGGGCACGGTGATCCTCGATTCCAAGGGGCTGCGGCCGCTCATCGGTTATAGTGCGGTCCAGTCGGACAAGACCATGGAGTCCATCCGGGAAATGGCCAAGGAATTCGGCGAGATCATCGCTTCGCGGCCCCCGACTTCCGAGGAACTTGATCGGGCCAAGTACGGCAAGGTTCTCGGCCTGGCCGGACAGTGGGAAACCGGGGCGGCGATCAGCGGGCTCATCCAGAACATGGTGGCCTTCGGCCTTGCGGACGACTACTACGAAACCTACGGGATAAAGGTGAAGGAATTGTTGCTCGAGCAGGTCGCCCACGCGGCCAAGTCCGTGGTCAGGCCCGAGGGCATGGTCTGGCTGGTCGTCGGAGACCGGGCGAAAGTCGAGCCAGCCTTGAAAACCCTGGGTTACGGAGAGGTGAAGCTGCTTGACGGCGACGGAAACGCCGTAAAATAAACCATCCGGCCGGCTGAAAGTATCGGTGGACCTTCGCGCTCCGTCCCGGGGGTTCCGGCGGGCGGGAGCGCAGCCGTCCGGACGCCGGGAGTTTTGACTCTCTCCTCCGTTTTGGCCATAATGGCGGAGAAATATTTATCGAAGGAACATGCTCGGAATGAAAAATGGAAAACTGCGGCCGGCATGTGGAATCTTCTTCATCCTTGCCGCCGTTTGGGCGATCCAATCGGGTTGTTCGAGGGACCGGAAGCCCACAAATGTCGTCTTCATCACCCTCGATACGTTCCGGGCCGATCATCTGGGCGCTCTTTCCGGCGGCCGGGCCGCCACGCCCGCCCTGGACGGTCTGGCCGCGCGGGGCATTCTCTTCGAAAACGCCTGGAGTCCCATCCCGATCACGCTTCCGGCCCATAAATCGATCTTCTTCGGGCAACCGCCCCATGCTTTGGCATCTTACAACAACGGCCAGACTGTCGCCACCCGCCGCGAACGTCCCTCCTTCGTCCAGAATTTCCGGAAGAAAGGGTTCGTCACGGCGGCCTTCGTTTCGCTGGGAGTCCTGATGCGTGAGTTCGGCACGGCCGAAGGGTTCGATTATTACGAAGACAAATTCCCGGCTGAACGCTGGTACCTGACGGCCGACGAGGTCAATCGCAAGGTCGTCCCCTGGCTTGAATCCCATCACGGAAAACCGTTTTTTGTCTGGGTTCATTACTCCGACCCGCATGATCCCTATTCCCCGCCGGACATGCCGGAGGACCTCAAGCTGCGGCTCAACGGCCGGGAAGTGGGTTCGTACCGGTTGAACGACTACGCCTGGCACAAGGTCGAACTCGACCTCCGGGCCGGGGAAAACATCCTCCTTTTCGATACCAAAAATCCCTACCAATCCAACCCGGACCGGCCCACGGCCCGCCTGGACGAAATCCGTTTCAGTCCCGAACCCGGGATGAAGGATGTCGCCTGGGAGCACAAGGACCGATGGATTTCCTTTCCGGGAAAGACCGCCCGCTATTTTAAGAGCGGCGCCTCCATCATTCTGCGGGCTCCGACCGCCCGCAAGGTTACGATGGAATTTTACGGCCAGCTCTTCCTGCCGATCCCCGCGACCCGGAAGCTGTATCGTCGTGAAGTCGAATACCTGGACGGAAAGATCGGCGAGTTGCTGGCCGCCCTGGATCGGCTCGGCCTTCGGGAAAATACGGCCGTCGTCGCCGTCGGCGATCACGGCGAAGGATTGGGGGAATTCCGCAACGAGGCCGGCGAACCGCATTGCGGGCATATCAAGTTCCTTCAGAAGATCTACCTTCACGTTCCTTTGATCGTCTCAATCCCCGGGGACCGGCGAAACGGTACCCGGCGGACCGAGCCCGTCACCTTGTTGGACATCGCCCCCACGTTTATCAAGCTGTTCGGGCTCGAGGGCGTCCGCGGGCTTCCCGGCCGCAATCTTCTCTCGCTTCCGAAGGGCGCGACCGTGCCGGTGTTTGCGGAAACCTATCGGCCGGAATCGGACCGAAACCGTTTCGCCCTGTTCGAGGCGCCCTGGCAAATGATTTTGGACCCGGAGCTCGGCCGGCACAAGATGTACGACTTGTCCGCCGACCCGGCGGAAAGCGCCGACCTCTGGGGCACGGCGGCCGTTCCCGCGGATGTCGGCCGCGATTTCGAGAAACGGCTCGGCGCCTTCGCCCGCGAAATCCTCTCCGCCAAAAAGGATACGTTGATCGACCCGAAGGCAGAGGAAATGCTCCGGTCGTTGGGCTATATCGGGAAATAACGTTTGAAAAACCACATTCCGCGATTTTTCGGCGCGGCCGCCCTTGCCGTTGCGGCGGCCGTGGCGATCCAATCGGGTTGTTCGCCGGACCGGAAGCCCGCGAACGTCGTCTTCATCACCCTCGACACCTTCCGGGGCGATCATCTGGGCGCTCTTTCCGGCGGCCGGGCGGCCACCCCTGCCCTGGACGGTCTGACCGCGCGGGGCATTCTCTTCGAAAACGCCTGGAGTCCCATCCCGATTACGCTTCCGGCCCATAAATCGATCTTCTTCGGGCAACCGCCCCATGCTTTGGCATCTTACAACAACGGCCAGACCGTCGCCGCCCGCCGGGACCGTCCTTCCTTCGTTCAGGCCTTTCGGAAAAAAGGGTTCGTCACGGCGGCGTTCGTTTCACTGGGAGTCCTGACGCGCGAGTTCGGCCCGGCCGAAGGGTTCGATTATTACGAAGACAAATTCCCGGCTGAACGCTGGTACCTGACGGCCGACGAGGTCAATCGCAAGGTCGTCCCCTGGCTTGAAT
>JAPKZG010000016.1 GCA_026393895.1 Candidatus Aminicenantota bacterium
TGCGCCGGGCGATTTTCTGCTCCCCTATTTTTTGCCCGTCCGCCAGAATCGCGAAATTCCGGTTGCCCCGTTCTTCCGTGTTATATGTGACGACGAGCTGCAGCGGTGACGACGGGTCGACCGGCAGGTCGAACGAGAACCAATCCTCCGCCCGCCGTCCGTATTTGCCGCCGAACTGGACCGGCATTGTTTTGCCGCCCTGCATGTTGAAGTCACGCTCCGCCTGCATCTGCCCCGGTTGGATGAAGGCCACGGTCATGGCTTCGATTTTTATCGTCTCTTCCTTGGCCGCCAGAATATCGGCCGCCCTCTTTTTCCACTTCTCGGGCGTTAAAACATCCCAAGTGGCCGCGTATATTCTCCGCTGGAGCCGATAGAACGGGACGAGTTCCATGTCCTTATCCCGGCCGACGCCTTCCGTCGTACGGAATGTCCCGGGTTTTCCTTCGACCGGCTTCAACCACGCCGCCACATCCGCCGGCTCTTTGGCCACCAAAACGGGCACGGCCGGAATTTTCGAAGCCGGGAATTCCCATTCTTTCTCGGTCGGCTGCCACTCCGGAATTTTCCCGAGATCGCCCGCCAACACCAGCGGCCCCCACATGATGGCGGCTTTGTCGGGATTGTCGGGCAGGGGTTCAAGGTGCAGCGTTTTCGGGAGGGTCAGTTCGACCTTGTCCCCCGTTTTCCAGGTCCGCTCCAATTTGACGTAATGGCCCACCGGGCACATCTCTTTGACCGCCTCGCCGTTGACTTTGACGACAAACCCGGCCGCCGCCCAGGCAGGCCGCCTCAAGGCCAAGGTCAGGGCCTTCGGTTCCTTCATATCCAGAGTCAGCGAAACATCGTCCCCCTCGGGAAATGACGTCTCCATTTTCAGATCGACGCCGTGGCTTTTCCAGGCGGCCGTCGTCGGCGCGTACAAGTTCACCCACAGCATGTTGCCCGATTCGTAGTAAATCCCGTAAGCGTGCAAAGCGTGGCTTTCCATCCCGGTGCCGACGCAGCAGGTGAAATCCTCCTGCATGTTCTGGTATTCGCGGATGACGCCCTGGCCGACCGGTACCATGTAGCAGGTCGATCCGTCGGCGGGGTCCATCGAACCGAGGATGTGATTGTAAAGCGCCCGCTCGTGGAAGTCGGCGTATTTGATGTCGGGCTCGAGGGCAAATAGAGAACGGGCCATCTTGATCATGTTGTAGACGTTGCAAGTCTCGGCCGTCCGGCCCTCGATCATCGGCTCCAAGATGTCGGGCGCCCCGAAATACTCGTTCCGGCCGTGGCCGCCCGTGGCGAAACTATGATGTAGGGCTACCCGGTCCCAGAAAAACTTGGCGGCCTTGCCGTCCTCTTTACTTCCGGTGTATTCGTACTTCACCAACGAGCCCATGAGTTTGGGCACCTGGGTATTTCCATGCTTGCCCTCAAGGATGTCCTCCCCACGGGCCAGAGGGTCGATGATCGCGTGGTGCTGGAACTTGTCGGCCACGGCGAGCCAGCGCTTGTCGCCGGTGTCGGCGTAAAGGTCCACCATCACTTCGTTCATCCCGCCGAACTCCGTATTGAGCATTTTCTGGACCTGCTCGTCACTTAATTTTGCCAGAATGCTTTCGGCCCAGGCGGCGAATTTGATCTCGACCTCGAGCGCGGTTTGGTTTCCGGCATACCGGTATGCGTCCCGCAAACCGGCGAAGATCTTGTGCTGGACATACCAGGGCGACCACATTCCGTTCAGGTCGAACCCGCCGGAACGAATGTCCCCGGCTGCCACCTGCAGGTACAACGTCTTGCCCGGAACGTTGTTCCGGTCGATCTGGGCGCCGATATAGCCGTCACCCTGTTTATCCTGGACGACTTTCAATTCGTTGACGAGATAATCCGCCCGCTCCTTGAACCGGGGATCGCCCGTCGCGGCATACATCAAACTCACGGCCGAGAGATAATGGCCGGCGATATGGCCGGTCAATTGACGGTCGTTGCCGTCCCAGCCGTTGTATCCCTTGGCTTTCGCTTCCAACCCCGCCGCTTCCCGCAGAAAGGCCATCATCCGATCCGGCTCGAGTTCGAGCAGGTATTTGATATCCTGATCCTGGACGTCCTTGAGCGGGCCGCCTGTGAGACGGACATCCGTAAGCGGAAGCGGCGTTGCCTTTATCGAAACGACCGGCTTAACCGCTTCATGCGCCATAAGATACGAAGATACGGTCATCGAAAAAACAGATAGGATGATGATTGCCGAGGCCGCTTTATGTTTCAAAACAATCTCCTTTCATGTGCCTATGCTAATATTTGATATATTAACACAAATATTTTTTTAATAAATCGCCGCAAAAAATCTCCGGATTCCTTGACAATTCCTATAATTTGGCTTAGATTTTAATCAAAGGTTACGAAAGTGCTCGTAACATCCTTAGGTCTTTTTGAGACCGCGGCCGGGAATCCAACCCCGGCCACGCTTCAGGTTCACCGCTATGTGATGGTTATCCAAAAACCGTTCACATAACGCTTTCTTTTCTCTCCCACGGAATCGGCGCTTGACGCGGGAGTGCCTCCGGTGGAGGCACCCCCGATTCAGCCGGACGGATGGAGGTGAAAAATGTCGAACCTCTTGGTAGTTGATGACGACTCCCTTGTCCGGAAAAACCTTGGCCGAATCCTGACCGGCCAGGGATATTACTGCTCCTTCGCGTCCAATTCCTCCGAAGCGCGGAAACACCTGGAAACGCAGCCGGCCGATTTGGCGTTCTGCGACGTTGAATTGCCTGGGGAATCCGGAATCCACCTGGCCCGTTATATTAAACATCATCATAAAGACACCGCCATCATCATGCTGACCTCTCGGGACGACGCCACGACCGTCGATGGGGCCATCGACGCCGCGGCGGACGGGTATATGCTGAAACCCTTCAATACCAACGAAATGATCATCAGTACCCGCAACGCCCTGCAAAAACGCAAGCTGGAGATCCTGAATCGTAAATACCGGCAGCACCTGGAGGAAATGCTCGTAGAGCGGACGACCAAGCTCAAAAACGCCGTCAACAACATTTTCCTTGTTTTGTCCCGGATGGTGGAGGCCAAGGATCCCTATACGGCGGGTCATCAGCTCCGGGTGTCCGAACTTGCAGCCGCCATCTTCAAGGAATACGGGGCGACGAAAGATCACGTCGAGGGGATCCGGCTGGCCGGCATGATCCATGACCTCGGCAAAATCTCCGTTCCTGCGGACATCCTGTCCAAGCCAAGCCGATTGACGAAACTCGAATACGACCTGGTCAGAACCCACTCCCGGAGCGGCAGCGAAATTTTAAAAGGTTTTCAGTTCCCCTGGCCGATCGCCGACATGATCCTCCAGCACCACGAGCGCCTGGACGGCACCGGATATCCCCAGGGGCTGACGGACGGGGACATTCTACCCGAAGCCAAGGTCCTGGGCGTCGCCGACGTCCTGGAGGCCATGGCCTCTTACCGGCCCTACCGGCCGGCGCTCGGTCTCGACAAGGCCCTCTCCGAGATCGAATCCCATCGGGGCAAATACTACGACCCGGATGTCGTCGACGCCCTGTTGCGGGTCGACCGCCAGGAGGTCGCCGCGATATTGCAGTAGAGTATCGATAAGTCGGCGGGTTGGAATTTGGCTCCCCGGGCAGGACTCGAACCTGCAACCTATTGGTTACAAGTGCCCCGGGATTTCTCCCGGGCTTGGACTATCTCTTCACCCGTCCCTCCTGATGGGAGGGCGAGGGTGTCGGGCGCTTCCCCCGGCCATATAAGCCGGAGTACGAGCTTGCGCTCTAGTCTCTGCACCTTCCTCGCCGGACCGGCGAGGCTTGGCTCAGGATTACCCTTTCCGCGCCGCGGAGGGCGGGCTTCCCTGAGTTCACCCGATTCTTCGACCACGATCTCTCGTGGAAG
>JAPKZG010000076.1 GCA_026393895.1 Candidatus Aminicenantota bacterium
AGTACGAAAGGACCGGGACGAACGAACCTCTAGTGTGCCAGTTGTCCCGCCAGGGGCATCGCTGGGTAGCTACGTTCGGAAGTGATAACCGCTGAAGGCATATAAGCGGGAAGCACGCCTCAAGATTAGATCTCCCTCCCGCAAGGGCTGTAGGGTATTTGATAGGCCGGGTGTGGAAGCGCAGAAATGCGTGAAGCTTACCGGTACTAACCGCCCGTGAGACTTGACCATAAAGTTTATTCAGACAAAAAGGCCGCGCAAAGGACGCGAAAACCGGGGACACGTACGGAATTCGTTACGAATTCCGTACGTGTCCCCATTTTAGCTTAAGGACAGACGAAGCGTCGTCCTGACTCGGAAGCCTCGTGTAGGACGAGGAAGCCTCGTCCTGACTCGGAAGCTAAGCCCTCCGGCTTCACCCGGGAATTATAATTGTCGCTGATCTCGGGGGAAAGCGAGGAAGCGGGGCTCTCTCTTTCGGCGCTTCGGATGGCCGAGGAGGATCAGAAATTGCTATCTTTTCAAAGAGGCGGCATAACCGAAGGCATAAAAGTAATTTCTCCAGAAACGACAAGTTCTGCCAGCGCCCCGCCGCTAAATCCCGATGTTGAAAGCTCATGTCGATATCAGCCGCAAAACCACGTCAATGATCTTTTCCCGGATAGCAAGTTATCGACGCCTCGGGAGCGATTCCCGTGAGAAGGCATGTCTTCACTATAGCATACGACCTCTCGCGGGATAAAGAAGGACGAGCGGACGATTGATGTCCAGGGCGGCCTTCCCGATATCGACCTTCAGCTGGACGCGCCCGGAATCGACCTGGAAGGAGTGGACGAGGTACACGTCGACAACATTCTCGTTTTCATTAGTTCAAAAAAAGTTTATTTTAATTCCGGAAAATTTGCCGGTGGTTTACGATACTTCGTCGCCTGCTCGTACGAGTAAACATATTTGATCAACTGAGGCTCCGCAAAAGGTCTTCCAAAAAAGGTCAACCCGACAGGCAAATTCTCTTTTGTATATCCCGATGGAATTGTAATCGCCGGCATTCCAGTTTGGGGTGAAAGAAACTGGCTGTTATCACCATCCGGACTTTCTATGTCGCCGACTTTTCTTGGCTGGTTGCTCCATGTCGGATAAATGATTGCATCGATTTTATATTTATCCATTTCTTTCAGAACGGCTTCTCGGAAGGCGATGTTTGTCGGCGAATGATACAAATCCAAACATGGTGGATTTCTATCTTCCGGCAAAGTGTCAAATTTCAATTCGCGCTCCATATCTTCTTTAATGTAAGGAAGATACAAGCCGGAGTCATAAATTTCCTTCAATGTTTTGTAAGGGACGGTATTTCCTCGAGTTGCCAAATAATTATTCAAATCATATTGAAAAACCTCGCACCAGGTGTTCTTGATTAGTTCATCATAATTGGGAATGTCAAACGGATCGATAATTTCCGCGCCGAGTTTTTTCAATTCTTCAATCGCTCGTAAGGTTATCTCTTTTATTTGTGGATCAATTGTTTCCGTATCAACGTATCTTCTAAAAACGGCAAGGCGGGCGCCTTTAAGACCATCTTTTTCCAAAAACTGGGTATAGTTTACGGGAATATTTCCTTCGCTCATTTTTGTAATCGGGTCGGCCGGATCGTAGCCGGCGATTACTTCAAGAACGCGCACGGCATCTTCAACTGTTCGGGCCAACGGACCGCCGATATCGTTACGTAAGTAAAGTGGAATGATTCCATCTCGGCTCGTCAAACCCATTGTTGACCGGATGCCGACAAGTCCGTTGTGAGATGCCGGTCCGCGAATTGAATTTCCCGTATCCGTTCCCATTCCCAGCAAGGCAAAATTCGCCGATACTCCTGCGGCCGTTCCTCCGCTTGAACCTGCCGGCACACGAGTGAGATCGTAGGGATTGCGGGTAATACCGGCAAGAGAACTTACCGTAACAACATTACTAAAAGCCCATTCGGCCATATTTGTTTTAGCAATAATTATTGCTCCAGCTTCTCTAAGCCTTTTTATTTGGAATGCATCATCCGGGGGAATCGTACCTTTAAGAGCCAGAGAACCACCGGCCGTTTGCATATCTTTTGTATTAAAATTGTCTTTAACAAGTATCGGTACTCCATGTAATGGTCTCAACTTTCCCGTCTTCTTAAATTCTTCGTCAAGTTCATCGGCCGTCTTTAGTGCATTTTTGTTGATCTCGGTTATGGTATTGAGTCTTGTTGATTGATCATACGCTTCGATTCTTTTCAAATAATATTCAACAAGCTGATGGGCCGTAAGCCGGTGGGATTTGTAGGCCTCATGAATCTCAGCTATTGTCGTTTCCAGCAGGTTGAATTTAGTCGCGGATTGTTCCTGTGAGACGACACCGACACATAACGAGATAAGTGCAATTAGAAATTTTATTTTAATCATAATGTTCACTGCCCTGCCCCGACTTAGTGTACTACCGGTGAAGTGAAAGTTCTAGTTTGGGAGCCGAGGTCTCGGGCGACGATGGTTTCGGCCCCGCGGACGCGGTCGCCGGCCCGGACGCGGATGTCGTACCGGAGGTCCCAGAACACGAGGTCGACCTGGGAGCCTTTCTTGATGAAACTGGTTTTTTGACCGCGGGCGAGGCGGTCGCCCTCCCGGACGAAACATTCGATTTGATTGACGACCCGGTCGGCGATTTCGACGGCGGCGAGCCGCCGCGCGCCCCGGATGACGATCGTATTCCGTTCGTTTTCCAGATGATGGCGTTTGCCGAACAGATCAACCGCCTTTCCCAGCCAGACCATACGGATGAATTCCGGAAGGGTGACCATGGAGGCGTTGGCCGCCGCTTGGACCGGCGTATAAACGACCCGCTCGACGGTTCCGGCGACCGGAGCGTAATTGAAATGGGCGTCGTAAGGGGACATGTAGATCCCGATGAGAAATCCCTCCGCCGGAGGGTCGTTCAGACCGGAAATCTCCGTTAAATGAATTTCCCGGCCGCCTTTTCGGGCGGTCAACGTCCCGTTTCGGATTTCCTTGACGTAAACGACCCGGCCGTCGCAGGGCGAAACGACGACGTTTTCCTCCGGAGGAACCCGGCGGGGAGGATCGCGGAAAAACCAGATCGTTCTCCTCCAATATTCGAAAACGAGCAACAGGCCGAGCCCGGTGGCGATAATCAAAACGAGCGTCACGGTTCAGGACTCCCTGATCCATTTGTAGAGCGTGTAGGGAAGCCGGGGGACATAATATCCCAAAAATCCGGAAGCCCGAAGCCGAATGTCTTCCCACAGGGGGATCACCCGTTCGGCCGCGGCCGACGTCTCTCCTCGATAAAGAGAATCCAGTCGTTGATATGTTCGGGATAAGCCGGCCCGTTCATAGAACGAGGCGGTTTCGTCGGCCGGGACCGTCCGGACCATGTCCTGTGGAATTTCGGCGATCCGCCGGAGTTCCTCGATCAATGCGGCCAATTCGCCGTCGAATCCCACGCCGATCGCCGCCCGGCGGAGCCGGGCATACCGGTCGAGGTCGAGCGGTCGGCGGCCCGAAAGTCCGGCGATTCTTCCGAGCGCGGCGACGAGAACCCGGATTCGTTCCAGGTCCGGAAAGGAATCGAACGCCCGCACTTCGATGGTTTTCAACCGCCGGCTGATGATCAAATCCTGAAACCGGCGGTAACGGTCTCCGCAAAGCGGACCGACCGCGTAGCCGGACGCGAGGCGGCAGGAACGGCCGGCCCGGCGACCTCCGCGGAACGGCGAATGGGCGGAAAGATAAATCAAAGCGGGTAAAAAGTAGGCAATGTTGTCGTAAACGCGGAAACGGTCGTCGCCGACGCCGAGATGGACCTGGAGCGCGCAGATGTTCGTCGGCGCGTCGATTTGGATCAGATGCCCGAGGGCGACGATGCGCCCGCCCGCCGCGGCCGCCAATTCCCGCCGCCGCTTCCGCAACTCTTCCACCGCGCCGTCGGCCGAGTCGCGGATTCTCGTGGCGACCTCGATGCCGCTCATGAGACCTGTGCGGAGATCCCGGCCGCGGGCGAAATTGGACGCCGTCCGGAAATAATTCTCCGCCGGATTCTGCCGGAGCAGCCGGGCGAGATATCCGAGCGAACGGACCGTCGGAAGGAGCGGCTCGCAAACGAAGACTTCTTCCTCGAGGCCGAACGTCGTCATCGTTGCGCCAGCACGCGAAACAATTCGTTTGTCCGGTCATGCGACCGAAGCAGGCGGCGGAGGAAAAGATGCCCTTGGCTCCGGTATTCCGCGACGGCGGCCCGCTTATGGTTTTGTTCCTCCAAGGTCAAGGGCAGGCGCAGCCAGACCGAATCGGGCAGGCCGGCGAGACGGGGAGGCGTCAATTCGGACTGAGGCTGGTATCCCCGGGGTTTCGGAAACCCGCGAAAGTGAATCAAACTGCCTAAAAGAAGACGGGCGGATGTGATTTGAGGAAAAAGTGCGGAGACGATCCGGCCGAGGCAGGCGTGGTCGGCGTGCCGGTCAAGGGGATCCGAGACGATGATCGTCGTCGGGGAAAAATCGCGGAGGCAATCGGCCGTCCGGGACGGGAGTTCCGGGCTCCGGGCCAGCCGGCCGTCCGGGAAATCCAGGAAAACGAAGGCGTCCGGCCGTAATCCCAGATGCGCGGCCGCGGCGAAGAGCTCCCGCCTCCGTATCTTCATTTTGTTCCGCCGGTTCCCGTCGCTGGCGATCACGACCCGGCAATCCGCGCCTTGTTGAAGCGCTCTTTGGATCAATCCGCCCGCCCCCAGGGATTCGTCGTCCGGATGCGGGACGATGATCTGAAGGCGTTGTCCGGGAGCGAAGGAAAAAGCGGCAACCGGCTCGGGTGAATTCATGCCGATACACCCTCGGAAACGGGAGCCGTTTTCGTTTTGCCCCGGAAAAGCCGGGGAACGAGGGGGATCGTAATGAGGACGTTGAGAGGAAATTCGAAAAACCGGAAAAGGAGAACGAACAAGGGAATAAGGACGGCCGGATCCCCCCGGACGACCAGCGGAAAGAAAAACGCCGCCATCGCGGCCTCGGCCGCGCCGACGGCCCCGGGCGTGGGCGCCCAGCCGGCGGCGATTTGGGCGATGATTCCCGCCGCGACGACCACCGGCCAGGACGGAGATTCTCCAAACGCCTTCATGATGAAAAAGGGAACGCTTTTAGCCGATATCCAAGAAAAGAGAGCGATCAGGAAGCCGCCGGCCAGAGCTTTGCGTTTGTCCCGGAAAACCGTAATCATCAGCGCTCGGAATTGGAGGGCGAAGCGCCCGCATTTTTCCCGGAATTCATCTTCGGTCCGGCACCGGAAAAGCCGGACGAGAAGAGGAAATTTCCCGGCCATGCGGGTGACCCAGGATCGAATCCGGGCCGTGAAAAAAAAGAGGAATAGAGCGACAAAAAACAAGATCATCGCCGCCGCAGTCACGGCTGCAAGGATGTTCCAGGCCGGAGATTTCGGCCAAGAACGGCTCGGGACGGCGGCCAAGCCGAAGCCGATTATCAGGACGACGCGGGCGGCGACCGAAAAAAACGCTCGCAGGGTCAAGAGGAAAGAGCTCTCGGCGAGCGCGTAGCCGTCTCGGGACATCACGTAAAGCTGGGCTGGTTCGCCGCCGAGCGCCGACGGCGTGATTTGAGCGACGACGTTTCCGACCAGGTAAACGCGAAGCATTTGCCGAAACCGGGCCGGTTTTCCGATCGCCGCCGACAGCAGCTTCAATTGGACGGCCTCGAAACCGAGACCCGCCAGATGAACGGCGAGGGCCGCGGCCAACATCGTCCACCGGACGGAGCCGAGGTCCGCGCTCCGGAGACGCCGGAGGCTTTCTCCGCTCAAAACGCCGTTGAGCAGGCCGCCGATCAGCAACACCGAAAGCAGCGTCAGTCCGAGGACGAGAGCAATCCGGCGTCCGATCCCGGGCAAAAGCGAACCGGTGGCCGCCGGGGCCGCGGTTTTTAAGTCCGGCGATAAAACGTTGTTCATGGCCGATGGGAGTTCCGAGCGGTCCGAATTCTATATCCCGCCCCGGTTTAATTCAACCCGGGCGAAAGACGGCGCCGAGTCCGTGAACAAAGGGCGCGGCGTTGACAAGGTCAAAGACGGGCGCATAAGATGGGGGCCGCGAATGAACATCGTAATTTGCGCCGGGGTCTTGGATAAGATCAGCGGGTACAATCTGGCGACGCGCCGATTGGGGGCTGAATTCAGGAAACGCGGACATCGGGTCCTGATTCTTTGCCATCAACCCCCGGTCGATATTTCTCCGGACGCGAATCCCGAAGATTTTATCGTATGCTCGGCCAAGGTAATTTTACGGCGCGCCCCGCTTTTCCGGATTTTGGACCGCTTTCGTCCCGACGTCGTCTTCACCCATAATGTCGCCCTCAGCGATCTGATGGGTTTCCGGTATGCCCGAAAAAGAGGAATCCCCGTTTTTTCGATGTTTCATACAAGATATTCCCATTATGTTTCTTTCGCCATTCCCTGGAAGCCTCTTCGTTTTTCGATTTTCGGCCGGGTATTCGAACGCTGGGTCGCGGGCCGATTGAAAAAATCAACGACGGTATTCGCCCCCACGGAAGACATGAAGGCGTATCTCGAAAACCTCGGCCTTACGCGCGTGGAGGTCGCGGGCGGAGGCGTCGACCGGACCTTGATCGGGCCGGGGGAGGAGCGGAAACCGGAGAGCGATTCGGGCCGCGTCCGCCTTCTTTTTGTCGGCCAGATCCGGGCGATGAAAAATCAGATTTATCTGCTGGAGATGTCCCGGTTTCTCCCCGGCAATTATCGTTTGGACCTCGTCGGGGGAAAGTGCTGGGACCGGGGGTATTACCGGAAATTTCTCAAGGCATTTCGTTCCGGCCGGTATCCGAACGTCGAATGGCACGGAGAGCTCGAGCCGCGGGAGACGGCCCGCTTTTTTCGGACGGCGCGCGTCTTCGTCAACGCCTCGCTTCTTGAAGCCCAGGGCCTGGCGCAAATCGAAGCCCTGGCCTCGGGGCTTCCGACCGTCCGTCTTCACGGCGCCCGAACGAGCGGCGTGACGGTCGATCTTGAGACGGCCATTCATCTGGACGAAAAAGCCTCGCCACGGAAATTTGCCGAGGCCGTCGTCCGGCTCGTTGAAGACGATCGTCTCTGCGAGGATATCCGCCGGCGCGCCCTGGCCGAAGGCGGCCGGTATTCCTGGAAAACAACGGCGGAACGAATTCTCGCGTGCTTCGCGGCGGTCGTGAAGCCGGCTGAAGGAATCTTATCGACTCATAGGCGCCTGCCGCGCTGCGAGCGTTGAAAGGACCATCGCGATTGTGATACAGATGATGTTCAAAACAGCGAGCCGCCGGGAAGTCGAATGAAAATCTTCGGGCTCTTTGCCGACAAACAGCCGCGGAAGGGGCCGCAAGAAACTCAGGCGGCACCGCCGGCTTATTGGAGCCTCTCGTCCGAGCAGCTGCTTTCCGCACTGGGCGGCGCCAGCCACGGTCTCCAACAAGCGGACGCCGAGAGCCGCATCAAAAAATACGGGTTGAACGCGCTTCAAGCGCGGCCGCGGGCTTCGGCGTTGAGATTGTTTCTGAACCAGTTTAAAAGCCCGCTCGTTCTCATTCTTATCTTCGCCGCCACGGTCTCCGCCTTCGTGAAGGAGTGGACCGATGCCGTCATCGTGCTGGCCGTGGTGATCGGCAGTACGATGCGCGGCTTCGTGCAGGACTACCGGGCCGGCACCGCCGTGGAGAAACTCCGGTCGCAACTCACGTTTAAGTCGAATGTGTTGCGCGACGGCCGGCCGCGGATGCTGCCCTCCGAGCAAGTCGTGCCGGGCGATGTGGTGCTGCTTTCGGCGGGCAGCCTCGTCCCCGCCGATGGTGTCGTGTTGGAGGCCGATGATTTCTTCGTCAACCAGGCCGTTCTCACCGGCGAGACGTTCCCCATGGAGAAGAAGGCGGGAATGGTCGGGGCCAAGGCCGGCCTGGCGGAACGCACCAATTGCGTCTTCATGGGCACAAGCGTGAGCAGCGGTACGGCGAAGATGTTGATCGCGCAAACCGGCAAGGCCACGGTGTTCGGGCAAATTGCCGAACGGCTGAGCCTGCGATCCCCGGAGACGGAGTTTGAACGCGGCATCCAACGTTTCGGGTATCTACTGACACGGGTCATGCTGGTGATGGTGGTCATCGTCCTGGCCGTCAACATCTTCCTCGCCAAGCCGCCCATCGACTCTCTGCTCTTCGCGCTCGCTCTAGCCGTCGGATTGGCCCCCGAGCTCTTGCCCGCTATTATCAGCATCACCCTCGCCCACGGCGCGCAACAGATGGCTAAACGCGGCGTCATCGTGCGCCGGTTGAACTCGATCGAGAACTTCGGCAGCATGGACGTGCTCTGCACCGACAAGACCGGCACTCTCACCGAAGGCGTCGTCCGGCTCGACGGCGCACTCGACCCCGAAGGCCGATCCTCCGCGTCCGTTCTGCAATACGCCTTTCTCAACGCGTACTATCAGACCGGGCTGAAAAATCCGCTGGATGAGGCCATTAACGCTTATGCCCGAAAGTCCGGGCTGAACATCGGCCCGGAGCAAAAGGTCGACGAGATCCCCTACGATTTCGTGCGCAAACGCCTGAGCGTGATTATGGCCGATGCGCGGGGCGAGTGCACCCTCGTAACCAAAGGCGCGCTCGATAACATTCTCAGCGTTTGCAACCGCGTACGGGCGGGAGAGGAAATTTACCCGCTGGACGAGACAAGGCGGGCCGGGATTGAACGGCGGTACGGCGATTGGAGCGGCAAAGGCTTCCGGGTGTTAGGCATAGCGACCAAGACGGTCCAGAGGCAATCCGACAGTTATTCTTATACCGATGAAAGCGACCTCACCTTCGCCGGCTTTCTGATTTTCTTCGATCCGCCTAAATCCGACGTGCGGCAAACCATCGTCGACCTCGTCGAACGCGGCGTCCAACTCAAGATCATCACCGGAGACAACCAGAAGGTGGCTCGATACGTTGCGGATGCGGTGGGCCTGCCGATTTCCGGCCTGCTGACCGGAAGCGAGCTGAACGAGATGCGCGACGAAGCCCTCTGGCACTCCGCCGAAAGGACGACGATCTTCGCCGAGGTGGATCCCAACCAGAAAGAGCGCATCATTCTCGCGCTGCGGAAGACGGGGCACGTGGTCGGCTATATGGGCGACGGCATCAACGACGCGCCCGCCCTCCACGCCGCCGACGTGGGGATCTCGGTGGACACGGCGGTGGATGTGGCCAAGGACGCCGCCGACTTCGTCCTCCTCAAGCAGGATTTGGACATCCTGCGCGAGGGCATCGACGAAGGCCGGGTGACGTTCGCCAACACGCTCAAGTATATTCTCACGACCATCAGCGCCAACTTCGGCAACATGTTCAGCATGGCCGGGGCCTCGCTCTTGCTCCCATTTTTGCCTTTGCTCGCGCCGCAAATTCTGCTCAATAACTTCCTGTCCGACATTCCCGCCACCGCGATCGCCGGCGACAATGTGGATCCGGAATGGGTGGCGAAGCCGCGCCGCTGGAACACCATCTTCATCCGGAATTACATGGTGCTCTTCGGCCTGGTCAGTTCGATCTTCGATTTCCTGACCTTCGGGGCGCTGTTGTTTCTCTTCCGGGCTTCGCCGGCTGAGTTCCGCACCGGTTGGTTCATCGAGTCGCTGTTGACGGAGTTAGTCATCGCGCTTGTCGTGCGAACGCGCCGGTTGTTCTTCCGCAGCCGCCCAGGCAAGCTCTTACTGGTAAGCACGTTGGTTATTATCGGCTTGACCCTCATGCTGCCCTATCTACCCTTCCAGTCCTTGTTCGGCTTTATTCCGTTGCCCGCGCCGCTCATGCTGGCCATGATCGGACTGACCGCGCTCTATGTCGTGGTCACGGAGGTCGCCAAGAAATATTTCTACGCTCACATAGACAAAGCCGGAGCCTGAGACTTATTCGGACCGGACGATTGAAGGAATATATTCGGATCTATGGTTTGCGATTTCTTTTTTTCGCGGGCTTCCCTTGGACGATGCCCGATTCTGGATCGAAAACGGCCAATCCCTCCGAAACGAGTTTTTCGACGATTTCCCGAACTTGGGTCATGACGCCTTTCATCGGGTGGCAGCGTGCCGGAAGGCCGATCCCATTGCGGACGGACCATGGACATCCGGCCATACACATCGGCAATAATTCACAGTCATGGCACTCCACCGCGGCCGTCGGATCGTAGGCCAACCAATCGACCAATTCCTGATTATCCAACGAGAGTGGCTGATCGATGCGGCCGACGGTGCCCGTGTCGGCGCCGACGTCCGTCCAGCACTTTTTTAACGTACCGTCCGGCTCGACGAGTACGGCCTGGCGGGCGACGGCGGCGCAGACGGCGTCCGTCCGCAGCGGCAGCCGGACTGCTAAGCCGAGTGAGCAGGACGCGCGGAGAAGTTCGGCGATGTGCAGTCCTTCTTCGCGGAGCGGTTTCCAGGAAGTCCACAAGGACGACCCCGCTCCGGTCTTACAGCCCTCGCCGTAAGGCAGGAGCGGGGAGAAGTTGATCACCAATGGACAGCGCAAACGGAGCCCGGCGATGTTCCGGAGGGCTTCGGGCAGTCCGGGAAGATTCTCGTTGTCCATGTTCACGCGCAAAGAGACGCGCAGGCCGGCCGGGACCGCCTCCAGCGCGCGCAGGATGAGGTCAAACGTCCTTTCGCCCTGAGAGGTGATTCGACGACGGTCGTGGTCGGCCCGGCCGCCGTCGATCGTGATTTGCGCGGAAGAAATGCCGGAAGCCAGAAGCTCCTCAGCCAGATCGCCCGTCAGCAGGGTGCCGTTAGTGATGATCGAAGACGCATAGCCGCTCCCAAGTTCCGCAAGCGTTTGTTTCAGCTTCGCCGACGTGGAGATCACAAGGCGGGCCGAAAGCAACGGCTCGCCCCCGTACCAGACGACATCGGCGAAGCCGCATTGCCCTCCGTTGGCGGCCGCGAAAACGACGAAACGGTCGGCGGTTTCCGGGCTCATGAAAGCCCGGTCGCGGACCTCGTAGCAGTAGGTGCACGCCAGATTGCAGGCATGGTTCACCGCTACGGTGAACGACCATCTCCTGGTTTCGAACCGCGCCAGATCGTAGCGCAGTTTGAGCTGTTTCAGTTCGGGCGTGCCCACATCAAGTCGGCCACTCCGTGCCGTCGGAGGCGCGATATCTGCACTTCGAGGTGCTCTTGCCGGTATCCCGGATTTTATGGGGGGCTTCCATCCCGTCGGAAGATCGGATGCCGCACTTCGAGGTGCCCTTGCCGGTGTCCCGGATTTTATGGGGAGCTTCCATCCCGTCTGAAGACCGGATGCCGCATTTCGCTTCCGTTCCATCCGGAGCACGGATTCCGCATTTGGCCTCAGTGCCGTCACCGGCTCGGATTACGCACCGAGTGCCGGTTCCAGCCCCGGGGTTCGCTTTCAGCCACTTCGTGATGGCCCGAGCCAGGAGATCCGGAGGAATGTCCTTGCCGCCCGTTTCGACCAACAGTTCTTTCGGCAGCTTGACGGAGATTTCATGCGGACCGACTCTCTTGATTTTCCAAGCGTCCATATGTTTCCCTCCTTAATATTGGCGAGTATATCGATTTATTTTCGCTTGTCAACAGGAAAAATTAGTTTTCGTGAACTCAATGCCGCTACATTCGTCCTTTTCTTCCGGCTTGAATTGCCGCGCCGGGAGTCATAAGATTAACCGCAAGGGCAGGGTTCAATGAGTAAAACATTCGATCAGGGAAAAGACGACGTCGCCAAGTTGTGCCGGTACTTCGCGACGAATCAACAGGGCTTTCGCGCTCCCGGCGTCAAAGAAGCTCATGTCCGTCAATCGCTGATCGATCCGTTCTTTGAAGCCCTCGGATGGGATGTGCGCAACGCCGCCATGAACGCGCCCCATTACCGCGAAGTCATTCCCGAAGACAGCCTGGAGATCGAGGGCCAACAGAAAGCTCCCGACTATACCTTCCGCGTCGGCACTCAGCCGAAGTTCTTTGCCGAAGCCAAGAAGTGCGGCGTCAACATCTGAATTAGGGGACAGGGCACCCATTTCCCGATTTATTTTTCCTATCGAATTATCGGAAAATAACGCGAATATTCTTTTATCGACAAGGAAATATTTATTAGTTTGATTTGCCTGGAAATCAATACAAAAAATCGGAAATAATGGTATGACAATGATACAAATTATTCGTAATTAATCATTGACAACGTGACAATATAAGGCTATATTGTCGCCAAGGGAAAATAAAATGTTCAACCGATCGATTCTGGCCAAGCTTCGTGCCTGGAAAGATTCCGCGGATCGAATGCCGCTGATTTTACGCGGTGCCCGGCAGGTTGGAAAGACGACAGCCGTCGAGATGTTTTCTAAGGAATACGATCAGTTTATTCATCTCGATCTCGAAAAACCGAAGGAAGCGGCCATGTTTTCGCCCGCTCATTCCGCAGTGGACCTTTTCCAGTCGATTCTATTTTTAAAGGGACTTCCCCGGATCGAAGGGAAAACACTTCTCTTTATCGATGAAATCCAGAACGTGCCCGATGCCGTGCGGATGCTCCGGTATTTTTACGAGGACCTTCCGGACCTCCATGTCATCGCTGCCGGTTCCCTCCTTGAAATTATGCTCTTTCAAAAAGCCGTCGGCGTACCTGTCGGCCGCGTGGCTTACGCCCATCTTCATCCTTTGACATTCACGGAGTACCTGGAAGCGATCGGTCACGTCCCGGCTCTTGAGGCCTTGTCTCAATTTCCCGTTCCCCATTGGGCCGTCCCCGGCTTATTCGAACTCTTTCACCGGTTTTCTCTCGTGGGCGGGATGCCGAAAATCGTCGCTCGCTATGTCGATAGCAAGGACGTCGTTTCCCTGAAACCGCTTTATGAGACCATTTTCCACTCGTTCCTGGAAGACATTCCCAAATATGCCTCAAACGAGACGATGAAGCAGGTGCTCAGTCACTGCCTCGCCGCCGCCCCGCGGCTGGCCGGTGAACGGATTCAATTTGCAAATTTCGGCGGTTCGAACTATCGCTCCCGGGAAGCCGGCGAGGCCTTGCGGCTTCTTGAAAGGGCGATGATTATCCGGCTTTTATATCCGACGACTTCGACGGAAATTCCGCTGATACCCGATATTCGAAAGTCGCCGCGGCTTCAATTTCTCGATGTCGGATTGGTCAATTTCGCGTCCGGGCTTCAGGGCGAATATTTCGCCCATACTGATCTGCATTCTTTTTACCGGGGAAAAATCGCCGAGATGATGGTCAGGCAGGAGTTGATCGGCTCCGAAACGACAACCCGCCAACCGCCGCTTTTCTGGGTCAGGGAAAAACGGCAATCACCGGCCGAGACGGATTTTCTGGTCCAACACGGGAGCCTGGCCGTCCCGGTCGAAGTCAAAGCAGGCGCGGCGGGGAGACTCCGCTCCCTCCATCAATTCATCAAGCGGTGCCCGCATTCCTTTGCCGTACGGTTGTATGCGGGGCCTCTCGAAATCAATCACCTCAAGACCTTGGAAGACAAACCGTTCACCCTCCTGAATCTTCCCTATTTTCTGGCCGGTCAGTTGAAGGAATACATCCGCCGGCTGGTCGAGGAAGGGGGACGGGGGATCAAAGGAGCATGAGCGGCTTGAATTGCCGCCCCGGGAGTCATAAGATTAACCGCAAGGGCAGGGTTTTATGAGCAAAACATTCGATCAGGGAAAAGACGATGTTGCCAAGCTGTGCCGCTACTTCGCGACGAATCAACAGGGCTTTCGCGCTCCCGGCGTCAAAGAAGCTCATGTCCGGCAATCCCTGATCGATCCGTTCTTTGAAGCCCTCGGATGGGACGTGCGCAACGCCGCCATGAACGCGCCCCATTACCGCGAAGTCGTTCCCGAAGACAGCCTGGAGATCGAGGGCCAACAGAAAGCTCCCGACTATACCTTCCGCGTCGGCACTCAGCCGAAGTTCTTTGCCGAAGCCAAGAAGTGCGGCGTCAACATCAACTCCGATCCCGGCCCCGCCTATCAACTCCGCCGCTACGGCTTCAGCGCCAAAGTCATCTTGTCGATTCTCACTGACTTTGAAGAGTTGGGCGTGTACGACTGCAGCCCCCGGCCGAGAATCGGCGACAAAGCCTCTTTTTCCCGGATCCAATACTTCCGGGCCGAGGAATATCCCGACCGCTGGCGGGAGCTGTGGGACGTGTTCTCCCGCGAAGCCGTTTGGTCGGGGCTTTACGATCAATACGCCGCTTCCAAGCGCAAGCGCGGCACGTCGGAAGTGGATGCGGAATTCTTGAAGGAAATCGAGAATTGGCGCGATGTTCTGGCCCGCAACATCGCCCTCCGCAACGCCGACCTTTCGCTGGACGACTTGAACGCGGCCGTTCAGTCGATCATCGACCGGATCGTCTTTCTCCGGATGGCCGAGGACCGCGGAATCGAGCCCTACGAACAGTTGTTGAAATTATGCGAGAGGCCCGACATTTATGCCCGTTTTATCCGCGATCTTTGCCGTAAAGCCGACGAGAAGTACAACTCGGGCTTGTTCCATTTTCAGAAAGAATCCGGCATTCTTGATGCGCCCGACAAGATCACCCCGAATCTCTTCATTGACGATAAAGTGCTCA
>JAPKZG010000012.1 GCA_026393895.1 Candidatus Aminicenantota bacterium
AAGAGGACGAGCGGAGGCATGACCTCCGGCTTTACCGTTCCTTGAGTGAACCCCAACTCGATAAGAAAGAGGTTGGCCGGCTCGTCCGCCCGCGGGTGGACGGACCGGACCCGGCGCATGCCCCGGCCGCTCGCCTCCGCCGCCGCCATGAAATCCGCCCGCCGTTTCTCGGGATAGATGAAGCAGGCCCGGCCGCCGGGCGCAAGCCACTCCGCCGTCTTTTTCAGGATGTCGCGGATGTCGCCGTGGAGCTCGTGCTTGGCCGCCGACTTCTCTTCGGACCGGCTCAGGAAGCCCGTGGACTTGCGGATGTAGGGTATTCAGGTCCTTGACATCCCCCCAACGTCAATTTAGGCTGAGAAGCGTGGGCAAGATGGGACTTTGGGAAGATATCGGATCCGTAATTGTGACCAGGCCAAAAAGGGAATTCCATAATTAATGAGTAACGCGCATCGCTTGTTCATTCCATTAATGGTCGCCTGGACGGCATTCCTGGGTACTGTTTCGCCGATGGCCGCTGAAACCGACCAATTCTTCAATCCAGAAATACGTTTGAATGAGATTCCTTATCGGCTGGTAGATACCGGCGTCATGTATGCCAAGGCGCTGTTCATAAAAGTTACTGTATGCCGATTGGGGTATTACGCGCCGACGGAAGCGGTTGAAAAAGGCACACAAAAAAATGCGCTGCTGATCGCCGATGAAATTCCCAAAATCATGCAGATGCATTTTCAGAGAAAACTCGATCAGAAGCAACTGCAACAGCTTTTTGAGGGTGTATTCGATTCAGCTCTTCAGAAAAAGAAGTTGGCCGTACCGACCGCCGAAATAAACGGATTTTTCGCTCTGCTGCAAGGCGTCGAAAAGGGGGACGTCCTTACGCTCATGCGTCAGCCCGGCGGCCATCTTCAGATCAGTTTTAATGGCCGGAATCCCGGTCCGTTTGAAGGGCCGGCGCTGTCCCAGGCGATCTGGGGTGTCTTGACGAATTCAACAAACCCCGGGCTAAAGCCCGGGGTTTGTTGACGCGCCGGTCTTCTTTGCCGTTTGAACGGCTTGTCTCAATTTCGGATTGACGGAAACACTTTCTTTTTCGGCCTGGTCGATAGTTTTGTCCGCTTTTTGATAATCCTTTTCCATGTAGTATAAGTTGATCAGGTTGTTGTAAGCGTCGGCGTATCGACCGTTCGCCTTGATGGATTCAAGATATTGGAGCTCCGCATCTTGGTAACGATGGATTTTAAAGAAACAATTCCCGCAGAGGAAATGGTATTCAGCCGGTATTCGCGGTTCCTCCAAGCCGATACGCATTTGTTCGTCGCTCAAAGATTGAATTTGTTTTTTGATGATATCGATTTCCCGGTTGATATTTTCTCGCTGACAGACGACGACTTGGGCCGCCGATTCCATACTCAAAATTTCCTCGAACAAAGCTTCCTTCTTGCGTTCCAGACGGTCAAATCGTTCTTGTTTTCCAGAAGCCAATAATTTTATAAAATCCGGGTAATTCTTTATGGCTTTTTCTATCATCGCCAATGATTCTCCGTATTTTCCTCTCAAGTAATGGATCTGTGAGAGATGAAAAAAGACTTCGGGCTCATCCGGCACCAGGGCCAAGCATCGATTGAGTTCGATCTCAGCTTTGACGAGATCGTTGGCGGCCATATCCCGCGTCGCTATTTCGAGGATGGGATTCATTCGGGCGTATTCCTTCTTGAACTTCTCAACGTCCGAAGCCCAGCCGACGACCGCCCAAAGTCCCAGCAGCAGCCCGACCGTCGCTGCTTTCCGATATTTCCGTCTTAATAAAATCATTATGATTCCTCCTTATAACCAACCCCAAAATTCCTTTCATTGCTTAGGGGTTGGACAACGATGAATCTCCCCTCCTGATCATGATCGAATACTATCGCCGGCGGATCGGCGATGTCAACAGCCCCGGCCATCGGCGCTTGAAGAGCCGGCGGGGGCCAAAAACGCTCTCGAACCGGCTGAAAGACAATTGACGACCGCTCCTTTCTGATCATCAACCCGAAAAATATCCTCCGCCTTCTTCAGCCGCCATTAGGGCACCGTTTTGCAGCCCTTCACGAGGCGGCCGAATCAGGGTGACCTGTTCGAAAACGCGGGCCGGCGGCGTGTTCAGGTCCAGAATGATTGGTGACACCTTAGTGGAAGAATAACCATCCCCAAAAGTGTCACTAATGTCCTGACCTCATTCACGTCCTTGACACCTTCAGGCGGCGGGAAATATCATTCTTTCGCGAAAAAGCCTAAGGACATGAAAAAATGACCGCTTACATCCGTCGTCACGAAAAAGACATACTGAGGAAATTGGCGACAAATCCGCCAAAAGAAGCAATCGGCGAACTTCTGACCTATCACAACAAACAAATTGCTTGGCTTCAGCATGAACGGCTGGCCCATTTGATCACCATGCTGTTCGTCTGCCTTTTCTTTCTGCTGGCCCTGGGCTTCACTCTGGATCATTTTTCGCTTCCCGCCCTGATTCTCACGGTCTTGCTTCTGGTCCTGTCGACGGCTTATGTCTTCCACTATTACCGATTGGAAAACACCGTGCGGAGATGGTATTCGATATCCAATCGGATGAGATCGAAATTGCAGGAAGGGTAAGGGGGTCAGCCTCGAGTCAGAATCCTGGCCAGCCGGGCGACGCCTTCGCCGAGGTCCACCGGAGTCGCGTAGGAGAAATTGAGCCGGATTTCGTTTTTCCGCCCGGTTCCCGAGGGATAAAATTTGCTGCCCGGAATATATGCGACGCCGGCCTTGGCCGCTTCGTGGAAAATGACGTCGGTGTCAAACGTTTCCGGGCAAGTCAGCCAGATGAACAGCCCGCCTTCAGGTTCCGTCCAGCGGACATAAGGCGGCATCGTTTCCCTCAACGCGGAGATCATGACTTCCCGCTTGTGGCGGTACATCGCCGTGATCCGTTCGAGGTGGGGCTCGAGCATATCGCGCTCGAGGAAACGGGCGACCACCCGTTGGACGACGCCTTCGGGGGAGACGATGACTTTTTGAGCCCATTTAGCCATGGCGGCAATGAGGTCGGCCGGCCCGGCGGCGAAACCGAGGCGCAGTCCCGGCCCGAGGACCTTGGAGAATGATTTGCAGATCGTCACGGTGTGCTCGTCGCCGAATTCGGCCCGGGCGATGTTCCAGATCGAATCGATCCGGGTTCCGAGAAAACGCAGGTCGCGATACGGCTGATCCTCGAGGATCAGGACTTTCAATTCCCGGGCGACCCGGATCAACTCCCGGCGCCGGGCGAGGCTCATCGTCCGGCCGCTGGGGTTTTGAAACTCGGGGATCGTGTAGATGAACTTGACGGTCCGGCCCATTTTCCGCCGGGCGACGATCGTTTCCCGGACGCGGTCCGCGAGCAACCCCTCCTCGTCCATGGCGACGGCGGCGAGTTCGGCGCCGCAGGCTTCCGTCGCGATCAGCGTGCCGTTGAACGACGGGCCTTCGCAGACGATGACGTCGCCGGGATCGATGACTGCCCGGGTGAAGAAATAGATGCCGTTGGTCGCCCCGTCGGTGATCAGGAGCTCCTCTTTGAGGACCTTAGGTTCCTTCTCGAACCGGAGAATCTGCTCCTTGAGAACGTCGTCACCCTCGCTTTGGCCGTACTGGAGAACGTCGGCCCCTTCCTTCTCGAGCACTTCTTTGAAAAGAGCCGCTAATTGTTCCTTAGGGAACGAATCGGGGCTGGGCAACCCTCCGGCCAGGGAAATCATTCCTTCCACCCCCTTGGTCGCCTTGATCATCTCCCGGATGAACGAAACGCCCATCGACCGGGTGGTTTGGGAAAGCAGGTGTTCGGGAAAGGACACGGGTTCGTCTCCTTCGTGAATATTAAATTCGGAGAAATCGAGAGTTCATTATAACCGATATCGGTCAAATTCGGAACGAATCGCCGGTGCGGAGGAACGTCTCAGTGTTTTTTAGCTTTGCCTTTGGCCCGGATTTTCTCCAGGTTCGCCTTGGCCGGAGGGACTTTTTCGATGAATCCGGAAATGATCGGGCAGGGATAAAGGACGCACGCGGCGCAGGTTTTGACCTTTTTCGCCAGGCCGCATTTCCGGATTTCGCATTCGAAACAGTGGCCGATATGCGGCCCCCTCACCATCACGCAGCCAACGCAGTCGACCATTTCCGGGGTGATGTCGGCCCCGTATTGGGCCTTCCATTCCCCGGCCGTTTTCTTTTGGAGGGCCTTGTCCCCGGTTTGATGGACGATATAAGCGGGGCAGACGGCGCAATCCAATCCGCATATCGCAATTTTCATGGCTTTCCGGCTCCTTTCTCACTCCCGCCCCAGTATCCGGCGGATCGCCCGCAACGTCAAGATGAATGAAATTTTGGACCGACGATGACCCAGGACGCGCGGGCCGGGTCCAGAAGGCGTTTGATTTCGGCGTTGACTTCATCCAAGGTTAAGGACGAAAGCTCGGCCGAAAATTGACCGAAAAATTCCGCTCCAAGACCGCTCGATTCAAAGAATCCCAGAGTTGAAACACGATACGCTTTCGTCTCGTTGGCCCGGAGAAAGTCCGCCCGGAGAACGGCCCGGCCGGCCGAGAATTCTTCAGGGGAGACGCCGTTCCGCCAAAACTCGGTCAAAGCGGAGGCTAAATCTTCCCGGGCGGAATCCGTTTTGTCGGCTTCCGTTTCAAGGTAGGCTTCCAGGAGTCCGGCCTCGCGTGAAGAGGACGCCAGCGCGGATACCTGATAGGATAATTTTTTCTCGGTTCGGAGGCTCCACAATCGCGATCCGGGCCCCCGGCCGAGCATGTTTTCGATCAGCGCAATCAGAACATAGTCCCTCCGACTGATCGGGGGAAGAAGATAACCGCAGGAAACGACGCTTTGTTGTTGGCCCTTGACGATTGTCCGGGTCGGGTAGGGCGGATTTTGCGGAACGAACGGGGAATCCGGGGCGGGGGCTTGTCCAGGTCGGATTTTAGCGAAGTGGCGTTCGATCAAGGCGAAAAGGGCATCGGCCGGAAGATCGGATACGGCCGCGACGATCATATTTCCGGCGACGAATTGACGTTCGTAAAAATTTTTAAGGTCTCTCGGCTTCAAGGATCCCAACGACTTCTCCGTTCCAAAGATCGATCCGGCGTATCCCGTTCCGGCGAAGAAGGCCTCCCGTTGGGCGAGCCGGCACTCGTTGCCGGCGTCGTCGGCCTGAATCCGGCGTTGATGATTCATGGATTCGGTCAGACGATCGAGACGAAGGCTCGTGAACAAGGGATCCTTTAGGATTTTCAGGAAGGACGCGAGAGCCTCGTCGACGAATTCGGTCAGGCATTCCAGATGGATGACGGCGTCGTCGTCGCGGGACGTCATCGAGCTTTGGAGGGCCTTGACCATAAAATTTCGAGCGGTGCTCTCGTCCTGAATATCCATCGCCAGCCGCGTCGCGAGATAGGATGCGCCTTTCCGGTCCGCCTGTTCGGCCCGTGATCCGCCTTTGATGAGGATTTCGACGACAGTCACCGTGGAGGAGGCGTCCGTTTGGGTGACGACGGTGAGTCCGTTGGCCAAGACGCTGCGCCGAACGGCCGTTTCCCCTTCGAGGGATCCGGCGAACGACCGGAACGCGATCATCAAGAAACACCCGCCGGCTATCAGGAGCGTCCGGAGGCCGGACCGGATCAGCGGCGGAACAAGCCGGGGGTTTTTCATTTTTTCCGGGGGACGATCGAAACGAGGACATACGCGTCGCTCCTGAACGAGGCGGCCGCGGCCTTCCGCAGATCGCTCGAACTAAGCGCCGCGATCCGGTCCAGGTAATCGATCTTCGCATCCGTATCATTGAGCAGCATGTGCATGGCCATCGACATGGCCAATCCGAGACCGCTCTCCCAGGCCTTCTGAACGAGAAAACGGATCCCGTTCTTGGCGCTCTCGAGATAGTCGAAGACGAACGCCCTTTCTTCGCCGAGGACATCCGACGGCGTAAAGTTTTCTTTCCAGACGCGCCTCAAAAAAGCGACGGCCTCGCGCTTGACGGCCGACAGGTTTTTCGGTTCCAGGGTGAGATACGCGACGAACACGCCCGCCCGTTTCAAGGCGATATAATCCATCTGGGCCGAGTTCACCAGCACGCGCCGGCCGCCATTCAGCGCCCCGGCCAACATCGGATTGATGCCCTGTCCGAGGACCTGAGTTAAAACGTCGGCCGCGTATTGCCCGGAGTCGCCGTAATCCGGGCCGAGGGCGCCGATCAGAAGATAAGCCTCATCAACGTCGAGTTCCCGTTCGATTTCCATGGTTTTCGGAAGCGGTTGGGCGCGTTCCGGCGGGGCCGGCGGCTCCTCGCCCCTCGTGACGTCGGAGAAAACTTCCCGGACGCGGGTTTCCATTTCGGAGAGCGGCAGGTTTCCGACCACGGCGATCACGGCGTTGTTCGGGACGAACAACCTCTTGTAGAACCGGACGATATCCTCCGTCGATAATTTTTCCATCCGTTCGGGGATTCCGTAAACGGGCCGTCCGTAGGGATGGCCGGCCAGGAGATTTTGGTGGACGAGCGCTCGGCCCCAACGGAAGGGATCATCCTCGATCTGACGGATTTCCTCCCGGATGACCTCCTTCTCGGCTTCGAGTTCCGCCTCCCCGATTTTCAGCCGGAAAAGGATTTCCTTCTGGTTTTTCAGGCCGAATTCGTAATGCTCCGACGGCAGCGAGATTTCAAAGAAAGTCGCGTCCTGGCCGGTGTGGGCGTTGAAGACCGCCCCGTGGTTGCGGATGTCCCGGGCGATCTCTCCGCCGGAACGAAGGTCCGTCCCGCGAAAGAGGATGTAATGCTCCAGCAGGTGGACGAGCCCCGAGGTCTCGTCGGTTTCGTCCTTGGATCCGGCGTTTACCCCGGCGACGATGTTCACCAGAGGAACGGAATCCCGTTCGAAAAGAAACACCCGCAGGCCGTTGTCCAGGGTGAATCGTTTCTCTGCGGGGAGAGACGTCTGCCCGAAGGCGGGGAGAGAAAAGGCCGTGGCGGCCCAAACCAGAAGGAGGAGGTTTGCCATCCCGTATACCGTCGCGGGCCGCCGAATCGCCTTTATATCGACCATATCGCCGCCACGGCCCTATTTTATCCGTTCTCCGCAGAGATAAAAAGCAACCTTCATGCCATATTGTGGGGGTGGCCCCTGATATCTAAATGATTTGTTATCTGATAAATTAATATTTTCCTAAAAATTTCTTTTTAGAGTGAACTTTTCCCTAAGAAAATTTACAATCAATAGACTTTTTGTAAATATATTGGAATCATCAAAATATTCCGGGCCGCCACCCAAGAAACGGCGCGTTTCCGGACGAAGGGGCTCCTGTGTTAAAATCATCATGGAAACGAGGGAATCCCAATGAAGCCCGACCGAAAAGCCCGCGTCCTGGTCATCGACGACGAGGAGAATATCCGCAAATCGTTGAAAATGATCCTCGAATACGACGGGTATATTTTTTTCGAAGCCGCTGACGGCGAATCCGGTCTCCAGAAAGTCGAGGAAATCCCCGGTCTCGACCTGGTTCTTTTGGACATTCATCTCCCGGGACGTGACGGCCTGGAGATTCTCAAAGAAATCAGGAACCGTCCCTTCCCGCCCGAAGTCGTCATGATTTCCGGGCAGGGGACCGTTCAAACCGCGGTCGAGGCGACCAAGCTCGGCGCCTTCGAGTTTCTGGAAAAACCCCTCCACCGCGACCGCATCCTCCTGACGCTGCGCAACGCCCTGAACCAGAACAAACTGGCCCGCGAAAACCAGGATTTGCGGCGCAAGGCGGAAAAACGGTACGAGCTTGTCGGAAATCACCCGCTGATGAAGAAGCTCTGGCGGGACATTCAGGCCGCCGCTCCGACCAACGCCACCGTGTTTATTTTCGGCGAAAGCGGCACCGGCAAGGAATTGATCGCCCGGGCCATCCATGCCCAAAGCCTCCGGGCCAAGGAATCGTTCGTGCAGGTCAATTGCGCGGCCATCCCGGAGGAACTGATCGAATCGGAGCTTTTCGGCCACGAACGGGGTGCCTTCACCGGGGCCACCGAGAAGAAATCGGGAAAGTTTGAACAGGCCGACGGAGGGACCATCTTCCTTGACGAGATCGGCGACATGAGCCTCAAGACGCAATCCAAGGTTCTCCGGGTCCTGGAGGAAGGCGAAGTCCAAAAGGTCGGTTCGAATAAAATCTCCAAGGTCGACGTCCGGGTGATCGCGGCCACGAACAAAGACCTCAAGGCCGAGATCGACAAAAACCTCTTCCGCAGCGACCTGTTTTTCCGGTTGAACGTCCTGCCTCTATATTCGCCGGCCCTTCGAGAAAAGCGGGAGGACATCCCGCTTCTGATCGAATACTTCTCGAAGATGTTTGCCGAGGAGGACAATTTCAAGGCTAAGACGTTTTCCCCGGAGGCGGTGGAGGTGCTGGTCCGCTATTCCTGGAAGGGAAATGTCCGGGAACTGCGGAACGTGATCGAGCGGCTGCTGATCATGACCGAAGGCGACCGGATTGAGAAGGGCAACCTGCCCGAACAGATCCGGGGAGAAAAAGGCGTCATCCTCCCCGAAGCCGCCAAAGTCAAAACGCTCAAGGATTTCCGCGACCTGGCCGAGCGCGAATTTCTCCTGGCCAAGCTCGAGGCGAACGGCTGGAACATCAGCCGGACGGCGCGGGAAGTCGACACGCCGCGCTCGAATCTCTACAAGAAACTGGAACAGTACGGAATTAAAATCACGGCCGGAGTGGACGAGACGGTCGCTCCCGAATCCGACAAGGAGGAGGGGGAGGAAAGTCCGGACTCCGCAGGGCAGGGTGGTCGCTAACGGCGACCCCGGGCGACCGGAGGGAAAGTGCCACAGAAAACACACCGCCCGCGAGGGCAAGGGTGAAAAGGCGAGGTAAGAGCTCACCGCCCCGGTGGTGACATCGGGGGCAGGGCAAACCCCACCCGGAGCAAGGCCAAACGTGCCCCCTATGGGATCGCCCGTCCCGGGGGCGGGTCGGCCGCTGGATTCCGCGGGCAACCGCGGGACGAGACAAATGACCGTCCCCGGCGCTTCGGCGCCGGGAACAGGATCCGGCTTATGGGCCGCTCCGACCGTGATTTCTCCCGTTCGCTGAAAGGCGAACGGGTAAAATCACGGTCTGTCCTTCATGCCGCTTCGGCATCAGGACGGCCGTGATTCCACATCGTCCGTCCAAGGGACAGCCGTGTTCCATGTACGACGGTCCCCGTCGCCCAAAGCGGCGGGGGGACGCCGTGATACATCCAATCCCTCGCTTCGCGGGAAGTGGATAATCGCGGCCCGTCCTATCAGCACAAATATTACTTTGAATTCTTCCAACATCGTTAAAACACTTCGGCTACAATACGTGTAGCCGAAGTGTTCTCACCGCGACGGCTGCGTCAAAGCCTGCAGCTTGCCGTGATTTCACAACAACAGTCTCAGCCAAGGCTGAGACTGTTGATTTTTCTTATTAAGCATAAGGCCAGATCCTCATTTTTGCCCCAAAGTGGGAAATAATTGTCCGGGGCAGGCTGCGGCCATTAAATCCGGAGCGCTTATTTTAGCTCGCGGAACGTCACGGTAAAGGCCGTCCCGTTTGTCCGGTCCAGGTCGATCGCCGCCTCCAGCTGTCCGACGAGCAGGGACACGATTTGAAGACCGAGGCTTTCGTCTTTACGAAAATCCAAGTTCTTTGGAAATCCGATCCCGTCATCCGCCACCCGAAGTATGATCGTGCCATCGGGACCGCGTTTCGCCCCGATCCGGATCAACCCTTTTCGGCCTTCCGGAAACGCGTGCTTGAGGGCATTGGAAATCAATTCATTAAGAATCAGCCCGCACGGGACGGCGGAATTGACGTCCAAGAAGACTTCCTCGAAATCCGTCTCCTGCCGGACTTGATCGGGATCGGTTAGATAAACATTGAAAAGGTGGAGGGCAAGGCTCCGGATATAGACGGTCAGGTCGATTTTTGACAAGTCGCGCGATTTATAGAGCTTCTCATGCACAAGACTCATGGCCCGGATGCGGGTCTGTGTTTCCTTGAGGATCTCGCGGCATTCCCGGTTGAGGGTTTTATCGGCCTGGAGATTGAAAAGGCTGGAAATGACCTGCATGTTGTTCTTGACCCGGTGGTGGATTTCCCGGAGCATGACCTCTTTTTCCCGTAAGGCCGCCTGGGTGGATTCCTCCCCTTTATGGCGGTCAGTAACGTCGGTGAGAAAATTCAGGGTGGCCGGGCGGCCTTCCCAGTCGATCAGGACGGCCCCGATCTCGACCCACTTGACTCCGCCGTCGCGGGTCAACAAGCGGAAAGCATAGCGGGGTTGAGCCGTATCTCCGGCGATCCGCTTCCGATAATTATCCACAACCATTTCCCGGTCATCCGGATGTATGAACTCGGGAAAAGGCCGAGAAATGCGTTCCATCTCCGGATATCCGATCATCTGGGTGGCCGTTCGGTTGACGAATTTAAGGAGGCCGTCCTGGACGACGAGGATAGCTTCACTAGCGTTTTCCACGAGCTGTCGGTATCGGAGTTCGGAAGCCTGAATGGTTTTCTCCGACTGGATGCGTTCGGAGATGTCGCGCATGGCGCCGATCATTCGCGCCGGTTGGCCGCTCGCGTCCCGGGCGATGTAGCCGCGGTCTTCAACTTCCGCATACATTCCATCCTTGCGGAGGAAGCGATATTGGTCGAACCAGCGCTCCTGCCCCGAAGCGATGGCCGCATGGATGCCCGTCTTGACGCGGGCCAGGTCTTCGGGGTGGATCCGGTTCGTCCACGACTCGATGCCCGGCTCGATTTCCTCGGCCTTGTAGCCGAAGAGCGTTTGAATGTTCTCGTTCCACCGGAGGGCATCGGTCTGAAGGTTCCAATCCCAGATGACGTCGAACGTGGCGCGATTCGCTAGTTGGAAACGCTCCAGGCTTTCCCGCAGCGCCTCCTCCACCCGCTTGCGCTCGGTGATCGCGACGGGTTTCATGATCTCTCCCCTTGATGGTCGGATAGTATTCCGACGGACGGACGATGTCAACGCAGGCAGGCCGGTCCTCTGACATCCGCCAGGCCGATCCGCGTTTTTTAAAGTGGTCTTCCATGCATCCGCGCTCGTCATACCGCCCCTTGCCGGCACCTCGCCGAAACCTCGCGCGGGATGAGGCGGATGGCCAAAGCTGTAAGAGCGGGGCTTTTTATTTTCAGGTCGCGTCAGTGGTTACGGCCTTCGGTGCCAGGAGACGTTTGGTCTTGAAGAAAAACGGCAAAGATGCGAGCTGGGCGATGAGCGAGAACACGACAAGGGCGACAAGCGAAATGCCGTAAAGAATTCCCATGACCCAGCTGCCGATGAACCAAAACGCGCCGAAACCCGCGTTGAAAAAGCCGAAGGCGGTGCCGCGTTTTTCCATGGGAACCATCGTCGTGATCGCCGCTTTCAGAATCGATTCCTGGGCGCCCATGCCGATTCCCCAAAGCGCGACACCCGCCACCGCAAATATGGGCGTTTTGCCCAGGAACGCGAAGGGCGCAAAGAAGGCCGAGATCACTGATGCGGCGATGATGGCGCTCATGCCCCTTCGGTCGTACATTCGGCCGAAGAACAGGGCGGAGACCGCGTCGACGCCCATCGCCACGGCATAGAGGACGGGCACGATGTTGTCCGCGAGAATCTTGGCCTTGACGAAGTGATACGCCATGAGGGGGAAATCGGCGAAGCCCAGGGCGAGGAAGCCGATTCCCGCCAGATAGAGCCAATACGCCGAACGAAGTCCTTCCGCGGCTTTCGGCCTGTCGACGCTTTCGAACTCATGCGGCCGCGGATACTTCTTCCGAGCCACGAGGAGAAGGATGAGGGCGATGGTTGCCGGTATGGCCAGGATGAGGAAACCAAAAGCATACGCCGAGAGCTTCTCCTCTTTGCCCTTCAGCGTCAGGACGATGAAGAGCATGAACGGCCCGAGGAACGCCCCGATCTGATCCAAAGCCTCCTGGATGGCGAAGCCTTTGCCTGGTCCCACTTCCTGAGCGGCGAAAGACGCCAGCGTCGTTTTCGCGGGATTGCGAATTGCCTTGCCGAAGCGCTCCGCGAGGAGAAGCCCGCACGCGTAGACCCAGCCAAGACCGGGGGCCAGGGCAAGGGCCGGAATGGCGATCAGGTTGATCGCGTATCCGATGATGGTCATGAGCCAGTAGCGCCTGGTTCGGTCGCTGATGAATCCCGTCACGAGCCGGAGGCCATAGCCGATGAACTCGCCCAGGCCGGACACGAATCCCACCGTCGCTGCCGATGCGCCGAGAAGGAGAAGATAAGGTCCGATGATGCTTCGCGCGCCCTCGTAGGTCAGGTCGGAGAACAGGCTGACCACGCCGAGGAGGACAAGGAAGGCGTAGGCCGACTTGCGTTTGTTTTTTATCCCGTCGCTTTTGTTGTCCATGGCGGCACTTGCTTCGACAGAGTATAACGAATCGGCGCCGTTGACGTCCAGAATTCGGTCTGTGTCCGGCCGCGTCACCGTTTCAACAAAATTCTCCGCCCGAGAATAAACGATTGCCCGACGCGTCCATCTCTACGGGGAAAGCCTAAGATATTAGGCCGTTCTTGACAATATATCACCTTACTGATATATATTAGGCAAGGTGAGAAAGATGGGCCGCATGACAAGAACGATCATCTCGATCCCCGAGGACGAAAAGCAGTGGCTCGATAGCTTCGGGCGTCGCCATCGGATCTCAAGCGCCGAAGTCGTCCGCCGGGCCATCAAAAAATACCGCCAGGCAAAAACGGAACGGAATCTCGCGGGAGTGCTCCGGAAAACGGCGGGAACCTGGACTTCGATCAAGGGCGATAGCCAGGCCCATGAACGTCCGTGATTTCGAAGAAAATAAGCACGCGTTTGTCCTTATCCCGTATCGGATCAAGACTTAAACGGGTTCCTTTCTTATTTCACGACCGTGGTTTTGGCGCTTTCCACGCCGCCGTCGGTGACCGAGGTGACGCCGAACGTCTGCTCCGCCTTGGGGACATTTCGGACACGGTAGCCGAGCCCGGTTGAAGAGAGATCGGCGAGCTTGACCCAGGAATCTCCCTCCTTTCGATAAACGCGGTAGGCCGCTATGTTCAGTCCGTCGTTGGCCGGGTTGGCGGCCCATGTCAGGTCGACGATGTACTCGGTTTGGGTCACCGATCGGTTCGTCAACCGGACGGCCATCAGATTGGACGGCGGGCTAACGATCCTGAAGTTCGCCCGGATCGATTTTTGGGCGTTCATGGGGATGGAAATCGTCGCCGAGGTCTCCTGTCCGGCCGGCACGTCGCCCGTCCAATTATCAAAGACACATTCGCTGTCGGGGATCGCAGAAATAGACGCGGTGTTTCCCGCATCATAAAAATAAGTTCCGGGCACAGGATTAGTAGTTCCATGAGGGCCGGAGGCAATGGTCAGATAGAACCCTGCCTTGAAGTTCGCTCGGATCGATTTTTCGGCATTCATAAGGATGGAGACCGTTGCGGAGGTCTCCTGTCCGGCCGGTACGTCGCCTGTCCATCTGTCAAAGACATACGCGCTGTCGGGGATCGCAGAAACAGAGGCGGTGCTTCCTTCCTTATGCAAATATCTTCCGGGCGCAGGATTCGTTGCTCCGTGAGGGCCGGAGGAAATGGTCAAATAGTACCCTGCCTTGATCTTGGCAACAAAGCCATCGGCTCCACCTCCAAAGGCACGGATCGGCGAGCCCCAGGTTGCGAAGCTTGAGCCAGTCACATAGATGTTCCCGATCATATCCAGGGTAATACCGACGCCGTCGTCCTCACCCGTTCCTCCCAGAAAGGCGTTCCATCGCAGCGCGCCGTTGTCATTCAAATTCGCGACAAAGGCATCATAATTACCGGAGTAAAAGCGGACCGGCAAGCCCCAGGGCACTTTGCTATCGCCCGCTACATAGATGTTCCCGATCGTATCCACGGCGATGCCGTAGCCATGGTCATAGCTTGGCCCTCCCAGAAAAGTGTTCCAATACAACGCGCCGAAGGCATTTAATTTTGCGACAAAGGCATCGCCTTGAACAGAGTATGGACGGATTGGCGAGCCCCAGGTTGCCTGGCTATCGCCCGTCACATAGACGTTCCCGGTCGTATCTACGGCGATACCCTCTCCATAGTCGTCACCCGCCCCTCCCAGAAAAGTGTTCCATTGCAGCGTGCCGGAGGCATCTAATTTCGCAACAAAGGCATCAATGTCACCAGAGTAGGGACGGACCGGCGAGCCCCAGGTCGCATTGCCTTCGCCCGTTACATAGACGTTCCCGATCGTATCTACGGCGATACCCTCGCCATAGTCATCACCCGACCCTCCCAGAAAAACGTTCCACCGCAGCGTACCGTTGTTATTCAATTTCGCGACATAGGCATCGGCTTCACCAGAGTAAGGACGGATCGGCGAGCCCCAGGTCGCAAAGCTATATCCCGTCACATAGATGTTCCCGATCGAATCAACGGCGATGCCGTAGCCGGAAGAATAGGCCGCCAGAAAGGTATTCCACTGCAGATTGCCGTAAGTATCCAGTTTCGCGACAAAGTCATCGAAATAAGAGTAAGGAAGGACCGGCGAGCCCCAGGTCGCATCGCTCCAGCCTGTCACATAGACGTTCCCGATCGTATCCACGGCGATGCCCCAGCCCTCGTCAAGTTCATTCCCTCCCAGAAAGGTGTTCCACTGTAGATTGCCGCCGGCATCCAATTTCGCGACAAAGGCATCTTCTTTGCCAGAGTAGGGACGGATGGGCGAGCCCCAGGTCGCATCACTATAGCCCGTCAAATAGACGTTCCCGATCGTATCCACGGCGATGCCGTAACCATGGTCTTCACCCGCCCCTCCCCAAAAAGTGTTCCAGCTTAGCCCCAGCTCGATCGCCAGTGGATATCGAGAATCATGCCCCCCGGTCTTGAATCCGACTTCCTGTTCCCCTCTTAAATGGTAGGTGACCTCCACCGGAACCCGGCGCCCTTCAATCTCCTGCCAGGCCACAGGACGTGATTCCCTCATCTCACCCGTCTTGAACAAAAGAATCAGGTCGCCGGCCTCGTCCACCCTCACCGGCACGTTATAACGAAGCCCTATCCGGTCCACAGGATCGGCCTCCTTCGTTCCTGAGCTCTCGATGAGATAGCGGCTTTTAACCACTCCACCGCCGTCATTCTCATAGACAAGATTTACTCCGTCCCATAATTCGTTATACGCGACCCGGCCGAGAGGACGGTCGACCCGAGGGTTTTTCTCCGGAATCGAGACCGCGGTTTTTTCCTCCGGGGAAACCTCCCGGGCGTTCATGAACTCGACTCGGAGGGCATGATCCCCAGACGCAATCAACATCCTGCCCTTCCGGAATCCAAGAACATGTCCGCCGGCGGTAAACGACAAAAGATCAGCTGTCGCCTCGCGCTCTTTTTCGTCCGTTCCAAAAATCATCCCGGAACCGATTCCCGAAGCGCTTTGGACAGAAGACTGTTGTCCAATAACCCCGCTCCCTAGAGCCCCTTGACTCATATCCTGCGAACTCCGGTCAAGGACATCAGAAGTTGCGAAGAAAGCCGGGGAGCAGAGGAAAATGCCTGCGAAAATGGATTTGAGAATGCGCATCGTCATAACCATCTCTTTGTGGCGATGAATCCTTATCCGATCATACGGGAAACATCCCGCCGGCACAAAATATATTCCCCGCCGCACGCCCAGGTCAAACAGATGTGACCTGCCCCCCTCCATAAATCGATCCGACTGTTCCTTTCTTATTTCACGACTGTGGTTTTGGCGCTTTCCACGCCACCGGCGGTGACCGAGGCGACGCCGAACGTCTGCTCCGCCTTGGGGACGTTTCGGATGCGGTAGCTCAGTACATCCGATGAAAGGTCGGCAATCTTGACCCAGGAATCTCCCGACATTTGATAAATGTGGTAGGTTGTAATGCTCAGTCCGGAATTGTCCGGGTTAGCGGCCCAGGTCAGGTCGACGATGTATTCGGTTTGGGTCACCGAACGGTTCGTCAACCGGGCGGCCGCCAGGTTGGACGGCGGGTTGACCAGCTTGAAGTTCGCCTGGATCGATTTATCGGCGTCCATGAGGATGGAGACAGTCGCCGAGGTCTCCTGTCCTGCCGGCACGTCGCCTGTCCATCTGTCAAAGACACACGCGCTGTCCGCGATTGCGGAAACGGATACGGCGCTTCCTGCATCATAAATATAAGTACCGGCCGCGGGATTCGTAGTTCCGTGCGAACCGCAGGCAATGGTCAGCTTGTACACTTTCTTGAAGTTCGCCCGGATCGATTTTGGAGCGTCCATGAGGATGGAGACCGTCGCCGAGGTTTTCTGTCCGGCCGGCACGTCGCCGGTCCATCTGTCAAAGACATATCCGCTGTCCGCGATCGCGGAAACAGATGCGGTGGTTCCCACATCATAAGAATAAGTTCCGGGCGCGGGATCCGTCGTTCCGTGGGGGTCGGAGGCAATGGTCAGATTGTACCCTTTCCCGATCTTGGCGATAAAACCATCCGATCCACTGGAATGGGGTAGGATGGGTGAGCCCCAGGTCGCCCGGCTATCGCCCGTCACATAGATGTTCCCGAACGCATCCACGGCGATGCCCGCGCCATCGTCACTACGCGCCCCTCCCAGAAAGGTGTTCCACAGCAGTTTGCCATAGGTATCTAATTCCGCGACAAAGGCATCGTATCCGCCGGCGAAGGAACGGATCGGCGAGCCCCAGGTCGCATAGCTCATGCCCGTCACGTAGACGTTTGCGCTCGCATCCACGGCGAGACCAAGGCCATAAGAATATGGTCCTAGATAAGTGTTCCACTGCAGAGCGCCGTTGGGATCGAATTTAGCGACGAAGGCGTCATCGTCATAATCATCACACGGGCAAGAAGGGATCGACGAACCCAAGTTCACAATGATTTCGCCCGTCACATAGACGTTTCCGCTTGCATCCACGGCAAGGCTATGGCCTTTGTCATCATACGTCCCTCCCACAAAGGTGTTCCACCACAGATTACCATAGGTATCTAGTTTCGCGACAAAGGCATCAGCATAATCTGAGTAAGGACGAATGGGCGAGCCCCAGGTTGTCCAGCTCTCGCCCGTCACATAGACGTTCCCGAGCAAATCCACGGCGATACCCGCGCCATCGTCACTACGCGCCCCTCCCAGAAAAGTGTTCCACTGCAGCGTGCCGTAGGGATCAAATTTAGCGACAAAGGCATCGCCACCGCCTGAGTAAGGATGAATGGGTGAACCCCAGGTCGCATCGCTTTCGCCCGTCACCTCGACGTTCCCGAGCGAATCAACGGCGATGCCGTGGCCTTCGTCATCATCCGTCCCTCCCAGAAATGTGTTCCACAGAAGATTGCCATTGGTGTCTAATTTCGCGACAAAGGCATCATACTCTCCAGAGCGAGGACGAATGGGCGAACCCCAGGTCCCCCAGGTAAAGCCCGTCACATAGATGTTTGCGCTTGCATCGACGGCGATGCCATAGCCTTCGTCATCATCCGTCCCTCCCAGAAAAGTGTTCCACTCCAGCGTGCCGTAGGGATCAAATTTAGCGACAAAGGCATCCCATTCAATGCCGGAAAAGGGTCGAATGGGCAAGCCCCAGGTTTTATCGCTCCAGCCCGTCACATAGACGTTCCCGATCGGATCCAGGGCAATTCCATAGCTTCCGTTTGTACCCGTTCCTCCAAGAAAAATGTTCCATCGCAACCCTTGGATAATTGCCATGGGATATCGAGAATCATGATTTCCCGTCTTGAATCCGACTTCCTGTTTCCCTCTTAAATCGTAAGTGACCTCCACCGGAACCCGGCGTCCTTCAATCTCCTGCCAGGCCACGGGCCGCGATTCCCGCATTTCACCCGTCTTGAACGAAAGAATCAGATCCCCGGCCTCGTTCACCCGCACCGGGACGTTATAGCGAAGCCCGATCCGGCCGATGGTATCGGCCTCCTTCGCTCCTGCGCCCTCAATTTGATAGCGGCTTCTTACCCCTCCGTCGTCATCATTCTCATAGATAAGCGTCACTCCGTCCCATAATTCGTTGTACGCGACCTGGCCCAGCGGACGGGCAGCCCGAGGATTTTTCTCTGGAATCGAGACTGCGGTTTTTTCCTCCGGGGCAACCCCGCGAGAGTTCATGAACTTGACTTGGAGCGCATGATCCCGAGACGCGATCGCCATCCCACCCTTGCGAAATCCGAATACGTGTCCGCCGGCGGTATACGACAAAAGATCGGCTGTCGCCCTGCTTTCTTTTTGGGCTGTTCCCAAAACGGTTCCGGAATATGCGCCGGAAGCACTTTGAACTTCTCCAACAGTTCCTTGACTCACATCCTGCGGCCTGAGGACATCAGAAGCCGAGAAGAAAGCAGGGGAGCAGAGAAGAATGCCTACAAAAATGGATTTGAGAATGCGCATGGACATCCCCTCCTTTCTTATTTGACAACCGTGGTTTTGGCGCTTTCCACGCCGCCGTCGGTGACCGAGGCGATGCCGAACGTCTGCTCCGCCTTGGGGACGTTTCGGACGCGGTAGGTCAGCGCATTTGAAGAGATGTCGGCGAGCTTGACCCAGGAATCTCCCGACTTCTGATAAACGCGGTAGGTTGTGATGCTCAGTCCGGCATTGTCCGGATTGGCGGCCCAGACGAGGTCGACGATGTACTCCGTTTGGGTCACCGAACGGTTCGTCAACCGGACGGCCGTCAGGTTGGACGGCGGGTTGACCAGCTTGAAGTTCGCCTGGATCGATTTATCGGCATTCATAAGGATGGAGACCGTCGCGGAGGTCTCCTGTCCGGCAGGTACGTCGCCCGTCCATCGGTCAAAGACACATTCGCTATCCGCAATCGCGGAAACAGACGCGATGCTTCCTTCCTTATGCAAATATCTTCCGGGCGCAGGATTCGTGGTTCCGTGGGGGCCGGAGGCAATGGTCAGCGAGTACAATTTCTTGAAGTTCGCCTGGATCGATTTTGGAGCGTCCATGAGGATGGAGACCGTCGCCGAGGTCTCCTGTCCGGCCGGTACGTCGCCCGTCCATCTGTTAAAGATATATCCGCTGTCCGCGATCGCGGAAACAGACACGGTGCTTCCCGGATCATAAAAATAAGTTCCGGGCGCGGGATTCGTGGTTCCGTGGGGGCCAGAGGCAATGGTCAGCTTGTACACTTTCTTGAAGTTCGCTTGAATCGATTTT
>JAPKZG010000088.1 GCA_026393895.1 Candidatus Aminicenantota bacterium
CGACGTCACGGATGCGCCGGTTGATCAAGATTTGGCCGATAACCGGGGGAAATCCGAGCTCCGCGGCCAGAGGACCGGCCCCTTCCGAAGCCGGGGCGACGTTCCAGATCATCTCATCCATATGGCTTCGTACTTTAACATATCGCTCCCGGCTCCTCAAATGAACGCGGGCCCGTTCGTTGACTTGCCCCCGACCGGAATCTATAATCCTTTCATTATGTTAGGACGAATCCGGGAAACGCTGGCCAAAACCCGCCAAGCCTTGAAAGCCCGCCTGGGCGACGTCCTCGGCTCGGGCCGGCCGCGCGAGGAGATCCTGGAAGCCCTGACGGAATCGCTGATCCTTGCGGACGCCGGGGTGACCGTCTCGGAAAAAATCACGGAGGCGGTCCGGGCGAGTACAAAAAAGGGCGACGACGCCGGAGCGATCAGTTCCGCCCTAAAAAGAGAGCTCCTGGCCCTTCTTTCCAAAAGAACGGCCGCGCCGGCGGCAAACGGCGGACCCGCCGTCATCCTTTTGGTCGGCGTCAACGGCGGCGGAAAAACAACGACCGCCGCCAAGATCGCGAAGCGCGCTTCGGCGGAAGGAAAGCGCGTCTTGCTCGTCGCCGCCGATACGTTCCGGGCGGCCGCCCAGGAACAGCTCGGCATTTGGGGACGGCGGCTCGGTATCCCCGTCCATCGGGGTCGTCCGGGATCGGATCCGGCCGCGGTGGTTTTCAACGCCGCGCAGGAATTCAAGTCCGGGGAGTTCGACCTGATGATCGTCGATACCGCCGGCCGCATTCACACGAACGCAAACCTGATGAACGAACTGGATAAAATCAAGCGGGTCGTCTCCCGGGAGATCGACGGACGCCCGGTCGAAGTCTGGCTCATTCTGGACGCGGGCCTTGGTCAAAACGCCCTCGTTCAAGCCAGGGAATTCCGCAAATTCACCGGCCTCAGCGGGCTGGTCCTGACCAAACTCGACGGCACGGCCAAAGGCGGAGCGGTGTTGGCGATCGCAGACGAATTCGGCCTTCCCATCCGGCTGATCGGCACGGGTGAGGGGGTCGAAGACCTCGAGGATTTCGACCCGGCCGCCTTTGTCGAGGCGTTGGTATCATGATGGACGAACAGGATCTCGCCTATTTGGACATGGCCGAAGCCCTGGCCGTCCGGTCTCTCGGACTCACTTCGCCCAATCCCCATGTGGGAGCGGTCGTCGTTCGCGGCGGGAGGATCGTCGGAACGGGATGCCATGAGGCGGCCGGCCGACCGCACGCCGAGATCATCGCTCTTCGGCACGCCGGAAAGAGAGCGCGGGGAGCGACCCTCTATCTCACTCTGGAGCCCTGCGTCCATTGGGGACGGACCCCGCCTTGCGTGGAATCCGTCCTGGCGTCCGGAATCGCCCGGGTCGTCGTCGCCGGCCTCGATCCCAACCCCGCGATCAACGGCCGGGGCGCGCTGCTGCTGCGGAAGGCGGGCATCGTCGTGGACGTCGGAAGCCGGGTCGAACGAAAATCGGGGCTCAACGAGGCGCACGCGAAATACATCGTTCACAAACGGCCGTTCGTCACCTTGAAAGCCGCCCTCAGCATAGACGGCAAGCTGGCCACCCGGACGGGGGAAGCCCGTTGGATTTCATCGCCGGAGGCCCGGGATTACGCGCATTTCCTCCGTTCCGAAAACGACGCCGTCCTGGTCGGGGTCAACACGATTCTGAACGACGACCCGAGGCTCACCGTCCGTCCTCCGGGGCGGCCGGGGAAGCCCATTTTGCGGGTCATCCTCGACCCGAATCTCCGGACTCCGCCGGGGGCGAAAATGTTTTCGAATCCGGAGGGCGGGTCCGTTCTGTTGTATGCCGGGGCCGGAAGCCGCGCCTGGAAAATCCGAAGGGCCCGCCTTCTTCGGCGCGGCGCCGAAGTCGTCGAGATCCCCGGCCGCGGCCCGCTTCTGGATCTTCGCCGCGTTCTTTCCGACCTCGGCCGGAGGGAAATCGCCGGGCTGCTGGTCGAAGGCGGCGGCCGAACAACCGCCGGGTTCATCGAAGCCAGGCTCGTCGATAAGGCGGTCTTCGCCATCGCCCCCCTGCTGATCGGGGGAACGGACGCGGTTTCTCTCGTCGCCGGCCGCGGGACGGGCCGGCTCGCCGCCGCGCCGCGGCTCTCCCGGGTTTCCACGTTTCGTCTCGGCGGCGATCTTCTCATGGAGGGATACTTCTGATGTTTACAGGCATCATCCAGGCCTTGGGTGTTTTCCGGGGCTTCCGGGAAAACGGGCGCAAAATGATCGTGGAAGCTCCGGAAGCGGCCGGACGCCTCGCTCCCGGAGGAAGCCTGGCCGTAGACGGCGTCTGCTTGACGCTGACGCGGAAAGACGGCGGGCGACTCGTGTTCAACACGGCGAAGGAAACGCTCGAACGGACGAATTTTCTCGGCCGTCGTTCCGGGGATTCCCTCAATCTTGAATTTCCGTTGACGTTGGCCGATCCGCTCGGCGGCCATCTCGTTTCGGGGCACGTGGATTTCACGGGTAAGGTCAAAAGCTTCGCCTCCCGGCCGCCGGGCCGCCGCCTCGTCGTCGCCCTTCCGGCCGGATTCCGGCCGTTCGTCGTCGCCCAGGGCTCGATTGCCGTCAACGGCGTGAGCCTGACCGTGGCGGCCGTCGGGCCGACGGCGTTTGAAATCGAGGTGATCCCGGAGACCCTGACTCGAACGAACTTGAACCGCCTCCGCGCCGGAATGACCGTTCATGTCGAATGTGACATGCTTGGAAAATACGTGTATAATTTTCTCAATTCCCGCAAACGTTAGGATCATGGTCATGACCGAAAGTTCTCCGCGCGCCGCGAATGTGGAACGGGCCCTGGCGGCCGTCCGCGCCGGCCGACTGATCATCATCACCGACGACGAGGACCGGGAGAACGAGGGCGACTTCATGATCGGCGCCGAAAAAACAACCCCGGAAATCATCAACTTCATGGCCCATCACGGCCGGGGACTGATCTGCCTTCCCCTCACCCGTGAACGCCTTCAGCAGCTGCAACTCCCCCTCATGGTCCAGGAAAACACGGCCCGGTTCCAGACCGCTTTCACCATTTCGATCGACGCCGTCGAAGGCAACACGACGGGCATCTCCGCATTCGACCGGGCCCGGACCATTCGGGCAGCCATCGATCCGAAAACGCGGCCCGCGGACCTGGCCAAGCCGGGGCATATCTTCCCCCTCCAGGCCAAGGAAGGCGGGGTGTTGGCCCGGGCCGGCCAGACCGAGGCGTCCGTCGATCTGGCCCGGATGGCCGGACTCGAGCCGGCCGGCGTGATCTGCGAGATCATGAATGCCGACGGGACGATGGCCCGGATGCCGGAACTCGAGCGCCTGAGCCGGGAACACGGGATCCCCATCCTGACGATCGCCGATCTCATTCAATACCGGATGCAGACAGAGTGTCTGGTCCGAAAAATCTCCGAGGCCGACCTTCCCTCCAAGTTCGGGTCGTTCCGGATCCTCGTCTTCGAGGACCTGATTCACGGCGAAACCCACGTCGCCCTCGTCAAGGGCGATATCACCGGCAGCGAAGCCGTACTGGTCCGGGCCCATTCCCAATGTCTGACCGGCGACGCCTTCGGGTCCTGCCGGTGCGATTGCGGGGAGCAACTCCGCGGGGCCATGGCGATGATCGAAAAAGAGGGATCCGGCGTCCTCCTCTACATCCTCAACCAGGAGGGCCGGGGGATCGGCCTGGCCGCTAAAATCCAGGCTTACGCCATCCAGGATCAAGGCGCCGACACGGTCGAGGCCAACACCCGCCTCGGCTTCAAGCCCGACCAGCGGGATTACGGCATCGGCGCCCAAATCCTGGTCGCCCTCGGGATCAAAAGGATTCGCTTGATTACCAATAACCCCCGCAAGTTCATCGGGCTCGGCGGATATGGATTGGAGATCACCGAACGCGTTCCGCTGGAAATCGCCCCGAACGCGATCAACGCCGATTACCTGAAAACCAAAAAGGAGAAAATGGGGCACATCCTCGAGATGGTATGATCATGGCTAAATTTCTTCGTCGGACCGACCAAAATTCCCCGGATGGGTATGAACAGGCGCTCCGCGACATCGAGAACATCCTCCCGGCCGAGGATCAAAGGGGCGACACTCAGGCCGTCACCAGCGCCGTACTGAAGAAACTCGACATTTTCCGGGACCGGCCGAAAAAATTGAAAATGATGCAGGCGCTGGCCCATCTGGACGCCCCCTGGGTCCCCTCCGTCTTTCTCGAACTTCTCGGCGACGGCATCGAAGAGGTCCGTGACATAGCCGTCCGCGAACTTGCCCGGCGCGATGATTGGCCGGCGGCGGCTTTGTATGAACGGCTCGACCGCCCTCCCTGGTACGCGAAAAGCGCCGCGCTCCGCATTCTCGCCGAGAGAAAAGACAAGGAATCGGTTCCTCACATTAAGCGCCTGATCGATGATCCCAACGTCGACGTTAAACGCGCGGCCGCGCTGGCGCTGGGGGCGATCGGCGGTTCGGAGGCGCGATCCCTGCTCGTCCGCCTGGCCCGGGATAAAAGCCATTATGTCCGAACCGCGGCCGAGGAAATGCTCGAGCGACTCTGCGATTTCAAGTTCAGTTGAGCGGCGTTCCGGCCGGACCTGAACCTTTTCCGGACTCCAAAATAAAAGTTACGGGGCCGTCGTTGACGAGACGGACCTGCATCGCGGTTTGGAACACGCCGGTCAAAACTTCCAAACCCGCCGAGCGCAACGCCGCGACGAATCTCTCAAACAAAACCGCCGCCCGCACCGGCTCTTCGGCGTTGTCGAAACTCGGGCGCCGCCCCTTGCGGACCGAAGCGGCCAGGGTGAACTGGGAAACGGCCAGGACCGCTCCCCCCGTTTCACTCACGGTCCGATTCATCTTTCCGTCCGCATCGGGGAAAACACGGAGTCCGGCGATTTTGCGGGCGAGACGGTCGACGTCGGTTTCCGCGTCGTTTTTTTCGATTCCCACCAGAAGACAAAGGCCGCGGCCGATCCGGCTGACGGTTTCCCCGTCGACCTCGACCGACGCTTCCCGGACACGTTGCAGAACAATTTTCAAGGCGTTTTCCTTGGTCCGAATTTGACTTTGAAAGGCCTTTATTTTAATATACTTCGGCTTTCAAGGAGAAGACCATGGTCAAACATCCCTCGGCTGAACGGCAGCACCGCACGAGCCTCCGGAACTACGCCGTCAATAAAAAGAACAAATCCGCCCTGCGGACCCAGGTCAAGAAGCTCCGCGGTCTGATCGAAGCCAAGGATAAGGAAGCGGCCAAAAAAGCCCTTCCGTCCGTCGTCAAGGCCATCGATCAAACCGTGAGGAAGGGAACAATCCATAAGAACACGGGTTCCCGGTATAAATCCCGCTTAAGCCGTCAGGTCTCGGAAATCAGCGCTTCCCCGGCGAATTGACCCGGCGGCCCGCCGTCTTCCTTCCGAAACTCACGACGAACGCCTGGATCATTTCCTTGGGGGAGATACCCGTCGACTTAATCCGCCGGTCCATTTCCTCGAGCTCAGACAACCAACGGAGGATGTCCGTGTCCGTGATCCGGCCGAGCAAATCAAAATACTGCCTGAGCTTCGTCCGGTAAAAACCGCCGAATTTCTCGCTGATCTGAGGTTTGATTTCCTGGAAAATCTCCTTGGGGTCCCGTCCTTCCCGTTGCCCGGCCTTGGCCAGGAGAAGATTTCGGAAAAAAGCGACGAGCGTTCCCATGATGAGCTGCGGCACAACGCCTTCGTTGAAAAAGCCGTCCAGGATGATCAGCGCCTTTTCAACATCTATTTCCTGCAACGCTTCGTCCAATTCCCAGTTTTGGAAATTTTTCATCGAAGACAGCGCCGTAACGTCGTCGGCCTCGACTGTTTTTTTGGGGCCGATATAAATCGCGATTTTTTCGACCTCGGAATCGATCCGGGCAAAATCACTCTCGGTGATGTCGAGGATCCGTTCGACGGCTTCGGGGGTCACCCGTTTTCCGAGGGCGTCGAACCGCTCCGCCACCAGGGGCCTGAGTTCCCTGTCCTTCAGGAGCTTGATTTCCTCGATCCGGGCGACGGACTCCGGGAGCGCCGAAAACGCCTTGGCCAGGGGCTTGGTCTTTCGAATGTTCCCTTCAAACAACACGACGATCGTCGTTCGCGGGGCCGGAGAAGCGAAATAATCCCGGAACGCGGCCGCTTCGGCCGCGGAAAGATCCTCCTGCCCCGCGCCCTTCCCTTCGACGACCAGAACGCGCCAGGGGGAAAAGAAAAAAGGCATGTTTTTGGCCGCGTCCAAAACATCGCCCCAGCGGTGGGCGGCAAGATTGAATGTCTCGGCCTGGACCGGCTCGCCCTGGGCGCCGGTCCATAATCGGCGGAGATCCCCGACAAATTGCCGGGCCGGGAAAAGGTCCTCGCCGTAAAAAAAATAAGCCGGGCGCACGTCTTCGGCCCGGGCCGGGGTCTCAAGCGAGAACCCGGCCATCGCTCAGAACCCTTCGATGATGAAGATCACCAGATTTTTCGCGAATAGCTCGGCGATTTCGTTCAAGGCCTCGGTTTCCTGGGACTCGAAATCCATCCCCTCGGGGACCTCATACTCGCCATTGTAAACATACTTGGGAAGATCGGAAGAGCCCAAATATCCGCAGGCGGAACAAAACGCCGCGAGGAGAAGGAGAAGAACGATCCCGCTCGGGGCGGGGAAGTCGGCGCATTTTTTTCGTAGCATTTTTCCCTCTCGTGTCGCCACCTGTCCATTATAACCAAATCGCCCGGGAACCGCATCCCGCGGCGGGCCGAAATTTCCTAGACGACGATGTTGATGATCTTCCCCTTGATGATGACAACCTTCCGGACGGTGTGTCCTTCAAGGAGCTGGCGGATCCGGGGCAGCGCCAGGGCGGCCGTCTTGATGTCGTTCTCGGCGGTGTCGTGCTCGGTCTCGAATTTTTCCCTGACCTTCCCGTTGATCTCGACGACGATCGTCGCTTTCTCCTCCTTGGCCAAGTCGGGGTCAAAGGCCGGCCAGGATGCCCGTAAAACCAAGGTCTCGTGCCCCATCCCCCGCCACATCTCCTCCGAGATATGGGGGGTGAACGGGGCGAGGGCCAGGACCAGGGCTTCCATCGCCTCGCTCAAAAGCGCGCGCCCTTCGACCGAATTGCGGAGAGAGTCCTTCTCCTTCTTCAAGACATTGGTGAATTCCATGATGGCCGAGACGGCGGTGTTGAGATGGAAGCGATGTTCGACGTCCGCGCCCACCTTGCGGATGGTCTGGTGCATTTTTTTCCGGAGGCGCGAAAACGCGGCCGAATCGGCGCGACCGGACGGGGCGGTCGGGCCGGCGGCCCGGAGGTCTTGAATCTCCCGGAACATCTGCCAAACCCGACCGAGAAAACGATAACATCCCTCGATTCCCTCCTCGTTCCAGGCGAATTCTTTTTCGGGGGGGGCGGCAAACAGGATGAACAGCCGGAGGGCGTCGGCCCCGTAATGAAGAAGCATTTCGTCGGGGTCCACGACGTTGCCCTTGGATTTCGACATGGCCGATCCGTCCTTCGTCACCATGCCCTGGGCCAGGTAATGCGGGAACGGTTCGTCGATCGCGGTCAGCCCGAGGTCGCGCAAAAGCTTGGTGAAGAACCGGGAATAGATCAAGTGGAGGATGGCATGTTCCACGCCGCCGATGTAGAGGTCGACCGGGAGCCACCGGTCCGCCGCGGCCCGGGTGAACGGCCGGGTCTCCTCCGCCGGGGACGCGTAACGGAAATAGTACCAGGACGAATCGACGAAAGTGTCCATCGTGTCGGTCTCGCGCCGGCCCGGCCGGCCGCATTTCGGGCAGGCGACGTTGACGAAAGACGGAATTTTTTCCAGAGGCGAGCCCGCTTCGCCGGTGAATTCCGCGTTATAAGGAATTCGGACGGGAAGGTCTTCGTAGGGCACGGGGACGATTCCGCACGTCTCGCAATAAATCATCGGAATAGGCGTGCCCCAGTAGCGCTGGCGGGAAATGCCCCAATCACGGAGCCGGAACGTGACGGCCTTTTCGCCGCAGCCCTTATCCCGGGCCCAAGCGGCCATTTTCTCGATCGCCTCGACCGACGGCAGGCCGTCGTACGGGCCGCTATTGACGAGAAGGCCGAAATCCTCGAAGAGCTCGGCCGCGGACTCCTTGGAGGAAGGCGCGCCGCCTTTGGGGACGATGACCTCGCGGATTTCCAGGCCGTATTTCTTTGCAAAGTCGAAATCGCGCCCGTCGTGAGCGGGGACGGCCATGATCGCCCCGGTCCCGTATTCCATCAGGACGTAATTGGCCAGCCAGATCGGGACGGGTTTGCCGGTGAACGGGTTGATGGCGATCATTCCCGTGTCGACGCCTTCCTTGTCCGCCTCGCCGATTTCACGTTTCGCCCGGGCCGCCGCGATCGTCTTGGAAATCCAGCTGCGCAACTCCGCTTCCCGCGGGCCCCGGACCAGTCCGTCGACCAGGGGATGTTCGGGCGACAGGACCAGGAAAGTCGCCCCAAAGATCGTGTCGAGCCGGGTCGTGAAAACACGGATGGACTTCCCGAGGGCGGGCACGAAGAAATCGAGATCGGCCCCTTCGCTCCGACCGATCCAGTTTTTCTGCATGGCCAGGACATGCTCGGGCCACTTGCCCAGTTGGGCGTGACCGGAAAGGAGTTCGTCGGCATAGTCGGTGATTTTGAGGACCCACTGCTCCATTTTTTTTTGTTCGACGGCCGAGGAACAGCGCCAGCAGGATCCGCCGGCCGCCTGTTCGTTGGCCAGGACGGTCCGGCAGGACGGACACCAGTTCACCCAGCTTTCGCGGCGGTAGGCCAGGCCGCGCTCGAACATCTTGAGGAAAATCCACTGGTTCCACCTGTAGTATTCCGGTAGACAGGTGTTGACTTCCCTCGACCAGTCGTAGGCGAAGCCCATCCGCCGGAGCTGCATTTTCATGTGGGCGATATTGTCCATCGTCCATTTCTGGGGATGAATGCCGGATTTGATGGCCGCGTTTTCGGCCGGCATGCCCAGGGCGTCCCAGCCGATGGGGTGAAGGACGTTGAACCCCCGCATCATTTTGAACCGGGCGATGACGTCGCCGATGGAATAATTGCGAACATGACCCATGTGGATCCGTCCCGACGGATAGGGATACATTTCGAGAGCGTAGAATTTCGGACGACGGGGATCTTCGGAAGCGATGAAGGCGCCCGATTCCTCCCACTGCTTCTGCCAGCGGGCCTCGATGGCCCGAAAGTCGTAATCACGGGCGGCGTTGTCCTGGCTCATGGTCGATGCGTCCTTTATGCGGCTGACAAGACAGTCGAGAGGTTGAAAAATCCGCGTCCAGTGTAGGAGCGGCGACCGGAAAAGTCAACGGCCCCGTTTTTCTCTCGGCGGGCGATATCTGTTGACAATTACCTCTTTCTCGGACAAAATCGGGGACATGGAGAGAGCGTCGGAAATTTTCTGAAAAGGAGGATTTCATGAAAAGAACGGTCCTTCGGAGCAAGACAGGGAAGAAACTCTACGCCGTGCGGGACGCCAAAGGGCGCTTTGTCGACATCCAGTCGTACAAAAAAGCCCACGGCATGGACATCAAACGAAAAGCCAAAAAAGAGAAATAAGGATGGCCTTCCTCGACGAATTCATGGAGACGTTCGGCGGCCAGGCGGGCAAGGACCTGTCCTCGAACCTGGGCATTAAAAAGTCCGCGGCCGCCCAAATCGTCCCGGCGGTCGTCCCCATGATCCTGGGCGGACTGAAACGGCAGATGGAAAGCCAGGGAGGCACCGCCCGGGTCGATCACATTTTGAACAAGTACGGCAGCGACAGCGTTCTCAACGACATCGCCGGGGCGATCGGAAACCGCTCCGGCCAGGCCGCCGATGCCAGCCTTGGCGGTCTTCTGGGAAATTCAGGCCTTCAGGCCACCGACATGATCGCCCAGCGGTTCAAACTGGACCCCGGCCTTGCCGCAAAGATCATCCCGGCCCTGGCACCGCTGATTCTCGGAGCCTGACGAGAAAGAAAAACACCTCGAGCGACGGGTTGGGCGGAATCGCCTCATTGATCGACCGCGACGGTGACGGCAACATCCTGGACGACGTCGCCGGGATGCTGTTCCAGGGCTCGGGAGCCCAATCCTCCGGCGGCGGAATCCTGGGGAAATTGCTCGGCGGACTGCTCGGCGGCCGTCGCTGACCCGCGCCGGGATCTGTTTTCGGCGGTCCGACCGCCGGATAGACCGGGGGATCCGGTCTATTTCGGGATCCGAAGCTTCTGACCGACCTTGATGAGGTCGGGATTATTCAGGATATCGCGGTTCGCCTCAAAAATTTTCATGTACATCCCGGCCTTTCCGTAATACTTCTTGGCCAGGGCGCTCAGGGTATCGCCGGCGACGACGACATGAACCTGTTCGGCTTCGACCGGGGAGGAAACGGGCATCGGTGGTTTGACCCCCGCGGTAGGCTCGGGCGCGGGGATCCTAATCTTGTTGATTGTATTTTCAGTGTCGACGAGCGCATTGAACTCGCGGACAACCCGGCCTTTGACGTCCAGGTTGGGGGCTTCGCCTTCCAGCGTCACTACTTTTCCGTCCACAACCGCACGAAGGTTCTTCACGCCGAGGTTCTTGCCGTTGACGGCGGCGACGGCGTCCTGGACTTTTTCGGCGAATGATTTTCCGAACAATCCCATGGTCCTCGCTCCTTTCATTTATTTGGGGTGGGATTGATAGTATTCCCGCTCCCGAATCGAAGTCAAGGGCCGGGCCGCGGGCGGCCGCTCCCCTTGAATTTCGACCGGTTTTCGGCTAGAATTGTCCCTTCGAATTCGGAGTTTGCTTCGTTCCGCGTCTCTTTCTCCTTCCGAAGATCCTACGGAAACCCGGGCGAACCCGTATTTATGCAAAGGTAGTCCGCCATGACGACGACAATTGAACGGATGCGAAACATCGGCATCAGCGCCCATATTGACAGCGGCAAGACCACGCTGACCGAGCGGATTCTCTATTACTGCGGGAAAATCCACCGGATCCACGAGGTCAAAGGCAAGGACGGCGTGGGCGCGACGATGGACCACATGGAGCTCGAACGGGAGCGCGGCATCACGATCACCTCGGCCGCGACGAACGTCGCCTGGGACGGCTACGCGATCAACATCATCGATACGCCCGGCCACGTCGATTTCACCATCGAAGTCGAGCGGTCCCTCCGGGTGCTCGACGGGGCGGTCCTCGTCCTCTGCTCGGTGGGCGGCGTCCAATCCCAGACGATCACCGTCGACCGCCAGCTGCGCCGCTATGACGTCCCCCGTATCGCCTTTATCAACAAGTGCGACCGGGTGGGGGCCAATCCCTTGAAAGTCCGCGACCAACTCGAAGAAAAACTCAAACACAATGCCGTCCTCATGCAGGTCCCGATCGGCCTGGAGGATCAACACAAGGGCGTCGTCGACCTCGTCGCGATGAAAGCCGTCTATTTCGAGGATGACACCATCCGACTCGACGAAATTCCGGCCGACCTCCGCGAGGAAGCCGCCCGCCGCCGGAACGACCTCCTCGACGCCGCGTCGATGTTCTCCGACGAGCTGACCGAAGCCATCCTCGAGGACCGGGTCACCGAAGACCTGATCCAAGCGGCCGTCCGGCGCGGGACGATCGCCCGCAAACTGACGCCCGTATTTATGGGTTCCGCCTATAAAAACAAGGGTGTCCAGACCCTCCTCGACGGCGTGGTCCGCTATCTTCCCGCTCCAAACGAGGTCAAGAACGTCGCCCTCGGCCGGGCCGGGGAAACCGGCGCCGCCGTCGAAGTCGTCCTGGCCGCCGACCCGGCCGCCCCGGCCGTTCTGCTCGCCTTTAAACTCGAGGACGGGCCTTACGGCCAGTTGACCTACATCCGCATCTACCAGGGCCGAATCGAAAAAGGCACGGCGCTCGTCAACACCCGGTCCGGGCAGGAAATCAAGGTCGGTCGCCTCATCCGGATGCACGCCGACCACATGGAAGACATTCCGGAGGCGATCGCCGGCGACATCACCGCCCTCTTCGGGATCGATTGCGCCTCCGGAGACACCTTCGCCGACCCCTCTCTCGACTACTCCATGACTTCGATTTATGTTCCGGAACCGGTCATTTCCCTGGCCATCAAGCCCCGGGACAAGAAGACCCTCGACCGGATGGCCAAGGCGCTGAACCGGTTCACCAAGGAAGACCCGACGTTCCGGACATTTGTCGACCCGGAATCGCACGAAACGATCATCCAGGGCATGGGCGAGCTCCATCTGGACGTCTATGTCGAACGGATGAAACGCGAATACAACGCCGAGGTCGAAACCGGCAAACCGCAGGTCGCCTACCGGGAAGCCCTCACCCGCAAGGTCGAATTCGATTACACCCACAAAAAACAGACGGGCGGGGCGGGCCAGTACGGCCGGGTCATCGGTCATATCGAGCCGATGGCCGAGGGTAACTACGAATTCGTCAACGAAATCAAGGGCGGCCGCATCCCGAGGGAATTCATCCCCTCCTGCGACAAGGGCTTAAAGGCCGCGGTCCGAAAAGGCGGCTTGATCGGGTTTCCGGTCACCGGGGTCCGGATCGTCCTCACCGACGGCCAATACCACGAGGTCGATTCCTCGGACAACGCCTTCCAGGCGGCCTCAATCGGCGCGTTCCGCCAGGTGTACGCCAAGGCCAAGCCCCAGATTCTCGAACCGGTGATGAAGGTGTCCGTCGAAGGCCCGACGGAATTCGCCGGGGCCGTGTTCGGCTCGATCAACCAACGCCGGGGGATGATCATCAGTTCGATCGAGGACGGGAGCTTCTCCCGGGTCGACGCCGAGGTGCCCCTCAGCGAGATGTTCGGATATTCGAACCAGCTTCGGTCCCTGACCCAGGGCAAGGCCGAGTTCACGATGGAGTTTCTCAAGTACGGCCGCGTTCCGGCGGCCGTAGCCGAGGAACTGCAGAAACAACACGCGGAAAAAAAGGCCCGCGAAGCCAAGTAAGGAGAGAACCGCCGATGGTCAAGAAACACCTGATCAAACGCAGCCCCCTGCGGGTCCTCGAAGAATCCACCCACGGCGGCCCGGGCCGCGGCGCCATGGCCGTCCTCGCCTCGCCGAAGGGTGTGGGCAAGACCGCCTGCCTCGTCCATATCGCCACGGACAAGCTCTTTCAGGGTAAATCCGTCATCCACGTGTCCTACGCCAGCCGGGTCGATTACATCATCACCTGGTACGAGGACATCTTCAAGGAAATCGCCAAGAACCACCGCTTGCGCGACGCCGTGGCCGTCCACGACGAGATCATCAAGAACCGGGTCATCATGAATTTCAAACAGGACGGCATGAAAACCGAACAAGTCCTGCGCAGTCTCGAGGCCATGATCACCGGCGGCAAATTCAACGCCGAGACGATCATCATCGACGGGTACGATTTCGGACTGGCCGAATCCGAGGATCTCAGGAAGTTCAAGGAGTTCGCCGGCCGGATGGGGCTCGAGCTCTGGTTCAGCGCCTCTCTCAAGGAAACGGGCGGCGATCTTTTCCGTCCGGACGGGACGCCGGTTTTGCTCGCGCCGCACGCCGGACAAATCGATGTCCTGGTCACGCTTCAGGCCAAGAGCGACGCGGTCGAGATCCGGGTGGTCAAGGACCACGATTATCCGGCGGCCGGAATCCTGCCGATAAAACTCGACCCCAAGACATTGCTGATCGCCCAGGAGAAGTGAATCAATCCATCTGAGCGACAATTTCCGCGGGAATTCGACTCTTGAGCTCGGGATGAGTTTCCCCGAGGCGCATGATATCCGACAAATCCTTTTGGCGTTTGCTCTTACGCCGCGTCTCGTCGGAAAAAGCCCAAAGCTTACCGCAAAGCACATCCTCCAGGGCGGCGACGGACATCTCGTACCCGAGGACCGCACGCCGCTGAGATCGAGAAATGAAAGGCTGATAGCGGGGGTCTGTTTGCACTTGAATACGGAGATCCGAGCCCGGGACGAAAAGGTTGACGCTATGCTCGAATTCCTGAACCCTGATTCCCTTGGCTTCGGCCGCGGCCCGGAGATCGCCGACACGTCCGGAAATCACCACGAGATCGAGGTCAAGACTCACCACGGGGTCGGCATACGCGTTAACCGCAAGCCCCCCGATGACGCAGTATTCCGAACCGATTTCCTTCAGCAGGGCGATGAGAATCTGGACCGCATCCGTTTCTCCGTTGGCCAGGCTCCGTAAGAATTTTTTGCTTGTCATCCTCCTCAACCTCTATTTGGATTTTACCACGGCCTGACCGGAATGGCTATGACTCGCCCGATTTTCGGAGGTCTTCGCCGAAGGGCTTGCAAATCCGGAGCTCAGACACTACTCTTGTCGGGATGAACGCGAAAATTCGGGCGGCCTTCTGGATGATCCTAGCCGCAGCGACGACGGACGTTTTCGGCCAGACCGCCGTCGTTAAGGATTACCGGGGAAAGGAATTCCGGACGGATCGGCCTCCTCAACACATCGTTTCGCTCGCTCCGAACATCACCGAAATCCTTTTTGCCCTGGGCGCCGGCGGCCAGGTGGCCGGAGTCACCCGGTATTGCGACTATCCGCCCGAAGCGGCGGAAAAAACAAAAATCGGCGGCTTTCTCGACCCGGACATCGAACGGATCCGTAACGCCGCCCCGGATCTTGTCATGGCCTTTCGCGGCAACCCCTTGGAAAGGATCGAACGGCTGGACGGCTTGGGACTGCGCGTCTTCGTCCTGGACATCGGTTTCCGGCTCGATGAAATCCCGCCCCTCGTCCAAAAAATCGGGGCGGTCATCGGCCGAACGGCCGAAGCGGCCGCCCTGAGCCGGGCTTTGACGGAAAAAGCGGCCCGGGTCGCCTCCGCCCTCGCCGGAGTCGCTTCCCGCCCGCGCGTTTTTCTAAAGCTCCAGGGGGAAGGATTGTGGACCTGCGGCCGGGAAAGCTATTTCACCGACCTGATCGAAAAAGCCGGAGGAACAAGCGTGACGGCGGGAATCACGAAAAATTGGCTGGAATATGGAGTGGAAAGCCTCGTTGGAGACAACCCCGACCTAATCGTCGTCCTGGCCAAATCCGACGGGGATTTCGCCGAAACCCGGACCTGGCTCGAAAATCGCCCCGGCTTGCGGGAAACGGCGGCCGTCCGGAACGACCGGATCCTCCGGCTGGACGAAAACGCGGCCAGCCGTTTCGGACCGAGGCTTTTCGATTCGCTCGAGGAACTCGCCCGGCTTCTTCATCCGGAAAGATTTGAAAGATGATTACCTATTTTTTCGTGAAAGACGCCCGGAAAGACCATCGGCTGTTCTGTTCCGAGCCGCCCGGCCCGATGCCGGCCAAGTTTTCCAAAACCAAAGCCGTCTGGGAAACGGCCAAGAAAAAACTCATGCTTCTGCCCGCCCGGACCCTCCGCCAGGAAGAAGCTTTGGCCAAGACTCTCCGGATCGAGGATCCCTCCGTCACCGTCCTCTGCGGCGAACCGGAGGAGAAGCACATCAATCTCCGGTTCCATTTCTTTCTTCAAAAGCGGCGCTCCCAGCGGATTTTTCTTCTGATCGGGGAAGGCCTCCTGGCCCCGATCACCGGATTGGCCATGTTTCTCCCGGGCCCGAATATCATTTTTTACGCCCTGGCTTTGATAATGATCACCCACTGGCAATCCCTGCGCGGAATCCGCGCTCTCCTCAAGAAAAAACAAGTTTACACGGTCGATCCGCTTCTCTCCGAATGGGAACGGGCCGTGGCCGAAGGCCGGGAGGCGGATTATCCGGGGATCATCGAGCGGCTGGAAAAAGCCCACGGCCTCCGGGACCTCCGCAAAGTCCTTTGGAAATGAGACACCGAAAATCGAGCCCCGATTTCTCGGTTATCTCGACACGTTCGAAGGCTGTTCGATTTTGGGGGAAAGAGCCGGATTCAGGCTTGAAGTCGGGAACTCCGGCGGAGTCCAGCCCGGCACGAGGCGATCCACGAGGACGCCGACGAGGATGAAGGCCGGAAGGGAAATCAGAACTCGGGCCAGCGAAAATTGCCAACCGAGAAATCCCACCTCAAACGTCAATAAAGGAATTTTCAGGGAGGAAAACGCCCCAAGGTAAATAAAGACGTTCCGCGGCGAACAACCTTTGCGGGCGAGGCCGATCGCGACCGGAAACGCTCCATACAACGGACCGGCCTGCAGCGTCGCCAGGAGGATCAGCCAAGGAACGGCTTTCCAGCCCGCCTCCCGGCCGAGGAATCGCTCGATGGAAGCCCGCGGCACCCAGACTTCAAAAAGGCCGACTAAGATAAACATGACGGGAAGGATCCCGGCCATTTCGAGAAGCATCCCCAGGCTGGAGCGGCCGACACGCTCGCCGAAGGAGAATTCGGGCCAAAGCCGGGACGCCGCCCACAAAAGAAGAACGGCCCCGCCGGCCACCCAGGGGAAGGCCGATTTCAAGCGCAAAACAACCCGCAGGATTTTCATCGTAACACCACGGCCATAACCAAGGCGACGAACGCGGCCGCGGCCAAGGACAGGAGATTGCGCCACAACGCAGCTTTCCGGCCGAAAAACCGGACTTCCAAGGGGAGCGTGACAACGCCCACCATCAGGAGACTCGTGACGAATGCGGCCAAAACCGCGGTCGAGACGCCATGGGCGCGGAGGAGCCCGGCCAGAGGGAAAGCAATGAATCCCGGTATGAGGGCGACGGCCCCAACCATCAAACCGGTTAGGAACGGAATCAACCCCGCCCCGCCAAATAAGGATTCGAGGAATCGAGGGTTCAAAGCCGAAAGAAGCAATCCCACGGCGGCCACCATGAGGACAAGGGCCGGCAGGATCTTCACGAACATCCGCGCTCCAAATACGATCCCGGCCCACGTCCGCCGACGATCCGCCGCAATGGAGAGAAGGAGCGCCGCTCCGGTGAAAACGGCGAGCGCCGTCACTCGGCGGACTCCGGGGTATCACTCGCCCGGCATAAAACCGCCAGGACACGGGCCGGGGATTCCGCCGTCATGCTCCGCGTCGCGTCGCCGCCGGGAATATAGACGGCCCCGGGTGCATCGACGGAGGCGGTCGAGGATTCAGACGAAAAGGCGACCCGGCCCGAAAGCACGACGAAAACGACGTCTTCCTTCATTTCACACGGCGGGATCCGGACTCCTGCGGCCAAATCGATTCGGCGGACCTTGACGCGGCCTTCATCCAATAGCACTTCCACATCCGGGCGGTCGAACCCGGGGCGAACGGGGATTCTAAACATATGGTTTTCACTGCGCACCTTTTCTTCCTTCTTTTCGATTCATATCGCAACGCCGTTCGAAGATCAACCGGAACGTCCCGACGCTTCCAAAGACATTTTTTGATCGAGCACAAAATATCTTTCCGCCGGCCTTCCTAGAAAATGAAGTTGAAAACAAATCCGACGATCATGATTCCCGTCGCGACGATTCCGAAAAAGACGACGAGGAGGGGGATTTTTAAAACCTTTCGGAGAATGACCGCCTCCGGGAGCGAAAGACCGATGACGGACATCATGAACGCCAGGGCCGTCCCGAGCGAAGCGCCTTTCTCCAGCAGCGCCTGGACAATGGGAATGATTCCCGCGGCATTCGAATAGAGGGGGACACCGATCAAGACGGACACGGGCACGGACCACCAGGCGGACTTGCCCATGATCGAAGCCATAAAATTCTCGGGGACATAGCCGTGGACGGCCGCCCCGACGGCGATTCCCCCGACGACGTACGGCCAGACTTTTCCGACGATCTCCTTGACCGCGATTCGCCCGGCGCCGACGCGGTCGGAAAATAAGATTTTCCCCTCCTCCAAGGAGGACGGGCCGCCTTTCATTTCATAGACCCAGGGCTCAACCCAACGCTCGATCTTAAGGCGGCCGATGATCCAACCGGCCGTCACGGCGATGAATAACCCAGTCGTCACGTAGACGAGGGCCGTTTTCCATCCGAATAAACTAAACAAAAGAACCACGGCGACTTCGTTGATCATCGGAGCGGCGATGAGGAAGGAGAACGTGACGCCGAGAGGAATACCGGCTTCGACGAAACCGAGAAACAGCGGCACGGCCGAACAAGAGCAAAACGGAGTGACGATCCCGAGGGCTGCGGCCATGCCGTTGCCGAGAAGAAGCGAGCGTCCTTCGAGCAGGCGGCGGGTCCGTTCAGGGGCAAAATACGTCCGGACGATGCCGACGGCGAAGACAATCAGAACCAGGAGGAGAAGAACTTTGGGGACCTCGAAGATAAAGAAGCGGAGAGCCTCCGCAAAGCGGGCACCCGGGCGCAAATTGAGCAGGTCGAACGTCAGGAAGTCGGCTAACCGGCCGAGATTCGCGAACAAACCAACCCAGGCGGCGGTCAGAGCCCCGGGGATGATCAAGCGGATCGGAAAGCGGGAGGACCGGGTCATCACAAGTACCCCTTGAATATATGAAGATATTATCATATACTCCTTCCTTGAAGAGGTCAAATCGCCGATGACTGATATGCTCCGCGTTTTTAAATCGCTGTCCGACCGGACCCGCTTAAGGATCGTCCGGCTCCTTCTCGAACACGACCTGTGTGTCTGCGAGATCATGTTTGTCCTGGAGATGGCCCAATCGCGCGTCTCCCATCAACTCCGAATCCTCCGGGACGCCGGGCTGGTCGAAGACGTCCGGGACGGACAGTGGATCATTTATCGGATCCCCTCGCTCGTCCGGACGACGATCAGGCCGCTTCTGGAACTCTTTCCCAGGGAAACTGAGAAATCGACGGCGGAGGAAACCGCGGACCGGAATAAGTTGAAAGTCTGCCTGAAAAATGGAATCCGAAAGAAAAAATTTTCCGGCCGCGGAAATCGGGCCGGAAACACCTCATCAAATCCGAGAACAGGAGGATCCGTTGGACATTAAAGTCTTGGGCATGGGTTGCGCCCGCTGCCGCGACCTCGAACAACGCGTGAGAAAAGCTCTGGCCGAAACCGGCCTCGCAGCCGACGTCGAAAAAATCGAGGATATCCAAAAAATCATGACATATCGGATCATGGCTACTCCGGCCCTCGTCATCAACGGCGCGGTCAAATCCGCGGGCCGCATTCCCTCGGTCGACGACATCAAAAACTGGTTAAAGGAGACGGAAATACGATGAATACCGAAAGCCTATCTTCAAAAATTCGCTCGTCCTCTTTCTTTATAAAACAAGACGCGTTTCCTCGGGAACGATTTTATCTCGCCTTATCGGCTGCTCTTCTAGCCGTCGTCTTGGCGGCCGCGGGATGCGGTTCGGGCGCCGCACAAAAGGAATCGCCCGCTCCGGCTTCTTCAAAACCTCAAAGCACCGCGGCCGGGACTCCCGCTGCGGCCGAAAGCCTCGTCCTTGTCACGGATCGCCTGGACATCGACTTCTCCAAACACATCGTGACGTTCATCGAACTCGGCGCGGACAAATGCATCCCCTGCAAGGCGATGCAGCCGATCATGAAGGAAATCGCCGTGGAATACGAGGGTCAAGTCCAGGTCGTTTTTTATGACGTCTGGAAAAACCCCGAGCCGGCCCGAAAATACGGCATTCAACTCATTCCGACCCAAGTCTTTATCGACAAGACCGGACGGGAGGTCTTCCGCCACGTCGGTTTGTTCCCTAAAGACGAATTGGTCGCCTTCTTGAAGAAGCAAGGAGTCCGCTAAAGGCGAAACTGCGATATGAATACGTTTTTCGGCGACGTCGCCCTGCTTCTCCAAAACAATCCGTGGCTCGCGGTTCCCGCCGTCTTCCTGGGCGGCGTCATGACTGCCTCCAATCCCTGTGTTTTGGCCATGATCCCCCTGATGATCGGCCTGGTCGCCGGCCGGAACGAATCGGGCGGCTTAAAAAAAATGTTTCTTTTCTCCCTGTTTTTCATCCTCGGCCTGGCTGTGACGTTCACCGCCCTGGGCCTCGTTTCGGCCCTCCTGGGCCGGATGTTCGGCGACGTCGGCCGCTTCTGGAAATACGCCCTGGCCCTGGTTTGTCTGGTGATGGGCGCGCATCTTCTGGGTCTCTTTCATCTTAATTTTTCCGCTCCGGCCGCGGCCCGGTTCAAAGGGCGCGGGCGTCTCGGAGCCTTTATGCTTGGGCTTCTCTTCGGCCTCGTTTCGACGCCCTGCGCCGTTCCCATCCTGGCCGTTCTTTTGGCCTTCGTCGCCGAAAAGGGAAACGTGGCTTACGGCGGCCTTCTTCTGTTCGTTTATGCCCTCGGCCATTCGCTTCTCATTCTCGTCGCCGGAACGTCCATGGGCGCGGCCAAAAAACTGATCGAATCCAAGGGCTTGAAAAAAGCCAACGCCGTGCTTCAAAAAGCGGCCGGCGTCATCATCATTCTGGTCGGCGTTTATCTTCTTCTCCGATGAATCATAAATGGAGGCATCTATGAGTGCTCCCTCTCCGAAGCGGCTTTCGTTCCTGGATCGCTATTTAACCCTCTGGATTTTCACGGCCATGGCCGTCGGCGTCGGCCTCGGATACTTCGTCCCGGCCGTCGTCGGATTCATCAATCGATTCCAGTCCGGGACGACGAACATCCCGATCGCCGTCGGCCTGATCCTGATGATGTATCCTCCCCTGGCCAAGGTCAAATACGAGGAGCTCGGCGATGTCTTCCGCAACGCCAAAATTCTGACGCTCTCCCTCGTCCAGAACTGGATCATCGGGCCGCTCCTGATGTTCGGCCTGGCCGTCATCTTTCTCCGCGCCTATCCCCATTATATGTACGGTTTGATCCTGATCGGCTTGGCCCGCTGCATCGCCATGGTCATCGTCTGGAACGAATTGGCCAAGGGCGACACCGAATATGCCGCCGGGCTGGTCGCTTTCAACTCGATTTTCCAGGTGTTGTTCTTCTCGGTATACGCGTATGTCTTCATCACCGTTCTCCCCGGCTGGGTCGGGTTGAAGGGAACCGCGGTCAATATCACGATCGGCGAAATCGCCAAGAGCGTCTTCATTTACCTGGGGATTCCGTTCCTCGCCGGAATCATCACTCGATTCACCATGCTCAAAATCAAGGGGAAAACCTGGTACGAGAAGAAATTCATCCCCAAAATCAGCCCGATCACCCTGATCGCTCTCCTCTTCACCATCGTCGTCATGTTCTCGCTCAAAGGTGAATACATCGTTAAAATCCCGCTCGACGTCCTTCGGATCGCCGTTCCTCTGGTTCTCTACTTCATCATCATGTTCTTCGTCTCGTTTTTCATGGGCCGGAAGGCCGGGGCGGATTACTCGAAAACCGCCACCCTTTCCTTCACCGCGGCCAGCAACAACTTCGAGCTGGCGATCGCCGTGGCCGTAGCCGTCTTCGGCCTCAACTCGGGCGAGGCCTTCGCCGCCGTTATCGGCCCGTTGATCGAAGTTCCGGTGATGATCGCTTTAGTCAACGTCGCCCTTCGGTTCCAGAAGAAATACTTCGCCGGGATGGCGGCGGTGTAGGAGTATCCCATGGGCGAAGGCGGACGAAACCGGGAACACGCGGATGGGCTTTCTCCGAATCCGGCGGCCAACCCCCGAATTCCCCGGCGATATATCAACGCCCGGGCCAAGGGTCGCCTTGATCTGCCGGCCGACCTGGCCAAGAAGCTGGGCGCCTCCCTGGGAGCCCGCCTTGAGGTCCGGGAGCGCGACTGCCGCCTCCAGGTCCGGCCGAACATTCACAGTTTGTCGCGCCTCTACGTCGAACCGACGTCCCGCTGCAATTTGTCCTGCCGGACCTGCATCCGGAACACCTGGCGGGAGCCGATGGGCGACATGTCCTGGCCCCTGTTCCAACGCCTCGTTTCCCAGCTGAAGGATTTCCCCCATTTAGAAACGGTCATGTTTGCAGGGTTCGGCGAACCGACCGTCCACAAAGACATCCTCCGCATGATCCGGGCCGTCAAGCGCCTCGGCCTGCGGATCGAGATCACCACCAACGGCACTCTCCTCGACCGCCCGATGATCGACGGCCTGAGGCGGGCCGGGCTGGACGTCCTCTGGGCGTCGTTCGATTCGGCCGGCGAGGCGGGGTTCGAAGACATCCGCCGGGGGGCGAAGTTCGGGCCGATCGTCGCCTCTCTGCAGGAACTCCAGGCCGGGAACGTCCGGAGCCGGCATCGGATCCGGGTCGGCCTGTCCTTCGTCGTCATGCGCCGGAACGTGGCCGACCTGCAATACCTGGACGATCTGGCCCGCCAGGTCGGCGCCGAAAAAGTGCTGGTCAGCAACATCCTCCCCTATTCGGCGGATATGGAAAAGGAAATGCTCTGCGCCCTGACCCTGTCGACGGAAACCTTCACCGCTGCATCCAAGATCGAAGTTTCCCTTCCCCGCCTGGACGTCACCGCCGCTACGCGGGAGACGATTCTCCGGCTTCTTCGCGGGTATGAGAACCTGACCCTGATGGGCAACCCGATCTTTACGGAAACGAACTACTGCCGTTTCGTCGAAGGCCGGACGGCGTTCGTCCGCTGGGACGGACGGGTGGCCCCCTGCATGGGGCTTCTCCATGGCTATACCACGTACTTGTACGGATACGAACGAAAAATCAAATCTCACGGTTTCGGCGATATCGGCCGGAGAACCCTGGGGGGCATCTGGCGGTCACGGGCCTACCGAAGCTTCCGGGAGAAAGTTCGCCAATTCGATTTTTCGCCCTGTCACATCTGCGGCGGCTGCAACCTGCTTGAATCGAACGAGGAAGACTGCCTGGGCAACGCTTTTCCCTCGTGCGGCGGATGTTTATGGGCTCAAGGCATCATTCAGTGTCCGTGAATAAGCAGATCGGCCCGGGAGATGAAGAAGCATCGGTAAAAACACCCGGGCTTGTGACGACGAAAGGAGAGTCCGATGGAATATTTGGAAGCGACGGTTGATAAATTCATTTTTCGTGTTCCGAAGGACTGTATTTTCAGCCCGGAGGGAATCTGGTTTCATTCCGAACCCGGCCCGCCATCAAACCGCTGGCGCATCGGGCTCACCGACTTTCTTCAACAACACAGCGGCGATCTGACGTTCGCGATCCTAAAACCTCAGGGAACCCGCCTTGCGGCCGGCGACGAAATCGGGGTGGTTGAAACGGTCAAAGTCAACGTAAGCCTGATTTCCCCGGTGGCTGGAACCATGGTCGAGGTCAATTCGGAACTCGAAATGACACCCGAGCTCATCAATCAGGATCCATACGGCAAAGGATGGCTTGCCATGATTGAAGCCTCGCCGGATGACGACCTGGCCGCCCGGCTCATGACAGCGTCCGCGTATTTCGAACATATGAAAGTCCTGGCCGAAGCGGAGGTTCGATCCCGATGAGCCGCCGAAAGAAAGAGGTCGCGATCGTTCCCTGCAGCGGAATCGGCAAATCTTTTGGAGCGGTCGCCCGGCAGGCCGGATACGACCTGGTCGAGGATCTCCGTCCCGGACTAACACGGCTAGTCGCCCTGTCCAAGCTCGTCCTGGGCGACGAAGAAGCCAGGACCGCCGTCCGGGAGCGTCCGGCGATCACCATCGACGGCTGCAAGCTGGGCTGCGCGGCGAAATTGGTCCGCGAAAGCGGAGGCCGGGTCGCTCGCGAAGTCGCCGTGCAGGAGGTCTTCCGCCGGCACAAAACGCTGAAACCCGAAGGCGTCGCCCAACTCAATCCCGCCGGCCGCACGCTCGCCCGGACCCTCGCCGAGGAGCTGACGCCTCTCGTCGACGAACTGACGTCCGCGGATTCCCCGGAGAACGGACATGCCTAAACTTCCCGAAAAAAAAGCGGGGATCATCGCCTGCTCGGGCGAGGAGCTGGCCGAAGGCACGGTATCCCGACTGGCGGCCCTCAAAGTCCTGAACGAAACCCGCCGGGGGGATACGGTCACGCTTTGTCTTCCCCTTTTTCTGGCCGGGGGTGAAGGAGAACGCACCTTCGCCCGCTTCTACCCCACAATCACCGTCGACGGATGTGATTTGAAATGCGCGGCCAAGGCGACGGAGCGATATTCGGCCAAACCCGCGGCCAGTCTCGTCGTCACCAAAATCGCTGAAGCCAAAGGAATCACCGGAATCGAGGGGCGGAGTAAGTTGAACGATTCGGGGAAAAAGGCCGTCGAGGCCGTGGCTCGCGTGCTGGAAAAGGAAGTGGACCGGGTCCTGAATCCCGCCCGATTCAAAAACCGGCCGAGCGAACCCGAAGCATCCCCCAAAACACCCCCGATCACCTGCTCGTGCGGTTCGAAGGCTCCCTTCACCCTGATACAAATCGCCGGCCGCCAGGTCGCGGTCGTCGCCTTGCGGCCAATCCTCGACGATTTTCTTGCCGGCGGCAGCCGGGGAGACGAAGCCGGGATCCAAGAGCTTTTCAACCGGATTGCGGTATACAACAGGATCCCGGCAGGTGAGGAAAATGCCTGGAAAGAAGCACTTCGACTCGAAATCGAAACCCGAAGCCGGAAGGAAAAACGATGAGCCGCACCGCCGTCTATCATACCGACGTCCATTGGACGGAAGAGCACTGGGGACATCTCCGGATGGGAAACGGGCCGGAAATGCCGTTTTCGGCGCCGCCGGATTCCCAGGGACATCCCGGAGTTTTCACCCCCGAAGACGCTTTTGTCGCCGCCGCGAACACCTGTATCATGATGATGTTTCTCTGGGCCTGCGAGCGGTTTCGGCTCAACCTCCTCGCCTACGGTTGCCGGGCGGAGGGAACCAAGCTCATCGAGCTGGATCGCACGGAAATCTTCACGACCCTCCGATTGAAGCCCGTGATTCGCATCGGCCTCGGCGGTGAATCCCTCGCCGCTGTCTCAGCCCGGGCCCAAAAAGCCCTGGCCGCCGCCCGGAAATACAGCCTGGTCGCCAATTCCATAAAATCCGAACTCGTCATCGAGCCGGAATTCCGATTCGAGTGAAAAACACCAGGCGCGATCGTTCGTCCGTAAGAACGTAAGAAATTGTAAAAATATTTTGCGATAAGCCGATTTCTCCGCACTCCGGGCTTGCCGCAATTCGCTCTTAATAAAGAGGATATCACCACCGTGATATGGCATAAAACTTGCGGTGATGGGATTCATCAAAATGAATCGCCGATATAATTCCCCGCGCCGGAACATCACCGGCTTTCTCCGGCTCGGGAACGAACGGTAAAACCGAGGAGATTTCCATGAAAAGATTCGTCGTTATCCTTTGGCTGGCCGTGGCGACGCTGTCCTGGATTTCGGGGGCGATCCAAGAGAAGCGTGAATTCGCAAGCTACAAGGAGATGCGGGATTATCTCGGGGAACTCTATAACCAGAAGAAATATGCCGACGCGGCGGCGCTGCTGGAGAGCGTCCTGGACCGGTGTCCCGACAACGTCCTGGCGAACACGTTCAACCTGGCCATGATGAGGGTATTCGAGGGCGACCTCGAGAAGGCCATGGGGGCTCTGGAAGAAGGGCACCGCCGGGGAGTTTTCTACGGCCTTTGGGATTTCAACGCTGAACTCTGGAATCCACTAAAAAAACACGAACGCTTCGCGGCTTTTCAAAAGGAAAACGCGGCCCGGATCGAAGCCGCCCAGAAAAAGGCGACCCTTAAAATCGAGGTCGAAATTCCGCAGGGATATGATCCTTCGAGGAAATATCCCCTCTTCATCGCCCTGCACGGGGGCGGAGAATCCATCGCCGAACTCAAACCCAACTGGACATCGCCGCGTCTCCGGAGCGAGTTCATCACCGCCTACATCCAATCGACCCAAGTGGCCGGGATGCGGGGATTCCACTGGCAGGACGAAGCCCTGACCCGCAGAGACGTCGAAGAGGCCTATAAGCAGATTCTCGAGAAATATCCCGTGGACCCCGGCCGGGTGTTGATCGGCGGTTTTTCATCGGGCGGCTTCGGGAGCTTGATCATCGCTTTCTCCGGCTCTTTCCCGGTCCGGGGATTCGTCGCGCTTTGTCCGGAGCCTCCTCAGACTCTCCGCGACGAGGATATTCTTACCGCCAAGACCCGGGGGCTGCGGGGATCGCTTCTGACTACGGAATTGGATCAGCGCGTTGACCGGCAGCGGGAATTGGCGGCCCGGTGGGAGAAGCTCGGCTTGGCCACCGAGTTTCACATCACGCCGAATACCGGCCATTGGTTTCCGAAGGATTTCGAACAGTTGCTCGACCGGGCCATCGGGCATATTTTTTCAACCGGCGACGGCAAATAACCTCCCTCGGCCCAAGAGCCGAGGACGATCCGGAGACGGCTTTCAGCCGGTAGCGTTGATCGAGCCGTTTCAAGCCAGAACTCGCCGTTTCCCTCCGGGCCAAAGAATGATCCCGGCCTCGAAACAGAGTCAATGCTTACTGAGTCGCCCAGTAAGCGACAATAATTGACAATAACGACCAGTGACCGTATATTATGAGCATTCCAGCTGAAATGACTGCAATCTTTACCGGCGATCCGGGAAAGGCCGTGCTTTCGTGAAGAGATCTTTCGGAAATATCCTAACCATCGAGGATCTGTCGGCCTATCTTAAGATCCCGAAGTCGACGCTCTATAAACTCGCCCGGGAAGGGAGGGTCCCATCCAACAAGATCGGCCGCCACTGGCGTTTCCAGAAACGCGCGATCGATCGCTGGCTGGGGGGGGCATCGGTCCCGGTTCGTAAGGAGAAAGGGGGCGGGGACTCCGGAGTAAGGCGCAGGGGAAAACGGATTTAACCGACCAAGAGCTTATGGGTGGATGAAAAGGAGAGCTTTCATGGTCGAAAAAGCGAAAAAGAGAGCAAAAACCGAAAAAAAGGCCACGCTCCCGGCGCAAAGAGGGGGGCCGCCGATTGCATCCAAGGTGGCCCCTCCGGAAAAAGCGGCGGCCGCGCCGGCGGGCCCGATTGTCCGTCCGGAGGCACAACCAAAGAGGGGCTTTCCTATTGTGGGCATCGGCGCGTCGGCCGGGGGGCTGGCGGCCTTTGAGGCCTTCTTCTCCGGCATGCCCGCCGACGTCGATCCGGGCATGGCCTTTGTCCTGGTCCAGCACCTGGCCCCCGATCACAAGAGCATCCTCACCGACCTCGTCCGGCGATACACCCGCATGCAGGTCTTCGAGGTCGAGGACGGGATGGAGGTGCGCCCCAACTGCGCTTACATCATCCCGCCCAACCGCGACATGGCCTTTTTAAACGGTGCCCTTCATTTGCTGGAACCGGCCGCCCCCCGCGGCCAGCGCTTGCCGATAAACTTTTTCTTCCGCTCCCTGGCCCAGGACCAGCGCGAGCGGGCCATCTGCATCGTGCTTTCGGGCACCGGCAGCGACGGCACCCAGGGCGTGCGGGCCATCAAAGGCGAGGGGGGCATGGTCATGGTCCAGAATCCCTCATCCACCGAGTACGACGGCATGCCGCGCAGCGCCATCGCCACCGGCCTGGTGGACTACGAACTGCCTCCGGCCGAGATGCCCGCCCGGCTCATCGCCTATGTGAGCCACGCCTTCGGCAAGCCCTCCCGGCCCGCCGCCGCCACGACGCCCAAGGCCGAGAACGCGCTGAAGAAGATCTTCATCCTTCTGCGCGCCCAGACCCGCCACGACTTTTCCCAATACAAGTCGAGCACCATCCACCGCCGCATCGAACGGCGCATGGCCGTCCATCAGATCGAAACGATGGGCGCGTACGTCAAGTATCTGCAGCAGACGCCGGCGGAGGTGGAAGCGCTCTTTCGCGACCTGTTGATCGGCGTAACCAATTTCTTCCGCGATCCGGAGGCCTTCAAGGCGCTCGAGGAGCAGGTCCTCCCCAAGCTCTTTGCCGGCAAGCCCGCCGGCTCCCTGATCCGCGTCTGGTCGCCGGGCTGCTCCACCGGCGAGGAGGCCTATTCCATCGCCATCCTCCTGTTGGAGCGCATGGAGGCGCTGAAGCAGAGTTTCAAGGTTCAGCTCTTCGCCACCGACATTGACAGCCAGGCGATTGCCGTAGCCCGCACCGGCTTTTATCCGGCCAGCATCACCGCCGATATCCTGCCGGAGCGGCTGGCGCGCTTTTTCACGTCCGAGTCCGACGGCAACACGTACCGCGTCCACAAAGGCATTCGCGATATGCTGATCTTATCCGAGCAGAACGTGATCAAGGACCCGCCCTTCTCCAAGCTCGATCTTATAAGTTGCCGCAATCTCCTGATCTATATGGGCGCGGACTTGCAGAAGAAGCTCATCCCCTTGTTCCACTACGCGCTGAACCCGGGCGGTTTTCTCTTCCTGGGCACCTCCGAGACCGTGGGGGAGTTCGGCGATCTTTTTGCCGCGCAGGATCGCAAGTGGAAGCTGTACACACGCAAAGAGGATATCTACGGCGCGCAGCGCGCGGCCCTGAACCGGTTCATCCCGTCCATGAAGGCGCCGGAGGAGGTTGTCCCGCGGGCCGCCGGTAAGACGGCCCTCCCCGGCAGACTATCGCTGCGGGAGCTGACCGAACAGGCGCTCTTGCAACAGGTCGCCCCGGCCGGCGCGCTCGTCAACGGCCATGGTGACGTCCTCTATCTCCACGGCCGCACCGGCCTCTACCTGGAACCGGCTCCGGGTGAGGCCGGAATCGAGAACATCCTGAAGATGGCCCGAGAAGGATTGCGGCGCAAATTGACCACGGCCCTGCACAAAGCGGCAGCAGGCCAAGAGATCGTGCGCTGCCCGGGCCTGCACGTCAAATCCAACGGCGACTTCGCCACGGTCAACCTGACCATTCGCCGGGTAACCGCAGGCCTGTCCACCGCGGCAGCTGAAGCGCCCCTATATCTGGTCAGCCTGGAAGAAGCGACGCCCTTCGACCCCGAACAGGCGCAACAGGTCGCCCTGCATGCCATCACGGGCGCGGACGGTCCCGATCCGGACGCCGACGCGCGCGTTGCGGCGCTCGAGCAGGAATTGGGGGCCAAGGAGGAGTACCTCCAGTCCGCCAACGAAGAACTGGAAACCTCCAACGAAGAGCTTAAATCCTCGAACGAGGAAATGCAGTCGGTCAACGAGGAGCTGCAATCCACCAACGAGGAGTTGGAGACCTCCAAGGAGGAACTGCAATCGCTCAACGAAGAACTGGCCACGGTCAACGCCGAGCTGCAGACCAAGGTGTCCGAACTGTCGCGGGCCAACAACGACATAAGCAACCTGCTGGCCGGCACCGGCATCGGCACCGTCTTTGTGGACCATCAACTGCGCATTCTGCGCTTCACCCCCGGCGCCACCCGGATCATCAACCTGATCCAGAGCGACGTGGGGCGGCCCGTGGGCCACATCGTCTCCAACCTGGTGGGCTATGACCGCCTTGTGGCGGAGACGCGGGCCGTGCTGGACAACCTGATTCCCAAAGAGGTGGAAGTGCAGACAACGGAGGGCCAGTGGTACATGATGCGCATCCTGCCATACCGCACGGTGGACAACATGATCGAGGGCGCGGTGATCAACTTTTTCGAGATCACGGAGATGAAGAAGCTGCGGGAGGCGGCGCGGGAGAGCGAGGCCATTCGTCGCCTGGCCGCGGTGGTGCGCGACTCGCTCGACGCCATCACCATGCAGGACTTGGATGGCCGCATCCTGGCCTGGAACCCGGGGGCGGTGAGGATGTATGGTTGGAGCGAGGCCGAGGCGTTGGCGATGAACATCCGCGAGCTGATTTCGGAGAGTCGACGCAGGAAAGAGCTTGCCGTTGTGCAGCAGCTTGGCCAGGCTGAGGTTCTGGGGCCCTACCACACGGAACGGATCGCCAAGGACGGCTGTCTCATAAAAGTGTCGCTGACCGCCACGGCACTGGTGAATGAGTCCGGGCAAATGTATGCCATTGCGACCACGGAACGGACGATGAAAAAGGGGTAGGGTTATGACCCAGAAGAAGTCTGATTCGAAAGGCTCAGCGCATGCGGATTCAGGGGAGGAACTGCGCCGGCGGGCGGAAAAAAAGGCCAAAGCAGATGAGGCCAGTATCCGGGATACGCTGTCGCCGGAGGAATCGCGACAAACGCTCTACGAACTGCGGGTGCATCAGATCGAGCTCGAGATGCAGAATGAGGAGCTGCGCCGGGCGCAGGAGGCGCTGGAAGCCTTGCGGGCGCGGTATTTCGACTTGTACGACCTGGCACCCGTGGGCTATTTTGTGCTCAGCGAACAGGGCCTGATCCTGGAGGCCAATCTCACGTCCGCGACAATGCTTGGTGAGGAGAGGGGGGCGCTGGTCAAAAAACCGATCGCCCGGTTCATCTTCCCTGAGGACCAGGATATCTACTACCGCCACCGCAAACCGCTCTTTGAAACGGGCGCGCCGCAGGTCTGCGAATTGAGGATGGCGCGCAAGGACGGCGCTCTTTTCTGGGCGCGAGTGGAGGCCACGGCGGCGCAGGGTACCGACGGCGGGCTCGTATGCCGCGCCGCGATCAGCGACATCACCGAGCGCAAGCGGGCTGAGGAGGCGCTGCGCGAGGCCGAACAGCAATTCCACACCCTGGCGGACGCCGGTCAGGCTTTAATCTGGACTTCCGGCCCGGACAAGAAGTGCAACTACTTCAACCTGCCTTGGCTGAGGTTCACGGGCAGGACTCTCGAACAGGAGATGAACGATGGGTGGACTAAGGGGGTTCATCCGGATGATTTTGAACGCTGCCTCGGGATCTATACCGAGGCCTTCGAGCAGCGCGAGTGTTTCAGCATGGACTACCGCCTGTGCCACCGCGACGGCCAATTCCGCTGGATTCAGGACGACGGCACGCCGCGCTATGACAGCCAGGGAAACTTCCTGGGCTATCTCGGCCATTGTCTGGATATCACCGACCGCAAACGGGCGGAAGCGGCGGTTCAGGCTTCCGAGTCCCGATACCGACAGCTCGTGGAAAACGCCAAGGAAGCCATCCTCGTCGCCCAGGACGGCTTCCTTAAATTCGTCAATCGAATGGCCAGCGAGATGACCGGATATTCGGAGCCGGAACTCATTTCGCGACCTTTTCCCGAGTTCATCCATCCGGATGACCGGGAGATGGTCGTGAACCAGTATCTGAAGCGGATGGCCGGAGATACGGATCAACCCCGATATGTTTTCCGCTTGTTGACCCGCGACGGCGCCGTCAAGTGG
>JAPKZG010000010.1 GCA_026393895.1 Candidatus Aminicenantota bacterium
TCCGGGGATCCAGTTCCAGCGTCTTAACGATGGAGCTTTTGGAAAGTCCCTGTCGCTTGAACGTTTGAATCTCCTTGAACATCTTCTTGTTGATCATTCCGGCTCCTATATGGGTTTCGGTTACCATACAGGAGTCTTCCGGCCCTGGGATTTCTGTTTACCCCGGGGGTGGGATTTCTGTTTACCGCCCCCCTGGGATTTCTGCTTACCATGTCCCTGGGATTTCTATTTACCATTTCCAAGGAGAGCGATTCTGTTTATTGCGCGCGCATTTGGGACGGGCCGATTCCCTGTGAAACGCTCTACCGCGCGGGCGGAATCGTTTTTTATTGTAATGTCCTCGGGATTCTCTCTCACGAAAAGGCCGAAGCCGAAGCTCTGGACGTGATTCAGGCCGGCTCGGATCCTGAAGAAGTCAGTAGAATATCGCAAGCTCGGGCTTCGATCGATCTACTAAGCGCGATAGGGATCTAAAAGCATGAAGACTCCGCGGAATGCCCGCAACATCAAACTCAAAAACGGCAAGTGGTACGTCGATTTCACGTATAAGGGGAAGCGGATCCGGCAATTCGGCGGCTTCACGAAAGAACAAGCCCGGATCACCCTGGCCAGGATGCGGATTGAGAAGCTTGATGAAAAGCTCGGATTCAGCAAACTGAAAAAGCTTGAACCCGTCCTTTTTGAAACCTTCGCCGACGAATTCCTGGAGGTCTACTCGAAACAAAATAAACGGTCATGGAAAAGGGACGAAATTTCTTTGAAGAATTTGAAGCGATACTTCCAAGGAAAAACGCTCCAGGAGATCGGACCGGAACAGGTCGAACGGTTCAAGGCGCAGCGGAAAACCGATTTTGTCTCCTGGTTCAAGGCAACGAAAAAGAAGCCGATCTCCCCGACGATGATAAACCGGGAGCTTGCTTGTCTTAAAACCCTTTTTTCGAAAGCCGTTGAATGGGGAAGGATAGAAAAGGACACGGTTCGGGCCGTCAAGAAATTTAAGGAAGACAACGCCCGGGAGCGGATCCTCACGGCGGAGGAAGCCTGGCGCCTGGTCGGAGGTCGACGCGGACAAGTCGGCCGACTCTGGTGACCGGAAGCTTTCCGGCCGCAGCCATGTCATAGGCGGACTTAACCGCGATTCCCAGGTATTCAGCGCATTCGGGAATCCGGATCCACCTTCTTTTGCCGGTCGACGATAAGGATAAATCCGAAGAGCCTCTTTGTTGACCGTGTTTTGTGGTTGTGTTAGATAATTGAGGGAGTTTGGTCACCCGATCTTCTCCTTGGCCCCACAAAAACCCGTTCCAGCGGGTTGGGGCCATTAATTTATTGTCTATCTGTTTCCCTAAACGATAGCTCCTTAAAAAGCTTTAGCGCTTCTTCCGGAGTGATGTCCTCCGCTGTATAGCTATCCGGGATTTTTCCGCTCAATAGCGTTTTTTTGATTTCATCGATTTTTTCCTGGTTGCCGAAGAAACGCGCTTCGATCATCGAGCCAAGTAAGAAATTTTCAAACGGAAGGAGAGCTTTGTTTCCCCTTCTTTCTTGATACCGAAGATAATCACGGCTTATTTGATCAAAAAACATCTTGCTCAATTTAAGATTCAATTGTGAGTAGAGAGAGGGGAGGAATACGATAATCATACTCGAGGCAGAGAGATCATCTGTCCCTAGGGTTTTCGTCTTATCGAATTCTTCAAAAATCTCTTCTCCGCTCGCATGGAATGAGATATACGGTTTCCCCGCTTTGCGGATGATTACCATGAACGGTTTTGGATAGTTTGGATTCCTTGCGGCAAATTCTTCCGCGAAAAACGAAAGCTCCTTAGATTTTCCCTTCATGATTGCCTCAATCGCTTCATGATCGAGCCCTAGCTTGTCGAATTGAGAGACAAGGGCGACGTTGAAGAGGCTCTTCAAATTAAATAAATGGCTTTTTCCGCGTCCTTTCTGGAGTACCGAAGGCTTGATAAGCAAGGTCCGGATCCAATATTGGAGCTTGTCCCCGCTAATCCCGAGAAGCTGGATTAGATCTTTTTGGCCTAACAGTAATTCGCTTCTAATACGTTTCATGGCGTCATCCTGTAAACTATGATGTAATAAGGCGTCATAATAATAAATCCATTTGTCCATCTTGTCAAGCGAAATCATTCATGGAATGATTAATATAGCTGGAGATATAGGGGGTTTTTATTATGTCTAGAAAGGACGATTTCTCTTTAATCATTCAAGAGCTTGCTTTAAAAAGGCAGAAGAATAGATGCGCTTCTTGTGGAACAAAAATTCATGCGCTTGGAAACGCCGGTCGTGAAGTACATAAATATGGCGAGAGTGCTCATGCCCATCACATCCGGCCAATTAAATATGGAGGATCTGATTCTGTAAACAATTGCGTTATCCTTTGCTACTCTTGCCATTATTGCGCTCACGAGGGCGGAAGCTTCCGAACGGGGACAGTAATCGGTAGAAAATCTGATTTTCCTTTTTTCAAAGGATGATCCCTGAAAATAGGTGTCGACTTTTGCGACGTGTTTGAGCCGGAATAGGCCGGAAATGGGGGGTAAGGAACGGAAAGGAACCCGAAGGAGTGATCCGCGCAACTGCCTGATAAATCAGGCGTAACAGAGGGGAAAAAAGAAGCGCGCCCGGCAAGATTCGAACTTGCGACCTTTGGATTCGAAGTCCATTGCTCTATCCACTGAGCTACGGGCGCGTCATTGGGGAAGAACCGGATTATATTCCTTCGTCCCCGCCTCCTCAAACATGAGGCTCCATCCCGATTATTTGAATCCCGACGTAGAAGACGGAGAATTTCTCGCGGGTTTCCCGGCACCGGTCCACAACTTTTTAGCCGCCGGTTGGTAGCATATGGTTTGCATAATTGACTTGCGTTTTATGGCTTGCGTTTTTCCGATTTTTCTCATGGTAATCCCCCTCATCAGGCTGTCATCGCCTGGACATCGCGCTCGATCTTATCGGAAAGCGCGTCTGCCGCCTTGTCCAGGTCATAGTCCATCTGAAGACCCAGCCAAAATCGGGCCGACATGCCGAAATACTTGGCCAGGCGAAGGGCGGTATCGGCGGTCATACGGCGCTTGTGAAGAACGATCTCGTTGATGCGCCTCGCGGGAACGCGAATCTGGATGGCGAGGTGATTCTGGCTCAATCCCATGGGTTTGAGAAATTCCTCCATAAGAACGTCTCCAGGATGAACGGGTTGCAGTTTACGGGCCATGGGAGGTCTCCTAGAAGCCGCTTCTCTATCTTTGAAGGACCGGATCATTGTTGGATGGTATAACGTGTCGCGTTAAATGTCAAGTGGTATAGGCTCGCTTCTTTGCTTCTTCCCGGGAGTGATTTTCCTGCTCAATTAACGGGACGATCGGGATCGGGCTTTTTCTCACCCTCTTAACTCATAATCAATGCTTGACTATAGTATCATTTGATCAGCGCCAAGCTCAGCCGAGTCTGAATAAAGATTAAGAGCCCGGGGCATAATCAGCCTCGACAAGCCCCTGCTCGGCTATATCCCCGTGGAGCTCATCGAACAACCGCTGGGCCATCCGCTCTCCGAACCCGGTTTCCGCCGCGACTGGTTCGAGAAAATCACGGCCCGCCACGTCTTGAGCCACTCGAGCGGCATGCCCCACGGGGAAACTGGAAGAAGAATATCTGAAAAAGATCGCCGGAGATTACGGCCCCCGCCATCTTCAGCTTAAAAACGGGCGCCTTTACTATTTTCGCGACGGCGGGGCTTACCCCTAAGGCCGGCCGCTGACCGCGATATCCCGGGATACGTTTTTCATGGAACAATTGCTCCGCTTCCGGATAAAGGTCGAGTTCGATGCCAACGGCAACCCCGCGAAGCTCATCGGGACGTACATCGACGGTACGCCGCAAGACGAGTCGATGAGGGATAAATAGAGGTTTCGCCTTTCCAATCTGATATTTTATCGGCTCAAACCGACGCATGCCGTTCCGAGCTTTCCGCCGCTTGCGCTTCGTGAAATTGTGGAGTATCATAAATTCACTACCGTTTCGATGATTGAAAGAGCGCTCATCTTGAAACGAACGCTTTTCGTCATCGATCGGCGCACATCTTTTAAAGGGAGGGATGTATGCCCATCAACAAAGAGAAAATTTCCCCGAAGCCCATCCGGACGATCACGCGCCTCAACGTCTGGAATTGCAACGACCTACGCACCCTGATCAAAAAAAAGATCGACGTCCACGTTAAAGACGCGAACGTGGCGAAACGCCTCGAGGAGGCGCTCGCGGTCGAAGTCGCCTATAACGACGGCGGCGGCGACCCTGTCGCCATTTGCTGAACGCCCGGCCGAACTCCGCATGCGGCAAAGGGATCGATGCGCGAAATTTTGGACCGCATCCGCCTGCGGCCCTTGTATTGCGTATGGGAAATAACGTCCCAATGCAACATGCGCTGCTTGCATTGCGCCTCAAACCTGGGCGAATCCGACCGGCCGCGTGGCGAGGAGCTGTCCTCATCGGAATGCCTCCGCGTATGCCGCGAACTGGCTGAACTGGGCTGCGGCAAGCTTGTGCTGTCAGGCGGCGAGGCGGTGCTTCGGCCTGACTGGGAGGATATCGCGCGCGAAGCGATCCGCCTGGGCATGTTCGTCTCGCTTATCACGAATGGTTTTCTGATCGATAAAGCGCTGGCACGGCGCATGCGCGAAGCCGGGCTGTGCCGGGTCGCCATCAGCCTGGACGGCCTTGAGCCGACCCATAACCGCATGCGGCGGAATCCCCGCTCCTTCGAACGCGCGATGGACGCGATCGCTTTCCTGCGCGAGGAAGGCCTGCCCGTCAACGCCGTCACCCACGCCAATCGCGACAATCTCGCCGAACTTCCGGCCCTGGAAAAACTCCTTGCAGAGGCGGGCATCGACGTCTGGCGCATCCAGTTTGGCGTGCCGCTCGGACGCATGCGGAAATACCCCGAGCTCGTGCTTCGGCCGGAGGATTTGCCGGCGCTGGCCGATTTCCTCGTCGCGGCGAAAAAGCGATCGCTCGTCACGATCAGCGTGGGCGACAATATCGGCTACTTTTCCCATCACGAGCCGGAACTGCGCGCCGCACGCGAAAGCGGAAAGCTCCCGTTCTGGAGCGGCTGCTACGCCGGCTGCCTGAGCGTTGGCATCGAGTCCAACGGCAACGTCAAGGGTTGCCTCTCCCTCCAATCGGACGAATTCGTGGAAGGAAACGTAAAGCGAAATCCTTTGCGCGAAATCTGGGAACGCCCCGGCGCCTTCGCCTACACCCGGGGTTTCGAAGTGAAGTCGCTGGCGGGCGCATGCGAAGGCTGTGAGTACGGCGAGGTTTGCCGAGGCGGCTGCACCTTCCTGGCCTTCGCGACCAGCGGCCGCTGCCACGATAATCCGTACTGCCTCCACAGGATCTGCGGGACCTCCCCCGCATTGCGAGCGGCCCTCGAGGGAACCGGGAGCGCATGACGACGCTTCTCGTTTTCCCCCCGGCAACCGACCCCGCCCATCCGCCCTTGGGGCTTCCGTCCCTGGCGGCATACGCGGCGGCCAACGGCGAGCGGGTCCGGCTCCTCGATCTCAATCTCGCAGCGTATTATTATTTCCTTTCGCCCGGGTATCTGGACGATTGCGCCGAACGGCTGGACGGCCGAATCGAGCGCCTGGAAAACCTCGCGGCGCCGACCGCGGCCGACATAGCCGAATACCGGCGCATCGTCCCCGACCGCCTTTCGGCGCCGTACCTGCGCGATCGGATCGCGGACGCTTTGGCCTCGTTCCGAAAACCGGAAACCTACGCCGACTCGCAAACCTACTACGACGCGGTGACGATCCTGCGCCGTAGCATGAGCCTCGTTTCGGCGTCGCATTATCCGCTCGAATGGGCTCCGCGCAGCCTGCTCATGAAATACCTGCCGACGAAAAGCGCGGAGGTCCTGCGCGCGACGGCCGACCGGGAGGCGAATCCCTTTATCGGGTTTTTCGAATCCAGGCTGGAAGGCATCGCCGCGCTCGATCCGGACCTGGTCGGAATTTCGATCAACTATTACTCGCAGCTCATTCCCGGGATGACGCTGGCCGCCCTGGTTAAGCGGCTATTTCCGCGGCTCCCGGTCGTCGTCGGGGGCGGCCTCATAAGTTTTTTCTGCGACGATTGGAACGCGCTCCGGCCTTTCGCCGGCATCGTCGACGTCTTCGCGCCCTTCGAGGGCGAACGGCCGCTTCTCGAAATCATCCGGGCGCTCGGACGGGGATCCGATATCAGCGAGATCGAAGGGACGATCCGTTTCGTCGAAGGCGGCGAGCTACGCTTCATTCCGCCGGGCGAATCCCTTCGTTCGGATGAACTGCCTGCGCCCGATTACGGCGACCTGCCGCTTCACGAGTACCTCACGCCCGAGCCCGTTCTCCTGATGCAAACTTCGCGGGGCTGCTACTGGGACCGCTGCGCGTTCTGCTCCCACGCCCACCTCTATCGCGGCCGTTTCGCCCGCAAGGACGGGCGGACCGTCGCCGCCGAGATGACGGAACTCCATCGGCGTTTCGGCACCCGGCATTTCTATTTCACCGACGAATGCATCCCTCCGCGCACTGCGATCGAGCTCGCCAAGTCGCTGAGCGAATCGCGGCTCGGCTTGAATTGGTTCGGCGAAATCCGCTTCGAGCGGAGCCTCGATGAAAAAACGATCGCCGGCCTCGCCCGGGGTGGGGCGGTCATGCTCATGTTCGGCTTAGAGTCGGCTTCGCCGCGGGTGCTCGACCTGATGCGAAAAGGCACCGCGACGGAAACCATCTCGGCGATCCTCCGGGCCTGCCGCGCCGAGGGGATCCTCGCGTTCATCATGCTCTTTCTCGGCTTTCCCGGCGAAACCGCCGAGGAAGCGCAACGCACGATCGATTTCCTTCTCGAGCACCGTCCCTATATCCGGCACATCGCCGCGACGCGCTTCGTCCTGGAGCGGCAATCGCCGGTCTACGCGCGACGGGATGAATTCGGCGTCACGCCGGCTCCCAACGCGCCGGACGAGGACTTGAAGACGTTCCACGATTATTCGGTTCGTGCGGGGCTGAACCAGGAACAGGCCCGGGAAATGGTCTGCCGATTGCGCGAGCATCCCGAGCTGGAAGAACTCGCCGACCAGAACGTCCTGTCCAGGACGCATTTTCTTTTTCTTCCGCCGAAGGATACCCGGCGCGCCTTGCCGACCGCCGAAGCGCGGGTATGGCCGGAGGGCGCTGATCCCTACAAAATCCGACCGTGTCGCCGCCCTGACCTGGAGGCCCTTATTTTACCCTACGATCTGCATCCGGCGAGCGAACCGGCATCCGACTCGTTGGAAGAACCCAAATCCTTTGGGCGACCCGTCAATTATCTGTTCAGCCCGGTCCTGGAAAAAATGTTGGACGTGGGCGAGGACGGCTTCGATCTTCTGGCTCCCTGCGACGGCAGTTACAGCCTCGGCCGGATGCTGGACGCGATCGGCGAGAATAATCGCGATACGGCGCTCCGTTTCTATCGCGACCTCGCGGCGGCCGGAATCCTCGATTGGACGGAGGATCCTTGACCGTCGCGCTCATCTATCCTCCGGCCGCCGATCCGAGCCAACCCTACTCCAGCCTGCCTGCGCTCTGCGCATTCTTGCGTGCAAAAACCCGTTTTACGGTTCACCCGTTCGACCTGAATATCGAGCTTTGCCGAAAGCTCCTCGAACGCGAATCCCTGGAACGCGCATCCGAAGCCATCCGGAAACGGCTTGCGAACCCGGAGGCCGGCCCGAACGCCGATCCCGAAAAACAAGGACGCCTGGTTCGCGCGGCGCTCACGGCTCCCTTTGTCTTGGAAGAAATAGACGAAGCCGTAGTGGAGCTCAAGCGAATCGATTGTTACCGGTCGCCCGGGCGCCTCGAAAAGGCCAAGCGGACGGTTTTCGACGCGTTTCAAATACTCGGCGCAAATAACGATTACCTGGGCTTCGATTCCAAGTCGGCCTCCAAAAAACGTTTCGGCACGCCGGCCGAAATCGCCACGGCGGTTGACGGCGCGGATAATCCGTTTACGGGATTTATTACAGAGAATTTTTTGCCCCGGCTCCGCGCCCTATCGCCAAAGGTCGTGGGCATATCGCTGACGTATCACAGCCAGATCGTCGCAGCCTTCACGCTGGCCCGGGAAATCCGGCGAGTCCTGCCGGGGAGCATTCTGGTCCTGGGCGGCCAGGCAGTCAGCCATTGGTACCCGACGCTGGAAAAAGTGCCGGAGCTCTTCGAGTGGTTCGATTATCTTATCGCCTTCGAAGGAGAGACGGCGCTCTATCGCCTGCTCGAAGCCCTCCAGTCCGGCAGGTCGGTCGACGGGATTCCCAATCTCGTTTGGCGCGACGAAGGAAAGGTAATCCGCAATCCGACTGCGATCGAAGCGATAGACGAGCTACCGACTCCGGATTATGAAGGCTTGCCGCTTTCGGATTACCTTTCGCCCGAGCCCGTATTCCTGCTTTCGGCCTCGCGCGGTTGCTATTGGGGACGCTGCGCATTTTGTTCGGTGTCGCCGTCGTTCAGAGGACGATATCGAAAACGCGATCCCGAGCTCGTGTACAAGGACATCGTCACCTTGGCCGAAAAGCATGGCGCTCGTTACCTATCCTTCGGCGACGATTGTCTCGATCCCGGCACGCTCCGCCATCTTGCGCAACGATTATCGATCGGACCGAAAATCAACTGGCAAGGCGAATTGCGCTTCGAAAAATGCCTCGACAACGAGTTGATCGCCGGGTTGCGGAAAGCGGGATGCGTCAACCTGATCTTCGGCTTGGAAAGCTATTCGGAACGCGTCCTCGGGCTTATGGACAAGGGCGTAAGCCGGGAAGAAATCGATCGCGTGCTCGACCAATGCGCGCGTAACGGCATCGCCGTCAACTTGCAATTTTTCTTCGGATTTCCAGGCGAGACCGAAGCCGACGCGCATACGACGGCCGATTTTATTCTTGAACAGGCAAAGGGGAAAGCCACTTTCTCATATGGGCTCTTTAATCTCGTGCGTGGCTCGCGAGTAGAAACCAACCCGGCCGGCTTCGGCCTCGAGCGCGTTGATCGAAATGCAGGTCCGCTCGCTGTCACCTATCCGTATCTGCCATCTCCCGACTACGCGAACCGAGTCAAAGCGGATCTGCAGGCGGCCCTGATACGCCGCTGCCGCTATCCTCATTTGGGATTGTCACTGACGGCCCAAAGCCTGATTTTCCTGGCGGAGACCGCCGACATTCAAACGAATCTGTACGGTCCCGCGACCGAAAGCACTCCTTCCGTCGAATACGGCGATTTGATGGAAGTTCGTTGGCGGAGAGGGGATTGGATCAGCGCCGGCCGCTTTCCCCGCCTGCCTGAAGATTTACTTTCGGATGAGGAATCACGAGCTGAATCGGATGGCTACTTGCTTGCCTACGATCGCGAAAAAGACAGGACCGTCATCCTTTCAGATGCCGCGCTCTGGCTCCTCCAGCGTCTCGACGGCGCAAACTCGGCGAGAGAACTGATCGAGAGCGCGACGGGACCGGATATCGAGGAACCCGAGCGAGAAGAAATCGCCGCCGGTATCGAAAAAGCCTTGCGCGATCTGATCGAACACGGCTTTGTTACGCGCTCCCCCTCCCCCCTTCCGCCGTTCGATCCGTATGGTCCCGTCGAGCTGAGCCGTCAGCATGTCCACAAGCTGTAATCCGAACCCGCCGAAGTTTGCGATGTCGACCCGGAGATCGATAAAGAGGCCGAGCTCGTTTTACGTAACAGCCCGTTTTTCGCGCTTGACAAAACCGCGCCAATCGTGCAATCTGAACATTGAATGTTCAATTAGCATGAGGAGAGCCGACGTGATCAAACGGACGCTGGCGACGAGACTCCGCAAGGCCGCGGATCAGTTCCCGATCGTGACCGTGACCGGGCCGCGGCAGTCGGGTAAAACGACGCTTGTCAAAGCTGTATTCAAAGACTATGCCTATTTATCCCTCGAATTACCCGATCAGCGCCGTTATGCCCTGGAGGATCCGCGCGGCTTCCTCGCCCAGTTCGACGGCCCGGTCATCCTCGATGAGGTGCAGAGAGCACCCGACCTGTTTTCCTATATCCAGGTCAGCGTCGACGAACGTCCGGAGCAAACCGGCCGGTTCATCTTGACCGGTTCTCAGAATTTTTTACTCATGCAGAGTATCACCCAATCACTGGCCGGCCGTTGCGCGGTGCTCCATCTGCTTCCGCTTTCCATGGCCGAATTGATGAACCGGGAATCCCTCCGGCTGGAAACTTTAGGCCGGGACACTCCCGGAAAACCGGTCAAAGCGAGTCCGCCCAAATTCAACCTGGAGGAAATGCTTTATTCGGGTTTTTACCCAAGAATCCACGACAAGGGCCTCTCGGCGCACGATTGGCTCCCCGACTATTTCCAGACCTATATCGAAAGGGACGTGCGAAACATCCTCAATGTCGGAGATATCGAAGCATTCGGCAGGTTTATCCGTCTCTGCGCCGGCCGGAGCGGGCAGCTGCTCAATCTATCCGGCCTGGCCTCCGATTGCGGGATATCTCATCCGACCGCGCGGAGATGGCTTTCCGTACTTGAGGCGAGCTTCGTCATCACCCTCCTGCGGCCTCACCATAAGAATTTCGGTAAACGCTTGACCAAAAGCCCTAAACTCTATTTTCTGGATACGGGTCTTCTCTGCTACCTGCTTCAAATCGGCTCGGCTCGGGACCTCGGCCACCGCGCCGAGCGGGGCGCCGTCTTCGAGAGTTACGTGGTCGCCGAGCTCACCAAGAATTTTGTCCACAGGGGAATCATGCCCGGAATCAGTTTCTGGCGAGACTCCGCCGGGCACGAGGTCGATATCATCGTCGATCTCGGGAGCCGATTGATCCCTATCGAAGTCAAGTCGGCTCAAACCGTGGCTTCCGATTTCTTCGATATGTTGATTTATTGGAGCAGGCTCGCCGGCGTTACAAGCGCGATGGATACCGCGGCCGGACCCGCCGCTCTCGTTTACGGGGGCGACCACTCATTCAAGCGCTCGGGAATCACCGTGCTTCCATGGTTCGCCCTGTAATAAGATATTGCGAGGAATTCAAGAAGATCCACGACAATCGGCTAATTTTCCCTCTTGACATAGTTTTTATCCCTGCTGAAATACAGTTTTCTTGACTTTTAGCAGGGTTAAAGCACTGATCCCCACAGAAAACGATAGAATTATCCCTATTTCCTGTTTGGATTATGCCTCATACCCGAGATCCACCGGAACTTTTCCTCTTCCGCCTTGGGCATCTACGACAAATGTCGGGCGCAGGAAACCGGAAATGACCTGTCCCCTTGGCAAGGAATTGACGTCCAAGATCATTGCTCATATACTCCCATCATAAAATCAATAAGGATCCTTCGACAGCACGAAATATTGGCTTAGGAATTCATGAAAAATCCGCGAAAAGAATCGTCTTGGGTGAGGAACGGTTTCGTCGTTTCCGTTCTTCTGTCGGGAGCGCTGGCCTCGACCGCCTCGGCGAACATGCGCGTGGGCCGAAAAGTGGATGGAGTTTTCACCGGCAGTCTCAAAGCGATCCCTTCGGCCGCGAGCATTCGACTGCTGGCCGAAGATCTGGAAGCGGCCTTCCCCGACCTCGACCTGGCGCGGCTCGGCCCCCGCGACACCCTTCTCATTAAAGCCACATATGAGGTCGAGAATCGATCGGATCAGCTTATCGCGCTCCCCGTCCGGTTTATCGCCGTCGATATCCAAGACCTGGCGGCGGAGTTGAATGGCCGCTCCTTGACCGTGAGCATCGTCGAAGCGCCCGGCGAAAAGTCGGAATGTCTGGCCAGAATCGCCCGGCACCGTAACGCGTTTCTGCCGGTCTTCTACCAGGATTTTCTCAAACAAATAAGACGCCTGACCGGCCTCGATCAAGAGCCCGACGACCGCTGGCTGGTCAAGCTCAGTCAAATCGATGCGAGCGGACTGGAGTCGGCATCCTTATTCCCCAGGACGATCGAATCCCCTCCCGAAAAAGACTTCCCGGCCGCCGAATTCGAAATCCCTTTGCCTCCCGGAAAAAGCCGGGTAGTCGTCACCTACCGCCAGCGTCTCTATATCGAGGAAAGAAACCACGGCTATTTCGCCGTCTGGCCGAAAAAGGGCGTCACCGGCTTTGATTACCTGCTCTATCCGGCCGGGAGCTGGGATCTGGACCCGGGATTTCGAATCCGCATTTCGGTCGAAGTTCCCGACGCCCGGGGTAAAAAGTTTTTCTTCAAAACGTGGGAGCGCCCCACGATCAAATGCAATCTCCCGCTCCGTCCGCAAGAGGGCCGGACGAAGAATATCCGGATGTTCAAGGGCGATTTCGCCGGCTTACCGGCCGATGTCCTGACCTTTCTCCTATGGGTCGATAAAGCGGCCGCGGCGTATGTCCGCTGAGGCTCGAGCCGCGTTTTTCCCGGGGAACTAGCGGGCTCGCTTCATCTTGCCGGCCGGATCTTCGGCGGCCGGCTGTTCGTCGCCAGGAGGTTCCGGATTCGAGTTCGGACGGACTTCGCCTTGAAAGTCTGCATGCGCCTCAACGCCGCCGGCCCGGATCGATATTTCGATACTGTAGTGACTTAATGTTTATCCCAGCTTCGCGTCAAACCTCACGAATGTCTCATGGTCGGAGCCAAATCCTGCAGAATGACGACCTGCTGGCGGATTTCGTTTCTTTCCACCTGCCCCACAACTGGATTCCCGCTTTCACGTTAAGTTATCCGGCGCCGCTTCGCTTTTTACAGATTCCGGCCCCGGCCGAAAAGTGGCCGGATTCGTCCGGAATCGGTGGCCGCTTTCAACCGGATTCAGTGGCCATTTTGGACCGGAATCACCGGCCGGATTCGACCGGAATACGCACCGGTTCATCCCCACGCGTGTGGGGAAAACGCCAGCGCCCGCTGTTCTTCCCAACGGGCCTTCGGTTCATCCCCACGCGTGTGGGGAAAACGGAGATAACGATTTTATCCCCTGGGACTCCGTTCGGTTCATCCCCACGCGTGTGGGGAAAACACCGGATGACATCGAAAAGGAACTCAATTTTCACGGTTCATCCCCACGCGTGTGGGGAAAACTCCAGCGTCAACTCGGGAATAGACGGGAAAATCGGTTCATCCCCACGCGTGTGGGGAAAAC
>JAPKZG010000048.1 GCA_026393895.1 Candidatus Aminicenantota bacterium
CGGGGGGAAGCCCGGCCGCGGTAAAGGTAACCGGTTTGCGGCCGGTCGCGGTGAGCGAATAAAGGAACGGATTTCCCGGACGGGCGCCGACGGTTTTCGGCCCGGTCAACCGCGGAGCGGCCGGCGGATCCGGCGTCAGGATGTAGGGAGCGTTATCCCGGTATTCCCAGCGGTCGGCGTCCTCCGGGGACACGATCTCATAGGTCACTTCGACGGACTCGTCCAAGCGGGGGAGGCGGAGGATTCGTTCGATCTTTTGGCCGGGCTGAAGATCGAGGGTTTCGTTTTTCTGATGAATCGAGCGTCCGTCCCGGGCCGCAACCGCCCGAACGGCCAGCGAACCTTGAAAGGTCCGGACGGTTGATGTATTGGCGAGCGTCAGGAGTTTTTCCACGGAGGAACCGGCGAAGACGAATGGCGCGGTTTTGAAATCGAGCGAGACATAGTCCCGGAAACGGACGTCCCGCAGGCTGTGTTCACCGGCGAAAAGGCCGCCCTGTCCGCCTTCGTCGAATACCCGGACGGCGATGACGTTTTCCCGGTCCCAAAGAATGCGCGGATCGTCGAAGGGGAGGATATAAATCCGCGGCAAATCGTAAAGCATCCAATCTTCCTTGGTGAAGGAATCGTCCAGCGGCGTGTCGGCGGCGACGACTTTTCCGTTCCGGCCGAAGACGCGGCCGTTGAGAAAAGAGAGGTCGTAATTGTTGATCTTTCCCAGGGAGATCCGGAGGCCGTCCTTCAGGCGGGAGTCGTCCCGGATTTTGGAGGGGATGACGACGCGGAGGCGATACCAGGCATAGCCGTCGTAGGGGTCGTTCCCTTGTTCTTCCCAAACGCGGTCGACCTTGATCGGGGCCCATCCGGAGTCGTCGAAGGCGGGATCGGCATAAGCGGGGTCATCGCCCTTGACGAATTTCCATCCGCTCTCGAGAGAGAGCGTATCTTGGGCGGAAAGGGCGCCGGCAAAGGCCAACAACCCCGCCGTGACGAAGACGATGATGAACGAACGAAGTTCGCGTGAAAACATTTTCGTCTCTCCTTGGAGTATCATTCTTCGGTCTGGATATCATCGAAATCCGTCCAAAGTCAAGGAACGAGTGGATTTGATGCGCGGAACTTGACAACAGCGGTAAATATATCATATATCACAGTAGAAAAAAATATTTTCTCTCACCAATTTAAAGGCATCCCATGAAAAAGAGATTGATTCTTCTCCCGACGGTTCTTCTTATCTCCGGTCTGTCCGCTGCGGCTTTCGCCGCCCGATTTTTTCTTTCTCCGAATCCGGCGGCCGGTCGTCCCATCAAGGAAATAGTCTCTCTGATGGATTTCGTTCCGATCGACTCCCAAAACCGGCAGGACCAGGACGATATGACCGGGGCGGATTATCGTCCGATTCCGGGGAAAAATTGGGCCGATCCGGCGCTTGTCCCTTCCCGCGTGCTGCGGATCGCCCTGGTCGCCGTTGATTTTCCCGATCAATCGTTTGTTGTCACCCTGCCTAAACATTCCGATCCCTTCGGCAACCCGCAGATCGACCCGATCCCACGTGAAGCCGTCCCTCAATTCTACGCCGATTTTTACAACACGCCGGGTCCCCTGAATCACGGCCAGACGATCAACGGCTACTGGATGGAACAATCCCGGGGACAAATCGGAATTCCGAAGATGGATGTATTCGGCCCGTACCGGATGCCCAAAAAGCTCTTTCAATACGGTTTGAACGAATGGAATCAGAAGGGCGGATGTCCTCCCGGGTATGTTTGCGACGGCGAACTCGAAGCCGACGCCGACGCCCTCTGGCGCGCCGAGGCCGGGCCGGACATCGCGGAAAAATACGATATCGTCCTTCGAATATACGCCGGATACGATGAAACCAGCGTCTGGCAGGAATTTGGCGAAATGAAGTTCCAAACGCGGGACGACATTCCGGCGGAATGGGGAAATCCCGACCCGTCGATGCCGCGGTGGGTCGTCACCCGCTACGTTCCCTGGACGTCCTGGAAGGCCGGACAAATGCAATGGGGGCTGTCGTCCATGCGCCAGGGGGAAAACTCGGGGACGATCACCCATGAAATCGCCCACTACGCCTTCGATACGGGCGACAACAACAACAATCCTTACGTGACCCCGTACCGGCGCGGCGGCTCGGGCCCCTGGGACATCATGGACCGCGGTTCCTTCAACGGCCCCGGCGGGCCGCACCGGCGCTGGGTCGTCCCGGCGGCCGAAGGCGCGGCGATGCCGGCGGGATTCATGCTCCGCAACCGGATCCGGTTCGGATTCGTGACCGGCCCGCAGGTTCTCAATCTGAGCCGGAACGGCCTGGCCGAATCCGGCTTGGCAACGGCCCGGATCGTCGCCCGCGCCGTCGACCCCGGGCCGGCCGGCCTGGCGGGTCTCACCGTCGCTTTGGACGGCGACGACCCGCGGGACAAAACCCCGGCCTGCGATCCCCGGGCGGAGCCTCTCTGCGCCGGTCCCTCGGTGTTCGATTTTTACTCCGTCGAAGTCGTCCAACGGATCGGCTACGATTCGTTCACGCCCGACAACGGCGTCCTGATCGCGAAAAATAAAAACGAGGAAAGCCCGTCCTGCGGGTACGGCTGTTTCACCTGGGTGATCGACGCTCACCCCGAAGACTGTAACCGGGTCGATTTCCGCCGGCCGGACGGTACACCAGTGATGCGAACGATCGCCGACTACCGGCAGCTCAACGACGCCCTGTTTCACGCCGGCCCCGGTTCCGGCAGTTCGTATGAATGGGAGGACGCGGCCAACCGCCTGCATTTCTACATCGTCGATCTCCACCGGGACTCCGACGGTATCTTGTCCTATACCGTGGCCGTCAAATCGCTCGACGGCTCGGGACCGCAGGTCCGGGGCGTCGCGCTTTCGGCGGGGGAAATCCGGATCCTGCCGAACTGGAACACGCTCTGCGAATTCACCCTGAAAAACACGGGGTCGGCCGCGGAGACGAATTCCTCGCTTCATCCTCAGGATGCTTCGGAGTTCCTTTCGGGCGATGTTTACCGTTTGTCGGTCTCCGTCAAAGGACAGGGGTTTTCGGCGCGTCTTCCCAACGCGCTCGCGGCGGTAAAATTCGGCGCGTCGGCCGCCGTTCCCGTGATCGTCGTGAAGGAGCCCGGGGCTTCCGGATCGGCCCGAGTGAGCCTGACGGCGGTTTCCGAAAGCGACCCATCGAAAACGTCTACGGCCGTTTTGACGGTGCCGAAGTCGAGCCCCGGATTCTGAGCGGTGGCGTCGGACATCCCCGACCCCTGAATTCGTCGCGGCCGTCGTTCCGGCCGGGGCCGCGTTCATTTATTCTCATTTGTTCAATATCAAGACAAGCCCCCTTTGATTTATAATGGAATACAGGAAAGGCCATGGGTGTATATAAAGGGGAGTCCCTCGGGACTCGATCTGTCGACGCAAGGAGGGATCATGAAACCGAAAACGAAACGAGTGATTTTTGCGATCTTTATTTTGGCGCTCATTTTACTGGTCCCGGGAGGAATCATGAGGGGTAAACCGGCCCAGGATAAAGCGAAGGTTTCGACCGACGAACTGTGGAAAAAGGTCGAGGCCGCTGATCGTGACGGGCTGCCCAAGACCGCCATCGGCCACCTGAAGGAGATCGTCCAAATCTCCCTCGAACAGAAACGGGAGGGGGAGGCCCTGCGGGCCCTGACCCGCCAGCTGGTTCTCGAATCGGTCGTCGAGGGGAACAAGCCCGAAGCCCGGGTGGTCCGCATCCGGGAGGAAATCGAGAAAGCCCCGGCCGGGATGAAAACGATGCTTCGGGTCATTCTGGCCCAATGGTACCGCCACTATTATTCGCGGAACCGCTGGCGGTTCATGGAGCGCTCGGCCACCGCCGGCGGAATCGACGAAAAGGATTTCACGACGTGGGACCTCCGCCGGATCATTCAGGAGATCGACTCCCTGTATCAGGATATTCTGAAAGACGAGGCCGTTCTGAAAAAAACGCCGGTCTCCGTCTTTCGTGATTTTCTCGAACCGGGCGATCAACCGGCGACGATCCGGCCGACGCTGTATGATTTCGTCGCCTTCGAGGCGCTCGAATTCTACGCCTCGGGCGAACGGGCGGCGGCGGCGCCCGAGGACGCCTTTGTCCTTGAGTCCGATTCCCCCGCCCTGGGTCCGGCGGCCGAATTCATCCGATACAAACCCGGGACGACCGACGCCGATTCGCCGACGCTCCGGGCATTGCTTCTCTACCAGAATCTCCTGGACTTCCATCGAGGCGATACGGACCGGGACGTGTTACTGGACGCCGACATCCACCGCCTGGAAGGCATGAAGAACATGGCCTCCGGCGAGTCCGTGTCGGCCCGGTACCTGGAACGGTTGAAGGAAATTTCGGAAAAAAACCCGGCCTCCGTTCTTTCCAGTCTGGCGGATTACCTGCGCGCCCGGGAGGTCCGAAACCAGGGCGATCTCGTTCAGGCGTACGCCCTGGCCGATCGCGGCCGGAAAGCCCACCCGTTGTCCCTCGGCGGGAAAAACTGCGACGCCCTGATTTCCGAAATCACGGCCCGCGATTTCGACGTCCTGAACGAACGCGTCGTCCCGCCGGGAAAACCGTCCCGGCTGGCCGTCCGTTATCGCAACCTGACGGCCCTTCACTTCCGGGCGGTCAAGGAGGATTTCGACGCCCTGCTTCCGGGTAAGGACGCCGGGAGTCTTTTTTGGATGAACGATGAGCATGTCCAAGAATATCTCAGGCAACAGCCGGCGGCCGCCTGGTCGGTCGACCTTCCGGCGACGGCCGACTATCAGCAACGCACCGAACTCGTCGAACTTCCGTCCCTGGCGCCGGGGTTCTACCGACTTCTGGCCAGCGTCGACAAACCGTTCTCCCGGGGAAAAAATAAAATTTCAGCGGGGACGTTTTGGGTGAGCGAATGGGGTATCGTGACCGGCGGGACGGGAAAAGCGCTGGAGGGATTCATCGTCCGGAACGAGACCGGAGACCCCGTCCCGAACGCGGCCGTCGTCCTCTATGAGTGGAACTACGGGACGGATGTCCTTCAGAAAAGAGCCGAAAGCCGGACGGACGCCTTGGGTGCGTTTGTTCTCTCCTCTCCCGAATCCTATTCCAACCGCGTCCTAGTTGCCCGCGGGGCGAAGGGAACGGAAGTCGTCGAGACGCAGGTCCAGATGGGGTATGCCGGTCCCACCAAGGTGCAGCGCCGGACGGTTTTCTTCACCGACCGTTCCCTCTACCGACCGGGGCAGACGATTCATTTCAAGGGGCTGTGTCTGAGCGTGGACGAGAACCGCTCCGATTACAAAGCCCTGGCCGGGCAGAGCGTCCGGGTGGTCTTGCGGGATGCAAACCAGCAGGAGGTCTCCGTCCTTCAGTTGACGAGCAACGATTTCGGGTCGGTCAGCGGGACCTTCACCGCCCCGGCCGACCGCCTGACGGGGGCGATGACGATTTTGACCGAGAATCCCCAGGGGTCCTGCACCGTCCGTGTCGAGGAATACAAGCGTCCGAAATTCCAGGTGAAGATCGATGTCCCGGACAAGGAATTCCGGCTGAACGACGAAGTCACCGTGCCGGGCGAGGCGGTGTCTTATACGGGGGCGCCGATCGACGGCGCCCTGGTCAAATACCGGGTGGTCCGGGAAGTCCGGTATCCCGTCTGGTGGTATTTTCCTTCCCGCAGCGAATCCCAGGAAATCGCCCATGGGACGATCCGGACCGACGCCACGGGAAAATTCACGATCGTTTTTGCGGCGAAGCCGGACCCGGCTGTCTCCGCGTCCTCCCAACCCGTTTTCACCTATGCCGTCACGGCCGACGTGACCGACGGGACCGGGGAAACGCGGAGCGCGGCGGGCTATATCCGGGTGGGTTTCACCGCCATCGAGGCCGACCTGAGCGGGTCGGATTGGCAGGAAAAGGGAAAACCGGTCGTCCTGTCCGTGACGACGACGACGTTGAACGGGAAACCGGCCGCGGCCAAAGGCGTTGTCGAGATTTATGCGCTCCGCGGGCCGGATCGTCCGGTTCCCAGGAATTTGTTCGGCGAAGAAATTATCCGGACCGCTGACCAGGGTTCATCCCGGACGCCGGATTGGCGGCAATGGCCGGAGGGCGGCGAAGTCGGCAAAAAAGAATTCGCCGTGGCCGTCCCCGACGGCTCTCCCTGCCGGCTTTCCTTCGATCTCGAACCGGGGGCGTACCGGGCGATCCTCAAAACCAAGGATTCCTACGGCACGGCCGTCGAAAGCCGGGTTTCTTTTCTCGTTCTCGACCCGGCCTCGGGCGAATTCCCCGTCCGGATCCCGTTCCACGTCGCCGCCCGGACGAATTCCCTCGAACCGGGGGAGACGTACGAAATGCTTTGGGGGACGGGCTACGACCGCGGGCCGGTCCTGATCGAAGTGTATCAGAACGGCCGGCGCCTGCAGCGGTTCTGGACGAAAGGGAAAAACACCCAGGCCGTCGTCCGCCTGCCGGTCGACGAAGCCTCCCGGGGCGGATTCACCGTCTCGGCCGTGATCGTCAAAGAAAATCGCCTGTACCGCGAGGACCGGCGGGTTTATGTGCCGTGGTCGAATAAGCGGCTCGACCTCCAATGGAAAACATTCCGCTCGAAACTCCGGCCCGGCCAGGACGAGACCTGGTCGCTCCTCATCAAGGGGCCGAAGGCGGAAATCCGGGCGGCGGAAATGGTGGCTTCCCTCTATGACGCCTCGCTCGACCAGTTTTACCCGCACGGATTCGGCGGGATCTCCGGAATCTTCCGAAGCGACGCCACGTATCTTCGGTCCGCGTATGCGAACCGGGCGGAAACACTACGCGCGTTCTTCGACGAACTCAACCGCTATCGCTCCTATGAAGAGGCCAGATATGTCCGTTTCCCGGATATGATCACGGAATCGCTGTTCGATTTCGATTACGGCGAAGGCCGGGTGATGATGGCGGAGGCCGTCCCATCCCCTATGGCCGCGGCCCAGGAGATGAAAGATAAAGTCGGGGGCGGCGGCGTCGGCGGCGTTCTGGGAGGCGTGGGGGGCGACAAGGGCGCGGCGGAACCGGCCGCGCTCCCCAAGGTTCCCGACGTCGACCTCTCCAAGGTCCAGGCCCGCAGGAACCTCGACGAAACCGCATTCTTCTATCCCCATCTCATGACCGACGCGGAGGGAACAGTCACCCTCGAGTTCAAGATGCCGGAGGCGCTGACCGAATGGCGCTTCCTCGGATTCGCCCACACACCCGACCTGCTCAGCGGTTCGATCGAGGCCGTGACCGTCACTCAGAAGGAGCTGATGGTCCAGCCGAACCCACCCCGCTTCCTGCGGGAGGGCGACGCCCTGGAGTACACCGTCAAGGTCACGAATATGACCGAGAAGGACGCGGCCGGAGCGGTCGAACTCCGCTTTTTCGACCCCCGGAGCGAAAAAACGTTGGACGGGCCGCTCCGGAACGCAAACCCGAAACTTCCGTTCTCGATTCCGGCCAAGCAGTCGCGGTCCTTCTCCTGGCCGATTTCGGTTCCGGACGGAATGGAAGCCGTCGGCTTCAAGGCGGTCGCGGCGACGACGGAATTTTCCGACGGCGAGGAGGGAATGGTCCCCGTCCTCAGCCGGAGCCTGCTGGTCCGGGAGTCGATCCCGTTGTGGATCAGCGACAAGGGTCAGAAGCATTTCACTTTCGAGAAACTCGTGAAGTCTTCCGGATCGGCGACCCTGCGCCACCTGAATCTGACGGTCCAGATGGCCTCCAATCCGGCCTGGTACGCCGTCCAGGCGTTGCCGTATTTAATGGAATATCCTTACGAGTGTTCCGAGCAGGTGTTCAATCGCCTGTACGCCAACGCCCTGGCGAAAAAAATCGCCGGTTCCGACCCCAAGATCCGCCGGATTTTCGATTTGTGGAAAGGAACTCCTGCCCTTCAATCCAACCTGGAAAAGAACGAGGATTTGAAAAGCGTCCTGCTCCAGGAGTCACCGTGGGTCATCGAGGCCAAAACCGAAACGCAGGCCAAGCGGAACATCGGCCTTCTATTCGATGAGAACACGATGAAGACGGCGCTCGGGCGGGCGATGAACAAGCTGGCCGACATGCAGCTCTCCGACGGGTCGTGGCCCTGGTTCCCCGGGGGGCCGGGAAACGATTACATCACGCTCTACATCGTGACCGGTTTCGGCCGGCTCAAACATCTCGGCGTCACCGACGTCGTGCAGGATCCCGCGATCCGAGCGATCGGCCGCCTGGATTCCTGGATTCGGGAAGCCTACGAGGATATTCTGAAGCACAAAACGGAGGGCTTTAACAACCTCAGCCCGTCGATCGCCTTATATCTCTATGCCCGGAGCTTCTACCTGGACGAACTCCCGGTCCCGGCCGAATCCAAAAAAGCCGTGGATTATTTTCTGGGGCAGGGTGCCGCCTATTGGCTTCAGCTCGACAACCGCCAGAGCCAGGCCCATCTGGCCCTGGGCTTGAACCGGTTCGGCGACACGGCGACGGCCCAAAAAATCATGCGGTCGATGAAGGAGCGGAGCAAGGTCGACGAGGAACTCGGCCGGTATTGGGCGGAGAGGGAGCTGTCCTGGTGGTGGTACCGGGCGCCCATCGAAACGCAGGCGATGATGATCGAGGCCTTCGACGAAGTGATGAAGGATTCCCAGGCGGTCGAGGAATGCCGGATCTGGCTCCTCAAACAGAAACAAACCCAGGACTGGAAAACGACCAAGGCCACGGCCGACGCCGTCTACGGACTGATCCTCCGGGGGACGGACCTCTTGGCTTCGGACGAAATCGTTGAAGTGACCCTGGGCGGGATGAAGGTCGAGCCGGAAAAGGTCGAGGCGGGCACGGGTTTTTATGAAAAACGGTATACCGCCCCCGAAATCAAGGCGGCGATGGGCGAGATCGAGGTCCGGAAGGCGGACAAGGGCGTCGCCTGGGGCGGCGTCCACTGGCAATACATGGAAGATATCTCCAAAATCACCCCGCACGAGCAGAACCCGCTCCGCTTGAAAAAATTCCTTTTCAAGAAGACATACACCAAGAAGGGCCCGGAGATCGAGCCGGTCAAGGGCCCCTTGGCCGTCGGCGACACGCTGGTCGTCCGGATCGAGCTTCGGACCGACCGGGACATGGAATACGTCCATATGAAAGATCATCGCGGTTCGGGGCTCGAACCGGTCAATGTCCTGTCGCAATACAAATTCCAGGACGGCCTGGCCTATTACGAAGCGACCAAGGACACGGCGACCCATTTCTTCATCGATTACCTCCCGAAAGGGACGTACGTCTTCGAGTACGATCTCCGCGTCCAGCACCGCGGCACCTACCAGAACGGGATGGCCCATATCGAATGCATGTACGCGCCCGAATTCAACAGCCACTCGGAAAGCCTCAAACTGGAGGTGCGGTGAGTTGCGGGGGGCACCCCGGAATATGACATCATCGAATCAGGCGCCCGGCCCGCCGCTTTTCAAGGAATCCGGGCGGCCGGTTGCGGTTCTGTTTTCTTCGAAAGCAGCGTCACCAGGACGGCCAGGCCCATGGCGATGACGAACGTCGAGGCCCGGGCGGTGACCGTTTTTTCCAGGCCGGCCAGCATCCAAACGACTGTCGAGACGAGGCCCGTCGCGAGGGCGGTCACGACGCCGGCTGCGTTGAATCGATCCCAATAGAAGGAGAGCAGGACGGCCGGGGCGAAGGAGCAGCCGATGCCGGCCCAGGCGTAACTGACGATGGAATAGATCAGGTCCTTCGTCGTCAGGGCCAGGATCAGCCCCAGCACGCCGACCGCTACGGTCGCGACACGCGAGATGAGGAGCAGGGTGCGGTCCTTGGCCTTCCCTTTTTTCAATATCCCCTTGTAGACGTCTTCGCTGATGGACGTGGCCGCCACCAGCAGCATGCTTTCGGCCGTCGAGATCATGGCTGCGACCGCGCCGGCCAGGAGCAGGGCCGCCAGCCAGCCCGGGAACATGTTGTTGAGCAAAAACGGAAGGATCATTTCGGTGTCCGCCACGGCCTTGGGGCCGTAGAGAACTTGGGCGCCGAGGCCGATGATGACGACGCCGCTGTAGGCGATGATCGTCCATACGACGGCGATATTCCGGCCGGAGCGGACGTTCTTTTCATCCTTCATGCCCATGAACCGGGCGTTGAGTTGGGGCTGGCCGCCGAGGTAGCCGAAGAACCAGGCGAGGTTGTTGAAGATCATCAGCCCGGCGGCAAACCCGGTTAACCCGCCGGTCAGTGACCCGAATCCCGGCCCGGCGGCGGCGAAGGCCTGGCTCAGGGACACGGGGGAGGCGAAGACCTTAATCAGGATGATGATGGGCGCGACTATGAGGGTGATCAGCATCAGGAT
>JAPKZG010000044.1 GCA_026393895.1 Candidatus Aminicenantota bacterium
CGATGGGGTTGTAGATACCTTTGACGGCCTTGTTTACACCGGGCCGACGATCAGCCTCAAGGTCCGCGGCGTCGACGCCCGGAGGTTCGGCTTGACCGCCGAAGACATCACCGCGGCCGTCAATACGGCCATGTTGGGGAGGACCGCGTCGTCGGTGCTGGAAGGGGATCGGGTGGTTGATATTCGAGTCAAAGTCGATCCGGCACGATTGGATCGGCTGGCGCTGCTCCGGGAGCTGTCCCTTCGTTCTCCGGAAGGCAATGTGGTCAAGCTGTCCCAAGTCGTCGATGTCGTTGAGGAACCGGGCCAACTTGAGCTCCGGCGTGAGGATTCCCGGCAAGACGTCGCGGTCACGGCCAGGCTGGAAGGCCGCGATATGGGGAGCGCCATGCGTGAAATCAAGGCTGTGATCGGGCAAGACGCTTCCCTTCCCCCGGGATCGGTCGAATATGGCGGCTTGTATGAGCAACAGCAGAAATCGTTCAAGAACCTGGTCATGGTCCTGCTCATGGCTATTTTCCTCGTCTTCACAGTCCTGCTCCTCGAATTCGGTTCGTTTGCCGAGCCGATCGCGATCGTTTTCGGCGCCGTTCTCGCCTTATTCGGGACGGTCCTGGCCCTCTGGATCACCGGGACGTCGCTCAACGTCGTCTCGTTGCTTGGGGCCATCATCGGTATCGGGATCGTGGCCAAGAACGGTATTCTGATGCTCGATTTCGTCAAGCATCTCCGGGCCGAAGGGCTCGACCTGACCGAAGCCCTCATCCGTTCGGGACGGCGCCGCCTCCGGCCGGTTCTGATGACTTCGCTGGCCGCGGCGCTTGGGATGCTGCCGCTGGCGTATGGGATCGGCTCGGGAGCCGATATGCTCAAACCGCTGGCCGTCGCGGTCATCGGCGCTCTTTGTATCTCTGTCCTGCTTTCCCTGGTCGCGACCCCGACTGTCTATGCCCTCCTGATGCGGTCCCGGAAAAAGACGATGGCTTGAAGCCATTCAACGGAATATGAGGCAGTTTGAATAAAAGCCCGAGGTTGTTCATTAAAAACGACCCGGGCGGAACCGGCCGAGGCCGAAAAGGAGAAGTCATGCGCAAATTTGCAGTCGGGGTCGCGTTTCTGTTGGTTTTAGGTTTGGCGGTTTTCGCCGCCGACGGACCGTATACGTTCCTCAAATCGATTTCGGTCGGGGCCGAGGGCGGATGGGATTATTTATCCGTTGACGCCGCCGCCCGCCGGCTTTATGTCTCGCACGCGACGAAAGTCGTCGTCATCGATATGGACAAGGATGAAAGCGTCGGCGAGATTCCCGACCTTCAAGGCGTTCACGGCTTTGCCCTCGCTCCGGAATTGGGCCTCGGCTTCGCCAGCAGCGGCCGCGAGAATAAAGCCGCGATCGTCGACCTGAAAACCCTGAAGATCATCGGAAAGGTCGAGACGGGCGAAAATCCGGACTGTATTCTCTATGTACCGGCCCATCAGGAGGTCTACACGTTCAACGGCCGCGGCCGGTCGGCCACGGTCTTCGAAGCCAAGACCGGCAACGTCGTCGCCACAATTCCACTCGGGGGGAAGCCCGAGTTCGCCGTCTTCGATCCGGCGACCGACCGGATTTATAACAACATCGAGGATATGAGCCAGGTAGCCGTTATCGACGCTAAGACCCATGTCCTCGCAGCGACGTGGCCGTTGAAGCCCGGCGAGGAAGCTTCGGGCATGGCCGTCGATCTGAAAAGTCACCGGCTTTTCATCGTCGCCGGCAACAAACTCATGGTCGTGATGGACGATCAAACGGGAAATGTCGTGACGACGGTCCCCACCGGCGAGGGCACGGACGCCTGCGTTTTCGATCCGGGGACGAGTTTGGCGATGGGTTCCGCCGGAGAGGGAAACGTCACCGTCGCCCGCTTTGAGGCGCCGGATAAGCTGACCGTCATCCAGACGCTGGCCACGGCGAGGGGCGCCCGGACGATGACTTTCGACCCGGTCACCCATAAAATTTATCTGTCGGCGGCCGAATATGAAGCCGCCCCCGAACCTCCCGCCGGCCAACCGGCTCCGCGGCCCAAGATGAAACCCGATTCGTTCAAGGTTCTGGTGTACGCATACTCACCGGGGGGAGCGCCGGAACACCTGGAACTGCCCGCGCTCCCGGCCGGTGTAAGCGTACTCACCGGGGGAAGCGCGCTAGATACGCGGCGATGATTTGATCGCCCCAGACGAGGGCGACGTAAGCGGCCGGGGCGAGAAACGACCCGAAGGGGAGGGCGTATTTCATGTCCTTGCCCTTGGCCTTCATCAAGATGACCCCGACGATCGCCCCGGCAAATGAGGCCAGGATCAGCGTCAGGATCGTTTTCTGCCAGCCGAGAAACGAACCGATCGTGAGCATCATCGTCACGTCGCCCAGGCCGAGCCCTTCGTTTTTACGGATCAGCCAGTAAAGCCCGTATATTAAAAGGAGAAATCCGCCGCCGACCGCCGCCCCGATCAACGCTCCTCCGATTTTCAGGTCGTCGCGGAAAAAGGAATAAGCGAAGCCCAGGACGATCCCCGGGTAGGTGATGACGTCCGGGAGGATTTGATGCCGGGCGTCGATGAAAGCCAGAACGATTAAACCGCTGGTGAACAGGGCGGAAGCGTAGAAGGGAAGGCCGAATCCGCCTGAGTGTATATAGACAACGGTTAGGAGCGCCGGCGTCAGGATTTCGACGATCAGGTACGTCACCCCGATCCGCGCCCCGCAATGGCGGCATTTCCCGCGCAGGAACATAAAGGACAGGACCGGGATGTTTTCGTAGGGCTTAATCCGTGTCTTGCAGGAGGGACAGGTCGAGGGCGGATGGAGCAGGCTCATCCGCAACGGCACCCGGTAGATGACGACGTTGAGGAAGCTGCCCCAGGCGAGGCCGAAGACGACGACGAGAATCAGCGCTTCCATGGAATCACCGCCGTCTTGATTTCGCCGGTATTAGGGTCGTAAACGTAATCTTTGCCGTCGAAATCCTTCGGCACGGCCGTGATCAACCGGGCCGTGACGAGCTCTCCGAGGTCCCGGGCGGCCCGGCCGCGCAATTCCCGGAACCGGTCGAGGGAGGCTTTCAAGGCGGCGATGTCGACGGCCGCTTTGACTTGATAAAGGTGGTTACTGGCGATTTTTTTAATTTCGGGGTCCGTCGCCGTCTGGAAGACTTCCCGCCAGGTCGTCCAGGACGTCTGGTAATCCATCGCCTTGTAAGCCGAGTTGGCAAACAGGCGCTTGGCGATATCCGGAGCGCCGGGGATTTCCGAAGCTTTTTTATAATAGGCCTTCGCCCGTTCGTAATCTTTGAGATACAGCTGGCAGTAATGGCCCGCCTCGAGTGGGAAGATCCACTGATCAGGATTGCGGGTGGCCCCGTCGTCGTACATTTTGAGGGCGAGTTCGCCGTCGCCCGTGTCGTAATGAGCGATGAGTGCGGCCGTCAGGTAGGGATCAATCCAACGGGGGTCGAGATCGGCGATGACGCCGAAGATGCGGCTGAAGTGAGTGAAGCGTTCCTTGACGGCGGTGTTGGCGTAGTATTGAATCGCCCAGACATAGGCGATGTCGGCCATCAACGATGGAAAGCCGAACGTGGCCGCTTTTACGGCGGGCCCGGACGGCAGGTAGACGATGCCGGCCCCGGGAATTTTCCCCCGGGTCAATCTGTCCAGATTGAGCTTGAGCCCGGCGATTCCGGCCAGGGCCAGAAGAAGGACCGCCGGAACGATCAGCGTCCGTTTGTCCATGGCTCAGATGAAATCCCGCCTCCGGAAAATCCAGACGGCCAGCAACAAGACGAAGGCCGTGTAGACCGCGGAATAGGCGACCGCCCCCAGCCACAAACCGCCGGGTAGGGGAAGATTTTGGACGACCTCGGCCTTGATGTTGAAATTCTCCAGGTCGGGGAGAATCGCATAGACGGCCCGCAGCAGAGTCCGGCCCAACCCCGGCGGCGTTTTTTTGATCAGGGTTTTCAGGCTCCAGGAAAAATGACCGATCAGGTAAAAACTGAGGGCGAAAAGCGAGCTGAGGATCGGCGTGGAGAAGCAGGAAAAAAGGACGGCCACCGCCGTCAGGAGAATCAGCTCCAGGAAGATGAAAAAGACCGCGAGCACCATCCGGCCTTCGATTTTAAATGTGTGCAGGAAAACGACGGCCAGATAAACCAGGGTCATGGCCCAGACCATGACCGCGAGAGTCAGGACCAGGCCGAGGAATTTCCCCAGCAGGAACTCGGCCCGGCGGATGGGTTTGGAAATCAGGGTGAAGATCGTCCGTTTCTCGATTTCCTTGTAGACCAAACCCGTCCCGATCAGGATGGCTATCAGCGCCCCGAAGAACGAGATGGACGCGAGGCCGACGTCCTTGACGACTTTGACCCGGTCGCCCACGGTCAGGACGGCCAGCACCCGGGCCAGGGCGATCGACAGGGCCGAAAAAAACAGGAGGAGATAAAGCGCCCGGTCGCGGACGGCCTCCTTGAACGTGTTTCGGGCGATGACCGATATCGTCATTGGTTCGTCACCGTGTCGACGAAAATGTCCTCGAGCGTCTGGGTGCGGGGGATCAGGGCGTGAATCCGGCCGCCGCGTTCGCGGACCAAGTCGAGCACCGGCTGGACGTTGGTCTCGTCGAAGACCTTGAGAAGCGTCCGGCCTTCGCGAACCTGGACGCATTCGCCGAAGGCCGCCAGCGACTCGTCGTCCACCCCGGACACTGTGATTTCGGTGAACAGGACTTTTTCCGAGACGAGGTCGGAGAGGCATCCCTGGTTGAGAACGCGCCCGCCGACGATGATCGCCACGTGGTCGCAGATCATTTCGATGTCCTGGAGGATATGCGAGGTGAACAGCACCGTCCGGCCGGCGTCGCGGAGGCCGAGGATGATGTCGCGGATTTCCTTCCGGCCGAGCGGGTCGAGGCCGCCGAGCGGTTCGTCCAAAATCACGAATTCCGGCTCGTTGATCAGGGCCTGGGCTAGGCCGACGCGTTGGAGCATGCCCCGGGAGAATTTGCGGAGCTGGAGGTCGGCCGCCCGTTCCAGGTCGACGAGTTTGAGGAGGCGGTCGATCCGCCCGGCCCGCTCGGCCTTCTCCACCCGGAACAGCTGGGCGTAGAAATCGAGGAATTCGCGGCCCGTGAGGTAATCGTAGAAATAGGGATTCTCCGGAAGGAAACCCACTTTGTCCTTCGACCGGGGATCGAGAGGGGACCGGCCGAAAAGGGAGATCGTCCCGGCGTCGGGGAAAATCAGCCCCAAAACGCATTTGATCGTCGAAGTTTTGCCCGCGCCGTTCGGTCCGAGATATCCGAAGATTTCCCCCTCGGCGACCGAAAAGGAGACGCCTTTCAGGACCTCTTTGGTTTTGGGGATGAACCCCAGCCGAAACGACTTGCGGACGTCCGCCAGCTCCAGCACGTTTCCCATGATCGGCTGCTATTATAGCACAACGAACGCCGGCTCATCAGGAGGAAGAGGGCGGCGCGAGAAAACGCGCATGTTCGATCGTTCCCGGTCGATTCGTGTTAAAATATCTCCGCGTTGGAGGAGGTCAAACATGAAAATAAAATCGATTCTCTTTCCGATTGTGGCCGTGGCGGCCGTCTTGTCGGCGGCCTGCCTGGCTTCCTTCCCGTCCTCCGGCGGATATGACGTCGAACCGACCCAGAATTGGGACGCGTCCAACCGTCTGGTCGATCTGGCCAGGAATTTGGCGGAGCGGGCCGGCGAAATCGTCGGGACGATGGAGGACCAAATCGATGACCGGTACAGTTCCTGGTCGGACAATCAAATCGAGGCCTTGTTCGCCGCCGAGAATTTCGCCGCCGCCGGCCGGGCCTTTCATCGGTTGGCCGAGCGGGCCGAATATGGCTCGCGATATTCCGTGCGTTCGGGCCTGGATCGGGCCTACCGGTATCTCCTCCGGGCCTACGACGACCTCGAATCGGCCGCCCGGGGCGGGAGCCGCACGTACGCCCTCTCCGACTGCGCCTCCATCCTCCGGCGGATCGAACGGGAATTGGGCGGCGGCTTGAACCGGACCTCCGGCGGCGAGGATCAAATCGAACGGAACCAGCTCCAGGAGAATGATTGGGACGGGAATTACGTCAAGGGTCGCGACGCAACCGTCTATCTGATCGAACGGCGCGAATCCGGCGATTTTATCCGGCGGCCGTTCCAAAACCTCGAGAGCCTGTTCAAATACAACTATGATCAGGACCGGGGAGATAACCCGTGGGGCCACGTCGCCGAAGTTCCTGCCGAGACGCTCGACCGGATGCGGACGGGAGACCCGATCAACCGGAGTTTCGAAGGGCTGATGGTCGTCGAGCCGGGGAAGCTGCCGAACCGGTCGGTTTACCTCATTCAAGGCGGGAAAAAACGCGGTTTGACCAAGGCCACACTCGTCCTCCGGTACGGCGGCTGGAAGAAGGTGTTCGAGATCCCGAAGACCCATCCTGTGATCGTTCACGCTTCCCCCCTTCGTCCCCTTCCTTGCGGAGGGGAAATGCGGGCTGTTGTCAGCAAAAGGGGGGTTGATGATGGGAACCAAAAGGTGGGGGCTTTCTCCAGCCCGCAAAAGAAAGCCAAACACAATATAATATAGAATTCCGGAAAAATCAAGATAAAACGGCCGCCAAATTTCGTCCGGCCGTTCCTGAAAATATTTAATTTTCGGGCGATTTTAAGGAGAGCAAAAAAAATGGATGAGAAAAAAATCGATATCAAGGTGGACGAGGCGACCGCCGTCGGTCAATACGCCAACGTGGCCGCCATCCGCCATTCGCGAGAGGAATTCATCTTCGATTTTGCCTTCCTTTTTCCGGATCATCCGGCCGGGAAATTGATCGCCCGGTTGATCCTCAGTCCGGCGCACGCCAAACGATTCCTGGAAGCGCTGTCGTCCAACGTTGAAGGATATGAGTCGAGCTACGGGCCCCTGCCTCCGGCGGAGACGCCTCCGGTCGGGTTCGTTCATTGAGGCGGCCGTCGCCCCGGCCGCCTTCTTGACATTCGCCGGAAATTCCTATATCAATTGAAGCAAGATCCGAGCCATGATGAGAAATCCGAGAATGACGGAACGGCCGGATTCGTGTATTCTTGAAGACGCCCAAATTCACTGGAGGTAATATCCCATGGCGTTCGAATTCAAAAATTCCAGAGGGGCCAGCTACTTTCTCCACGCGAAGAACGTGACGCTCAAGGGCGGCCGGAAACAGATGATCTATTACTTCGGCAAAGAGGTCAAGGAAGGCGCCCTGGACGCGGTTCCCGCGGGTTACCAGGTCATCGAAACGCCCAAGACCGGCATGCCCATTCTCAAGAAAAAGTAAGAGGCCGGATTTCGTCGATTCCCCGGGTCCGGAGGAGGGAGATGTTTCCCCGGACCCGTTTCTTCTTATTGCACCATCCTTTTCCTTTCCCGAAGGGTGACGCTCCGCCAGCGTTTTCTCCACCTGTTTTTTGTGTTCCGGAGATCAATCGTCCAAAATCGAGGACAGTTCTCCGCCCGCCTTTTTCCATGCTGATATGGGAAAAATCTATTGGCATGGAAGTTGCAATGGAAGGCGGTGCAAGGAGACGAAGATGAAAAAACTCATGACCTTGGCGATCACGGCGGTTGTGGCGTTCCCGTTTCTGGCCTTCGGGCAGACCGAGGGCTACTATGACCGGAGCTTCACCCGGCTGAGTTACGTCAAGGGCGACGTCTATATCCAACGCGCCCAGGATCTCGGTTACGAACAGGGTGAAGTGAACCTGGTCGTCGTGGCGGGGGACAAACTCGGGACGCGGGAAGGCCGGGCAGAAATCCAGCTCGGCCGCGGTAATATTCTGCGTCTTGACCGGGAGACCCAGATCGACATCGCCGGGCTCCCCGCGCGGGACGGCGATCCGACCAAAATCCATCTGCTCAACGGCAGCGTGTTTTTCCGTGTCCGGGACGTGGACCGGGAGAAAAATCTTCAGCTCCATACACCCGACGGTTCTTTTTACATCCTCGAAGCCGGGTTGTTCCGGGTGGATGTCCGGAGCAACCAGCAGACGGAGTTTTCCGTTTTGAGCGGACAAGCCGAAGCGGCCGGCGAGGACGGCTCGGTCCTGGTTCAATCCGGTGAAATGATCACCGCCTTAAACGGCCGATGGAACGGCGAACCGACCAGTCTGATGGCCCGGCGGGACGACTTCGATTCGTGGAATGAGTCTCGCGACGAGCTTTACGCCCGCCGGCTGAGCCGGACCTATCTGCCCGCTGCTTACGCCGAATACGATTCCGAACTCTCGGACTATGGCCGTTGGAGCTACGAGTCCGAATACGGCTACGTCTGGGTTCCGACGGTCTATGACGCGGGTTGGCGCCCCTATTACAACGGCCGGTGGGTCTGGTATCCGATCATCGGCTGGACCTGGGTTTCCTATGAGCCCTGGGGCTGGTGCACTTCGCACTACGGCCGTTGGGGCTGGCGCTTCGGCCTGGGCTGGTACTGGATCCCGATGAACTATTGGTCTTGGGGTCCGGCCTGGGTTCACTGGTACAGCTATTACGACTACGTCGGCTGGTGCCCGCTCAGTTACTGGAATTACCCGGCCATGATCTGCAACAACAGATTCTACGGGCGGCACGACAACGGCTGGCAAGACCGAGGCGATTATCGGGACTATTCGAGATCGCTCACCGTCGTCCGGCGGGATCAGTTGCAGCATCGCGGGATCTCCCGGGTCGCGCTCAACGACCGGTCCGGGGTCGACTTGGGCCGGATTTCGCTGCGGGCCGCTCAACCCGACCTTCGGCCCGATTTCGGCCGGGATCCGGACATTTCCCAACGGGCCCGGGAAGTCCTCAACCGCGGAGCTCTCCGAAACATCGGGCACGGCTTCTCGCCGACGGCCGGGCGCCTGTCTCCTCCGGAAGGACGGGATCTTCGCGCGCCGGAAATTCGGAAATCGGAACCCGGCGAAATTTCCCGGGGCGGGGGGATCATCAATCGCGAACGCGAAACCTCCCGCGTGCCCTATTCGTCCGGGCGTGTCGCCGAACGTGAATCGCCGGGCGTGTCGCGCCCGATTTCGGAACGCGTGATCCGTCCGCAAATCGAGTCGCGGTCGACCGGCGTATCCGAAAGGAATGCGACCGGCGGAATCAAGCGCGAGACGATGAAGGAATATCCCTCCCGGTCCTCATCCTCCGACCGGACTTCATCCCCGGTGATTCGTTCCTCTTCAAGTTTAGGCAGCCTGGCCAAGCGGTCCTTTTCAAGCCCTCCGCGAAACGAATCGTCGCCTTCCCGTTTGGACGGTATTCCCTCCCGGTCCTCATCCTCCGGCTCGACGTCGTCCCGGGCGATCCGTTCGTATTCAAGTTCAAGCAACATGCCTTCGAGGTCTTATTCGACCCCGTCGCGGAGCGAGTCGTATTCTTCCGGTTCCGGTAATAACGAGCCGCCCCGGTCTTATTCCGTCCCATCGCGGGGTTCATCCTCCTCCGGCCGTTCTTATTCCGGCGGCTCGCCCTCGAGGTCCTATTCGATGCCCTCCCGCAGCTCTTCTTTCTCCGGCCGCTCGTCCAGCGCTCCCTCCCGGTCTTATTCCAGCCCGTCGCGCGGCTCGTCGAGCTCCGGGTCCCGGTCTTACGCGAGCCCTTCCCGGAGTTCGTCTTCTTCTTCCCGTTCGTCCAGCACGTCGTCCCGGTCCTCTTCTTCTTCCTCCTCCTCAAGGTCATCTTCCCGCTCTTCGAGCAGCTCGAGGTCTTCAGGTTCCATCCGTCGGCGGTAAACGATGAATGGCCGGATTCCCGGTCCTTCAAGGAAACGGGTTTGGCGGTATTTGAGCGGTTTAACATCCCGGGAGAGCGGTTCGAGGAAAATCCGGAAATAGACTGTTTTCGGCCTCCTGAGAGGCCTGGTGATCCCGTCCAAATAATTTGACACGACGGTTTTTTTCGGCATACAATCATAACGAGCGACGGAAGGGGAAATCGCCGTCGATGGTTTTTTCTGAGATCTCTTCCCCAGTCGCAAATGAAGGAGGTCCCATGAGAAAGCGGTTTTTCCTCGGAGTCGCGCTTCTGGCGATCATCGCCGGATTTGCGGTCATGTCGTTTGCGGAACCCCAGCTTCAGCCCCCCGGGCAAAAGCACAAACTCACATTGGTCAACGGCACGATCATGGAAGGCGAGATCGTCGCGATCACGGCGAAGACCATTTCGATCAGGGATGCGTCCCTGGGCGTGATCGCGATCGCCCGGGAGAACATCTTGAAAATCGAGCCGCCGCTGGACGAAGAGACCGGCGCGGCCGCGACGCCTCCTCCGCCCGCCCCGACGCCGCGATATGCCGATCAACCGTATGCGCCCGCGAACAACGGGATAAAACTCGGATTCAGCCTGAGCGGCGGGTTGGGCATGATCAACGGCGGGGATTTCAACCAGAACATCCGGGACTGGAATTCGTATTATAACGATTACAACTCCTATTGGGCCGATTATTGGGACGCGGCGGGCAGGGATTACACGGATAAATATACGGCCGATTGGAAGGAAATGAAGTCGATTCCGAATTTTAAGGGCGAGGTTTTCGCCCGGTTCGGCAAAAACTTCGGCGTCGGCATCGGCGTGGAATTCATCAAAAAAACCAATCCGGGTACCGTCAGTTATCGCTGGGACGCGCCCAGACGTTATACCTATTCATGGTACTATGCCGACATTACGGACAAATGGGACTGGACGCAAGATATTTCCCAGGTGTTGTCCGTCGTTCCTATTACCCTCAACCTCTACTATTATCTGCCGATCTCCAACAAGGGCGAGGTCTACGTCAATGTCGGACCGGGATATTACATGGGAAGCATCAAAGGCGACTACAATACCGTTTATACTGGGGTTTATGACTGGGCTTACTATTATACCAGCGGAACCCCCTTCTCCTATGGTTACCAAGACCATTATAGTGAAGATTACAAATCCCATTTTGAGGGCACGTGCAATACGCTCGGCTTTCATTTCGGACTGGGATTCAACTTCAATCTCGGCAACAACATCGCTCTGTTCGGCGAAGCGCTCTACCGGTTGGCGAATTTCAAGGATTGGAGCGGATCCGGCGACGAGGATTGGAACAGCACGGAGACTTATGGGTGGACGGATGAGTCCTTTACTACTCTCAAAGACTCCGGAACCGACTCGTGGAAAGGCGATTACTGGTACTACGAGGTGTATATCAAGGATTATATTACCCAATACTACGGCCGATACGACATCTTTGAAAACGAGCCGAAAGAATCCTCAACTTGGAAAAATATCCGGCCGGCTGAATTCAACATCAACGGAATCTCGTTTAGGGTCGGAGTCAAAATCTTCTTCGACCTGAACGGAAGAAGGTAATCCTTCGCGCCGCCCAAGCCGGCCTGATTCAGCGGCCCCTTCCGCGCCGTGTCTACCGCCGGAAGAGCGGGGTGGAAGGGGTCAGCTGATACCGACGAATTCGCCGGTCCGCTTGTCTTTTTTCACTCCGTCCCAAGGGAAGCATTTCCCGTTCATCGAAACGTAGATCCCGGGGGAAAGGATCTGAACGAAAGCCAGGGAACTCCCGAGGTTGAACATTCCGTCCGAACTCCCGAATTTGTAGGGAACCATGGCCCCGGTCAGGACGACGGTCTTTCGGGCGACATGCTTGGCCAGGAAACCGGCCGTCTCGACCATGGTGTCCGTTCCGTGGGTCACGACGATCCGGTCCTCGGGGACGGCCCGGCAGTTTTCGGCGATGATCAGCCGGTCGGCTTCCGTCATCTCCAGGCTGTCGATCATCATCAGGGTCCGGATTTCCAGGTCGAGCCGGCTCCGGCCGAGCTTCAACATTTCCGAAAGATGGGTATCCTTGAAAAACAGGAAACCCGTGAGTTCGTTGTACTCCTTGTCGAACGTTCCCCCGGTGACGAAAACGCGGATATTCATGTGGTTTTTCCTTCGGCCGAAGCGGCGGGAAGAATATACGTCCGGACCGGAAATCCTGTCAATTCCGGCGGCTTTGCTTTTCCCCTCCGGAATGATATAATTCCGAATCGTATCGCGGTGGATCGACTCTTCTTTGGAGGTATGCGCTATGTTTCATAAGGCCGGTTTCCTGAAACTGGTTGGCCTGAGCCTCGTGGCCCTCCTCGTCATGATGTCGGCGGTCGCCTGCGGTAAAAAAGCCGCCGCCCCGGCCGCGACGGAAGGCGAAATCGCCCAAACGGCCGACGCCGGGCTGGCCATCGTCATCGGCTTGAATACGGTGGCCGGGACGGTGAAAAACGCCAAGGGGAATTACTTTTACATGGATGAAGTTCCCGGGTTCGACGTCGCCGTGACGGGACCCGTCGAGGGCGGCGATGCGACCGCCTTGATCGGAAAGCCGGTCCGCATCAAGGGCCTGTTCAACAAGGACGTGCCCAACCTGTTGGTCGCCCAGTCGATCGAAATCAAGGAGGGCGAACAGCAGTACAAGAGCGTATACGCCTCGACCGACGCTTCCGCTCCCCAGGATTTCTTCAACCAGAAAACCCGGGAGGAATACGCCTCCCTTGCCCTGACGAAAATCGATAAAAGCGAGGATTGGGAAGGCAAGGGCAAGGGCAAGGTCTTCGGAATCCTGATTCCCGCCGCCGCCGGGCAAAACGCCCTCATTTCCGTCCTGGGCGCCGACGACAAGGAAATCGGCAAAGTCATCGTCGATTCGGAGACAAACTGCGCGGCCTATAATTCCGAAAAATTGCGTCTGTTTGAAAAAAGATGGTTTTATCTGAGCATCAAGGATAGCGTGGACAAAAAGCTTCGGGCGAAAAACAAGGAAATGTTCCGCGCCGACGTCGTCTTCATCGGGCTTTACTGAGCGGGCCGGATTTCCGCCGATCCTCGGGCCGGTTCTCCTCCGGGAGAACCGGCCTTTTTTATTGATGGGGTATCAGGACATGCGTTCGACGGCCTTATAAATTCCTTCAATCGAGTCGCCTTTGAAATGCAGCCGGGCCACCGGCCGGCCTTTTTCCCGGAGGGCTTGCCGGTCCCCCAGGGCTTGGGCGTCGATGAGGTTCCCGAAGGAATAGGAGGATCCACCGCCGTCGGGGGTGGAGGGTATGACCGCGTCCTTGCCGTGGGCGGCGGTCAGTTGGAGGAAAATCCCCGCCCCGCCGTCGCCTTTGTGGAGCTGTCCGGTGGAGTGGAGAAACCGGGGGCCGAAATCGAAAACGACGGGCCGGCCGGTCCGAGTCTCGATGCAACCGGCCAGCGTCCGGAGCGCTTCGGTGATTTCCGGGGATGGGGGAAGAAACGCCTGGATCACGGCGTACCCACCGTCTTTGAATTTTTCGAAATGTTTTCGGAGCCCGGATCGAAGGCCGACCTCCCGTTTTTCCCCGTAAAAGGCGAGGGTCTCCTCCTCCCAGGTGGAGGATTCGGCCGGGAACGTCCGGCTTTTTACGAACGCGTTTAACGCGGCGTCCGTTTTTTTCTTGGATAGGGCGACGTTCGGTTGATCGAAGGGATTGATCCCCAGAACCGCCCCGGCGGCGGCCGTGGCGAATTCCCAGAGATAAAATTGAGCGCCTAGTTCGAGCGGGTCCTCGAGGGTCATCGAAATCATCGGGTCGCCGCTCCCGCGCGCTTCTTTCGCGGCCGCCGCCAGGGCCGCGTCGCCGGACAGGCCGATCACGACGGTGAGTCGATCCTTCGCCGGCCCGGAAACCGGAGCGGCCGTCGGCCGGACGATCGGCAGGATGCCGCGGCCATCCTTCCCCGTGCTCTCGGCAAGAAGCTGTTCGATCCAGGCCCCGAAGTTCTGGAGGGCGGAGGAAATTAAAAAAACCGCCTTATCGCGACCCGCCAGGGCGAGCGTACCGAGGATGATCCCCAGGTTCGCCCCCGGGTTTTCGCCGGCTCGAAGACGGCGGCAGGATCCGACCGCCTCGTTCGCCTCACTCAGAAAAGCGCGCATCGGAAGCCCGATCAAGGCTGCCGGGACGAGTCCGAACGGCGAGAAGACCGAGAAACGACCGCCGATGTCCGGATTTCCGGAGAACACCCGGCGGAAATTCAAGCGCCGCGCCTCGGACTCGAGAAACGATCCGGGATCGGTGATGGCAATGAACGATTCGGCCGCCCGGCGCGGCCCGATCCGTCCGCGGGTCCGGGAATAAAAATAATTCATGAACGAGGCCGTTTCCAGCGTCGTTCCCGATTTAGAGGAAACGATGAAAAGCGTTTCCCCCTCCGGAAGCGTCCGGGTATAGCGGAGCACGGCGGCCGGGTCCGTGCTGTCCAGGACTTCGAGGCTCAAGCCGTCCCCCGCGGGGCTGAAAATCCCGCCGAAGACCTCCGGGGCGAGACTCGACCCTCCCATCCCGCAAAGAAGCGCGCAGGAAAATCCCGCTTCTCTGATTTCTCCGGCGAAGGATTCGTATTCGGCGACTGATCGGGCCGCGGCCGCGGGCGCCTCGAGCCACCCCAACCGGTTGGAGATCTCCACGTCCTCCGTCTTCCAGACGGTCGGGTCGTGCTTCCAGAGGCGGGCGATCAGCCCGTCCTGGTCGAAGCGAAGCCGTTCCCGGGCGATCGCTTCTCCGTAGGTTTCGAGGCCGGATGTCATAATGGAAAAGTTCATGGGTCTTGCGCCTATTGTATGCATGCCGGGGTCCGGAATCAATCCGTCGTTTTACTCGAGGCCGCCTCATTGGTATAATATTTGTTCCATGACCACGCCAGACGCCGCCGGGTTTTTTCATCCGTCCCGCCCGTTCTATCGCTTCTCCGTTCTCTTTTTCGTTGCCCTTCTTTCGTTTGGGAGCTATTTTGCTTACGACATCGTTTCGGCCATTGCCCCCACGCTGGTTGAGGATCTCCACGCGGCCCGGGGGACGGTGGGCGCCTTTTTCACCGCGTACAGCGTGGCCGCCATTTTGGCGGTACTCATCGGCGGGATGCTGATCGACAAGCTGGGTACCCGCAAGGCCTCCCTGCTCTTCTCGATTCTCGTCTTCGTCGGCGCGGCCATCGTCTGGAAGGCCAAAAGCGTCCCCGCCTTTTTCGTCGGCCGGTTCATCTTCGGGGCCGGGTCTGAACCGCTCATCGTCGCCCAATCGGCCATCCTGGCCCGCTGGTTCAAGAACAAGGAACTGGCCTTCTCGTTCGGCCTGACGCTGACGGTCAGCCGCTTGGGTTCGTTGTTCGCCTTCAACACCGGCGAGCTTTTCACCAGTTTTTACGGAACGTACCGGTCGGCGTTGTTCGTCGCCATGGCCGCCTGCGGGGTTTCGCTTCTCGGAAACCTGGTGTATATCGTGATGGACCGCCGGGGCGAACGCGTCCTGCGACTGCACGATGAAAGCCAGGGAGAAAAAATCGTTCTGTCCTCCCTCAAGACTTTCAAACCGTCCTTCTGGTACGTGACCTTTCTTTGCCTGACCTTCTACGCGGCGATCTTCCCCTTTACCAACCTGTCCACGGATTTCTTCGTCGACAAATGGGGAATCGCCCGGGTGGCGCAAAGTACCGGAGGTTTCCTGTCCCAGGTCTTCCAGAATCTCCTTCACATGTTCAGCACGGCCGGGGGCATTTCCTCGATCATCATCTTCGCCTCGATGATCCTGGCGCCGTTCGCCGGCAAGCTCATCGACCGGATCGGCAAACGGGCGACGCTGATGATCTTCGGTTCGCTGATCCTGATCCCGAGCCATCTGGCCATGGGCCTGACCCGGATCTATCCGGTCTATCCGATGCTGGCCCTGGGAACGGCCTTCGTCCTCGTCCCGGCGGCCTTGTGGCCGTCGATTCCGCTTCTGATTAAAAAAGAGAGGGTCGGGACCGCTTTCGGCCTGATGACCGCCATCCAGAACATCGGGATGGCCCTGTTCCCCCTACTCAACGGCCTGCTTCGCGATTGGACCCATTCCTATACCGGAAGCATGCTGATGTTCGCCGGTCTCGGCGTCGTCGGCTTCGTGTTCGCGATCTTGTTGAAACGGGCCGACCGGCGCGAAGGCGGAGTTTTGGAGAGGGCGGGGCAGGAGACCGGGTGATCGAAGCCATCGTCTCCGACCTGGGCAACGTCCTTCTCCGGTTCGACAACTCGGTTTTTTACCGGGCGATCTCCCGTATCGCCGGACGGCCGGAGGCGGACATCGAAGCGGCCGTCGGCCGAAATCTCGATCTTTTGACCCTTTTTGAAAAAGGTGCTGTTTCGCCAATCGATTTCTACCGGAACGCCGGAGATATCCTGGAGATCACGGCCGGATATGAGGAGTTTTTCGCCGCCTATTGCGAAGGAGTGTTCACCCCGGTTCCGTCCGTATTGGATCTTTTCCGGCGGCTCAAACGGCGGTACCGGATGATTCTTCTCTCCAACACCGACGTCATCCGCTGGACGCACATCAAGACGAAGTTTCCCGAGGTCCTGTTATTCGACGATTACGTTCTATCCTTCGATGTCGGGGCGATGAAACCCCAGCTCGAGATTTACCTCGAGGCGATCCGGGCGGGCGGAGCGGCGCCGGAGCGAACGGTTTTTATCGACGATATGCCGGCCAACGTCGCCGGCGCGGAGCGCGCGGGCATGAAGGGAATCCTGTGCGAATCCGGAGCGGATCCTGAGCCGAAATTACGGGCCCTCGGCGTGGATTTTTAATTTTCAAAAAAACGCTTGACAGGCGCTCTATAAAAAGTGTACCTTCTCTTCATAAATACAAGATATTGTATTTATAGAGGCGAGGCGACACTATATATGGGCACGTGGGGGTGCTGATTATTCGTTTCTAGTGGTCCTCGCCGGCATTCATACGAGGAGGAGAGTCGCCGATGAACTCAAGAGTTATTACCCGAATCAAGAAGCGGGATGGGGAAATAGTCGATTTCACCCAGGACAAAATCACCAACGCCATTTTCAAAGCGTTGAAGTCGCAGGGGATCGATGACTATGCCCAAGCCAAAACCGTTTCCGATATCGTGACCTTCGTTCTTGAGGACAAATTCGGAGGCTATACCGTACCCTCGGTCGAACAGATTCAGGACATGGTCGAACACGTCCTGATGAAACGAGGCTACCTTGAGGTCGCCAAATCCTATATTCTCTACCGGGAACGGCACAAGAGCATCCGCGATGCCAAGCAGACGGGTATAAACCTCGAGCGGCTGATCAAGGATTACATCGATGACCACGACTGGAAGATCCGGGAAAACTCCAACGAAGGAACCGTGAGCTTCTCCGGGCTCAACGCCCGGATATCGGGCGAGGTCCTCTCCAACTTCGCCCTCAACCACATCTACGGCGAACATATCAAGAAAGCCCACATGGAAGGGGAATTTCACATCCACGACTTGTCGTACCCGATCGTCGGCTATTGTGCCGGCTGGTCGCTCGAAAACCTTCTCCGCAAGGGCTTCGGTCACGTTCCCAACCAGGTCCACTCCTCCCCGGCCAAGCACCTGGAAACGGCCACCCTCCACATGGTCAATTACATCGGGACGATGCAGGGCGAATTCGCCGGAGCCCAGGCGTTCTCGAGCGTCGACACGCTGCTCGCGCCGTTTATCCGGGCCGACAAGCTCACCTTCGACCAGGTCCGTCAGGACATCCAGAAACTCATCTATGGCCTCAACGTCCCCTCCCGTTGGGGATGGCAGACGCCGTTCTCCAATCTGACGTTTGACTGGATCGTTCCGGACGATCTGGCCCCGAAGAAGGCGATCGTCGGCGGGCGGGAGATGGATTTTACCTACGGGGATCTCCAAGTCGAGATGGACATGATCAACAAGGCGTTCCTCGAGCTCATGGTCGACGGCGACCACCAGGGCCGGGTGTTCACCTTCCCCATCCCGACCTACAACCTGACCCGCGACTTCAATTGGGACTCGCCCAACGCGAAGCTTCTTTTTGAAGCCACGGCCAAGTACGGCATTCCGTACTTCCAGAATTATGTCGGGACGAACATGAACCCCGGCGACATCCGGGCGATGTGCTGCCGTCTCAACCTCGATCAGCGGGAACTCTTGCGCCGCCCGGGCAACATGTGGGGGCCGGGCGACTCGACCGGTTCGATCGGCGTCGTCACGATTAATCTCAACCGCCTCGGCTACGTCAGCAAGACGAACGACGAGTTCAAGACCCGGCTCCGCGAATTGATGGACATGGCCAAGGAATCGCTCGAGGCCAAGCGCGAGATCGTCAACAACATGCTCAAACGCGGCATCATGCCGTACACCAAGGTTTATCTCGGCCATTTCAACAACCATTTTTCGACGATCGGCATCTGCGGCATGCATGAGGCCTGTCTTAATCTTCTCGGGAAGGGGATCGGGACGCCGGAAGGCCAGGCGTTCGCTATCGAGATCCTGAATTTCATGCGCGACGTCCTGAAGGAAATCCAGGGAGAGACCGGTAACCTTTACAACCTGGAGGCCACTCCGGCCGAATCCACGTCCTACCGCCTGGCCCGTCTCGACAAACAGAAATTTCCCCAGATCATCACTTCGGGCACGGACAAGCACCCGTACCTGACCAATTCCACCCAGCTCAATGTCGATGCGACCCGGGACGTGTTCGAGGCCCTCAAGCACCAGGAAACGGTCCAGACGCTGTACACCGGGGGGACGATCTTCCACACCTTCCTCCCCGAGGCCATCGACGGCGAGACCTGCCGCAAACTGGTGAAGAAAATTTCCGAAACCCGGATCCCGTATTTCAGCATCACCCCGACGTTCAGCGTTTGCGAAAACCACGGTTATCTCAAGGGGGAGCGGCCGACCTGCCCCGACTGTGGGACCACGACCGAAGTGTTCTCCCGGATCGTCGGGTATTTAAGGCCGGTCAAAACCTGGAACGACGGCAAGCGCGCGGAATTCGTCGACCGGACGCCGTACACGGTGATCGGGTAAGGAGGGGATTCTCATGGATTATCTCCTGTTCACTTATCCGAATTGCCGGAAATGCGAAGACATGAAGACCGCGCTCAAAGAAGCGGCGATCTCGATGGAAGTCCAGGACGTCGCTGAAAAAGAGGGCCGGGTGCGGATCCGAACGTTCCTCCCTCAGGTCAAACGCGACGCTCAGGGCGCGATCATCCTACCGACGCTCGTCTGTCGTGACGGCGACCGGGTCGACGCGGTGCTCAACACCCGGGAGGAACTTTCGGCGTGGTTGCGATCAAAGGGCTAGAGAAATTCGCCCCGAAGGATTTCCCCGGATTCATCGCCTCGACGATCTTCCTGCCGGGCTGCTCCTTCCGCTGTCCCTATTGCCATAACGGGGACCTGGTCGTGCGGCCGGAGACCCTGGCCGACGTGCCCCTCGACCTGTTTCTTGCCTACCTGGATTCCCGTAAAAACTGGCTCGAGGGCATCTGTGTGACGGGCGACGAGCCGCTTCTCGAACCGGAAATCGAGGGATTACTCGCGGTGATCAAGGAACGGAATCTCCTGGTCAAAATCGATACCAACGGCTCTCAGCCGGGACGGCTCGAAAAAATGATAGCGTCCGGCCTGGTGGATTGGATCGCCATGGACGTCAAGGCGCCGCTCGAGCGGTATCCCGAAGTCGTCCGGGCGCCCGTCGATCCCGCCGCAATCGCCCGGAGCACGGAGATCGTCCGAACATCCGGCCTGCGCCACATCTTCCGGACGACGGTCGTTCCCGGGCTGGTCGGGGAGGACGATGTCCGGAAAATCGGCGAATGGCTGAACGGCGCGCCGCTTTATCGGATCCAATCCTTTTCCCCGATCCGAACCCTCGATCCTTCGTTCCAGGCGATTCAGCCTTTTTCCAGCGACGAACTCAAGCGGATGGCCGCGGCGGCCCGGCCTTATTTCGGCGATGTTCAGATTGAGGGGATTTAACCCGGATTGTCCATGAACCAAGTTTTGCTTGAGGCAGGAAGGAGTCGGGAGAAATCGGGGACAGGTTCGGAATTCGCGCCTGGAAAATCGCATGAATGGCCATTCTGCTTTCCGAATTCCGAACCTGTCCCCGATTTCATTCCTCAATTTTTAAAAGTTCCAAATAATCTTGGATTTGTTGAAAAAGCATAGAAGATAAATGATTTCAAGACTATGTTAATATGAATAATCAGAGATATTAGTATGGGATCAGATTCGTTGAAATGCCTACTATCAAAAGGAAGTTGGAACCATTCGTTAGATGACCTTGACTATGTAGTATGTTGGGAGAGTCGGTGGCCAGATTTTTCAAAGCCAGTAATAGAAATATCAAAAATGATAATAAAAAATCGAAAATAATAGCGATTATTAATGTCATAAGCGAGAGCTAAGGCGGAAATATCGTAAAGAGAGGTTGTGATGCAACTGAACGTGAAGAAAATACACCGCGCGGCGAAGCTTCCGTTTTACGGCCACCCCGGCGATGCGGGAATGGATCTATTCGCTTGCGCCGACAAGACCCTGGCCCCGGGCGAGCTTTTCCCGGTCCCCACCGGAATCCAGATGGCGATTCCCCGAGGGTTCGTCGGCCTGATCTGGGACAAAAGCGGCGTTTCGCTCAGGGGCGTCCACCGCCTGGCGGGCGTCGTTGACGCGGGATACCGGGGCGAAGTCCAGGTCGTCCTGATCAACCTGGGCCGGGAGCCCTACGAAGTCAAGGCCGGGATGAAAATCGCCCAGATGCTCATCCAGCCGGTTTCGACGCTCGAGATCCGCGAATCCGAATCGCTCGACGACACGAGTCGCGGCGAAGGCGGATTTGGCAGTACCGGGTTGTACTGAAGCCCACGCCATGCCGAAGAATTCGTGCCTCGTGAAAATGGGGCGCACGTCCCCGGAGTGGCGCATTTACCGCGTCTTCATAAATGCCGCGTAGGGGATTGAATTTCGGAAGAACAGGAGCCGCCGCATGGAAACGCTTGAGGAAAAAATCCAGCGGGTGACGGCCGAGGAAGTCGATGTCGTTCCCTATGATCCCCGCTGGCCGATTCTCTTCGAGATGGAGCGGAATCATCTCCGGGCCTGTCTCCCGCTCGAGTTGATCGGCCGGATCGCGCATTTCGGCAGCACCGCCGTCCCGGGCCTTCCGGCCAAACCCATCGTGGACATTCTCGCCGAGGCGGCCGACCTCGCGGCGACCCGGCGCAAAATCGTCCCGATCCTCGAGGGCCAGGGATATGATTACTTCTGGCGCCCTTCCTTCGACGACGACCGGCCGCCGTTTTACGCCTGGTTCATCAAGCGCGACGCCTCGGGAAAGCGAACCCACCATATCCATATGGTCGAACGCGATTCCGAACTCTGGGACCGGCTTCTCTTCCGCGATTACTTGATCAACCATCCCGGGACCGCCCGGGAATACGGCGCCCTGAAAATGCGCCTGGGCGAAATGCACCGCGGAGACCGCGTCGCCTACACCCGGGCCAAGACGGATTTCATCGTCGCAGTGACCCGGAAAGCGAAGGAATCAACCGGACCAGAGGCTGCGGATCGAGGGGAAGGTCTGTCTCCGGGCCGGACTCTCATCGGAAGATAAATCCGTTCTTTAGATCATCCTCCGGATCGAACCAGAATTCGCTGGTCCCGGTGAATTGGGCCGTGCCGCTGACTTCGGGGACAACGGCCGGATAGGGGCCGTAGGTCGTCGTCTCATGGACCTTGACGGTCATGGTCGTCCCCAGAATGCTTTCGATCGTGACGGTCTCGTCCGGGCGTAATTCCCCTTTGGCGTGATGGAGGGCCGCCCGGGCGCTGACTCCCGACCCCGTGGCCGAGCGGTCGACTTCGCCGTCGGCGAAGATGCAGACGTTCCGGCTGTGATGTTCGGGATTCGCCGGCCGGCCGGTGAAGATCGTTCCATAAAGAAAACTTAAATCTTCTTCAAAGGGATGCCGGATGGGGAAGTTTGCCATCACGGCCTGCTTGATCCTCCGGCCGGCGTCGATCAACCGGTGATAATCCGACGCCTCCACCCTCAATCCGATAGGGTCGGCCTCGACGAAGGCGTAAAAAGCGCCCCCGTAGGCCACGTCGAATTTCACCTTCCCGAGGCCCGGGACGTCCGTCTCTTGATCGCGGAGATAGAGGAACGAGGGAACGTTGAGAAAAGACGTTCGGACGACTTTCCCGTTTTCCAGGACGGCTTTGGCCCGAAGCAAACCAGGTGGGGCGTCGATTTTCAGATCAATGACGGAACCTTCTTTTTCGACCAGTCCGGTCTCGACGGCGAATTTGGTGAGGGCGATGGTGGCGTGGCCGCACATCGTGCTGTAACCCTCATTGTGGAGGAAGAACGCGCCGAAATCGGCCCCCGGGGTCAACGGCCGGGTGATGATCGCCCCGTACATGTCGGCATGCCCGCGCGGTTCCCACATCAAGCCCGTGCGGAGATGGTCCAGATGATCGCGGAAGTATCTCCGCATTTCGAGAATGCTGTTCCCCTTGATTTCGGGCAATCCTTCGACCGGGATCCGGACGGGTTCTCCCCCCGTGTGCATGTCGATCGTCGTAATCTTCAACCACTCCGATGGAGGCGTCCATTGAATTTTTTTGAACATGATGACTTCGAGTTGATCCTCCTCTTCGATTCACCAGCTCTTTGAAGCGCCGCCGCCTCCCGACCGTCCGCCGCCGAATGAACTCCGTCCGGACGAGCCGAAGGAGCTCCGTCCCGAAAAGCTCGAAGACCCAACGGAAGGCGGAGGTACGCGGGGCGTGTTTCGTTCGGTGATTTTTTGGTAATCGCAGGAAGGATTTTTGCAATCGGCCTCGATCTTCACTTTTCCCCCGGATGTCCCCGTCGCGGCCGCCAGCGTGGTCGTCGTCGTGACCAGTGTCCACCGTCCGCACTTGGGACAGGCGGCTGCTTTTCCGAGTTTCACGGGAAAACTTTCCGAGGCGTGGCAGTTGTCGCATTGCCAGACTTCATAGTCCAGGCCGCCGGCATTTTCCTCGGCGAGTTCCTCGGCCGAGAGGAAGGCGTCGTCGGCCTGTTCGTCGAGAAGAGACATCGGCTGTCCGCATTTTCCGCAGGGCTCCCGGTAGGCGGCGATTTTACGACGGAGTGCCTTGAGGGCCCGGCCTTGGCCGAACGATGCCGCCGCCGGCACGACTCCCAATGATAGGAGATAAGGGAAGACGGCTTTGTTCACCGCCGCCAGGACGATGAAGGCGATGACGCTCCCGACCCAGGTCAGAAGGACGGCATTATATCCGCCGAGGGCCGCTTTTTCCTTGGCCGCCTTCCCCTTTTTTCCGGCGACACGCCGGGCGATAAACCGATAACCCAGGAACATGCACAAAACAACGGCGGCCGCGGAAATCAACGCGGAAGGAAGCGGGTCCGGTTTGGCCGCCTTTTTAGGGACTTCGGGAGCCGTTTCCCCGGCGATGGGCTGGGGCGGCGTGATTTGCCCGGGCCAGGCGGCGGGATCCGCCAATCCCAGCGTCACCCCGGCCGCGGCCCCGATTGTTTCGGCGGCTGTCTTGGCGGTCGCGAAAAGACCGCGCCCGTACTGCCCTTCTTTGAAAAAGGGCAGGGCCTGTTCGTCGAGAATACGGCTTGCGAGAGCATCGGGAATCGTCCCTTCCAGTCCATACCCGACTTCGAACCGGACCTTCCGGTCGTCCCGGGAAAAAAGGAGCAGGAGGCCGTTTTCCTTGCCGGCCTCCCCGATCCCGAACTTCTTGAACAGCCGGGCGGTGAAATCCTCGATCGCCCGTCCGCCGAGGTCGTCGACGGTCACGACGGCGAATTCGGCCGAGGTTTTCACCTTGAGCGTTTCGCAGACGGAATTGAGCAAGGCGATGTATTCCGGCCCGAGCACGCCGCCGGAATCCCCGACCCACAGGTTGGAGGTCGCCAGAGGATTGGGAACCTTGTCGACGTCGATCGCCGCGCCCGCCGGGGCCGGGACGAACCAAAGACTCAGAAGAACCGGGACGAAAATTCGGATTCCGGCCGTCTGCTTTTTCATGCGAATTTCCCTCTCCGTTCCAATTCTATAGAAGAATTTACCCGAAGCAAAGAAGAAAAAAGCGGGAAAGCCCGCGCTTCAGACGCAGCCGTCGATTTTCCGGCTCTCCGTCTTCTCGTTCCGGCCGCCGAAAAATTCGGGCCCGCGGGGGAGATAGAACAGAAAAATTCCCAGGGTCAGGACGGCGGTGAGAAGGAACGGAACGTGGATGCCGATCGCGTCGGATAAAAATCCTGAAACGAGCGATACCAGGGCGCCGGAAAGGATCTGAATGTTGGACACCCAGCTGAAGGCTTGGGTTTGCTCTTCCGGGCGGACGGTCGAACCGACGAACGTATGGAGCGAAGGGTACGTCATCAGGAGCAGCCCTCCGAAAATGAGAAGGGCGGCGACGGCCAAACCGCGGAAGGGCGATAAGCCGATCACAAAGAGGCAAACCGTCGTTCCGGCCAGGGTGGTCAAGAAGATATTTTTCCGTCCGAAACGCCGGCTGAGAAATCCATAGGAGTAACCCGTGACCGTACCGAGCCCCATCCAAAGGGCCAGGAAAAGCCCGGTTTGCCCCATCGGAATCTCGAACCGGTGGTTGAGGAGCGAGGGCGCATAATAAATGGTCACCGACCAGCCCATCCCTCCGAAGAAAAATCCGGGGATGAAGCGTTTGACCCCGGCCAGAGAGTGAATCCAGGACCGCACTCCCAGGAGCGGCGGGGTTTCTTTGTTTCGCGAGGGGACGCCCCGGAGGGCGAAAAGGCTGAGGCCGACGAGGATGAGACCGAATCCCGCCCAGACGAAGAGGGGCGTCTTCCAGGACCAGCGCTGGGCCAGGAATCCGACCGTCAGGTAGGCGAGAACGACGCCGACGTTCCCGGAACCGCTTTGGATGCCCATCGCCCTGTCCAACTCTTTCCCGGAGCCCGACATGGATTTCGAAATCCAGGCGATAATCAGCGGATGATAGACGCTCGCGGCCAGGCGCAGCAGGAGGAAAAACAGAAGAAGGACGGCGAAGGAACGGGCCAGCGGAGTGAAGGCCAGGGCCGCGCAGATGCCCAGGCCGCTCGCCAGCAGGAAATTCCGGTAGTCCCTCCGGTACGAAAACCGGACCACGGCGAATTGGACGAGAAAGGTGGCGAAAAGGCCGAGGTTGGAGAGAAGTCCGATTTGGGAATATCTTGTGATCAGAAAACCGCGGCTGTAGAGAATGGGAAAGATCGTCGGAATGACGACCGTAGACGCGTCGGTCAGGGCGTGAAAAATCGAGGCGGAAAGAAGAATTCTTTTTTTCATGAGAAAGAATTCAATGTAGCAGAACGGCCGGGACGAGGCAATAAAGCGGCTTGATCCCGGAGACAGCCTCCGCTCCGCTTCGTCACCCTGACGAGGGTCCCACTCCGCTCCGGGAGGCTGTCTCCGGGATTGAGCCGCTTTTTCAGGTTTAATGGTGATGATCCCGGCGAATGCATTGCTAATCTTGACTCGGGTCCCATGATAGCCATTCCCTGAAAAATCAGGGCTGATAAGAAGACAGCGGGGGATGGACGGAGGTTCTCGTCAGAAGGCCGTCGGTTCTCCATTTTTTTTCGGCCGCGAGGGGCCGGATCGTTTTTTTCGGGGGGATGAAGGACATGGCCCGTTCCGAAAACGCGGTGATCGAAAGAGCCGGGTTGACCCCCAGGTTTTCGGGGATCTGGGAGCCGTCGCAGACGAACATGTTCCGATATCCCTTAACGTGATTCTCCTCGTCGATCACACCTTCCTCCGGCGTAGGGCCGACCGAGCATCCCCCCAGGATGTGGGCCGTGATGGGCGCGTTTATCGTCACCTCGGAGATGACGTTGCCCGCGACTCCCTTGATCCGCCCGGCCAGGCGCCGGGCGAACTCGTTGCCGATCGGGATCCAGGTCGGATTTCGGCGGTCGCTCCCGGACGTCGCCGCCAGGACCTTCGTAAACGGAAAGAACCAGGTCCGCCGGATTTTCAAATGGAAGAAATTATCGGCGGTCTGCATGACGAGCAGAATGATCGTCTTTTTCGCCCAACGGGGGGGATAGCGCAGTTTCGCGTGGCGGACCGGGTGCCGGAGCTCGTTTCCGATCCACCGGAGGACCCGGGGAATTTTTTTATTGCCGTCGGTCAGGGCGGCCACGAGAACGGACATCGCATCATGCCCTTCGCCGAACCGGACGGGTTCGATATGAGTTTCTTCGTCCGGATGAACGCTCGACGTGATCGCCACACCCTTGGTGAAATCGGTTTCAGGCGCGAGGGCCCGCACGCCGAGCATGGTCTCGCTGTTGGTCCGGACGTAGCGGCCGAGGTGATCCGAAAGGTTCGAAAGGCGGCCCTTTTTCTTCATGTTCAGGAGGAGCGCGTTGGTGCCCATCGTCCCGGCGGCGAAAACGAGTCCTTGGGCGCGGAAGGTCAGGCCCCGCCGGCCCTTCAGGAGGCCGGTCGTTTTTTTCGTTCGGATGAGATACCCCGCGCTTCCGTCCGGGGAGAGCGGCCGGACGTCAATGACCCGGTTCTCGGCGAAAACCCGGGCGCCGAATTTGCGGGCGAAATACAGGTAATTCTTGTCCAGACTGTTCTTGGCGTCCTTGCGGCAGCCGGTCATGCATTCTCCGCAAAGCTCGCAGCCGATGCGGTCGGGGCCTTCACCCTCGAAATAGGGATCGGCCGAAACTTCTCCCTTCGTTCCGAAAAAGACGCCGACCGGCGTGGGCTGATATGTTTCGCTCCGGCCGATTTCCCCGGCCGTTTCCCGAAGAAGAACGTCCTGGGCGGTTTCCACGGGATTCCGGACGACCCCGAGCATGCGGCTCGCGAGTTCGTAGAACGGGGCGAATTCCTCCCTCCCGCCCAGTCGCCGGAGGCTGTCTCGTTGGAAAAAAACGTCGGGAGGAACGTAGAGGGTGTTGGCGTAATTGAGGCTGCCGCCGCCGACACCGGCCCCGGCCAGGATGAAAACCTTGTTCAGAAGGCGGAGCCGCCAAGTCCCGTGGAGACCGAGGGCCGGCATCCAGAGGAACTTCCGGAGGTTCCAGTTCCGGCGGGTGAACTCATCGGCGTTCCAATGGCGGCCGGCCTCGACGACGCCGATCGTGTAACCCTTCTGGGCCAGGCGCATGGCCGCCACGCTCCCGCCGAATCCGGAGCCCACAACGAGGTAGTCGAATTCGAAATCCCAATTCTTCCGAGATTCCTGCATTTTCGGGCTCAGACTTTACTCGAGAACAAGGCTAGCGTCAAGGAAATCAATAACAGGATTCCCCTTAAAATTTCGGCAGTGCTTCTTTTTCTGAGAATGCGGAATCTCTGATGGCCGTGAATACCTCCCTCCGGTATGCGGCTTCCGGCCAGTCCTACTCGACCTTTGGGAGTTAGGAGAGGCATTCCCGGCCACGGGGAGATTCCGTTTTTATCACTCCAGCTATTGTCAGGCTAAGATCATGAATATTCAAAAGGACATCACGAACTTCGGGAAGTTGTTCCGGGTCGATCCGATCTGATATGATTTCGATCCGCGATGGAAGATCGAAAGACGGATGACCTTTTCGACGTTGCCGTCATCGGCGGCGGCGTCGTCGGCTGCGCCGTGCTCCGGGAATTGTCCCGGTACCGCCTCCGGCCCGTTCTCCTGGAAAAATGTTTCGACCTCGGCGAAGGCGTCAGCAAGGGTAACAGCGGCGTCATTCATGCCGGGTTCAACGTCCGGACCGGGAGTCTGAAAGCCCGGGCCAACATCGCCGGCCTAAAGGCGATCTACGACCTCGCCGCCGGACTCCACGTCCCGTACCGGAAAACCGGGAAACTCGTCGTCGCTCCCGATGAGGAAGGACGGAGACACCTCGAGGAGCTCAAGGCCCAGGGCGACCGAAACGGAACGCCCGGCCTTGAAATCGTGAACGCTGAGGCGATCCGGAAATTCGAGCCGGCCGTGCGGGGGAAATGGGCCCTCTATTCGCCGTGGACCGGCATCATTTCGCCGTATGAGTTCACGATCGCCCTGGCCGAAAGCGCCCGGCGGAACGGGGCCGAAGTCCGGCTGGGGCGGAACGTGACGGCGGCCGAATCCAAGCCGGACCGTTTCGTCCTTTCCACTTCGTCCGGCCCGGTTTCCGCCCGCTGGGTGATCAATTGCGCCGGCCTGTGGGCCGACGAAGTGGCCGGGATGGCTGGCTCCGCGGATTTCCGGGTCTATCCCTACAAGGGCGAATACCTGATTTTGGACAAGGCGGCAGGCGACATTCTCCGTATGCCCATTTATCCGGTTCCTCCCCGCGACGAATCCTCGCTCGGAATCCATCTGACCCCGACGATGGAGGGCCCCGTCCTTTTAGGTCCGAGCGGCGAATACGTGGACGATAAAAACGACGCGCGTTCAACCCGCCCGGTCATGGACATGCTCAAGGCCGAGGCCTTCCGGATGGTTCCGGCGCTAGGCCGATTTCCGGTCATTCATGCTTACACGGGCCTGCGGCCGAAGATCGACGGCCCCGGCGAAACGGGCGGGCCGGCCGATTTCGTGGTTGCCGAAAGCGATCGCCGTCCCCGGTGGGTCAACTTCGGGGGAATCGAATCGCCCGGCCTGACCGCCGCGCCCGCCCTGGCCGAAATGGTCGTAGAAATCATTGGAACGAAGGAGGCCTTGAGCTCCAAGGACGGCTTCGAGCCGGGCTTGCCCGACCTCCCCCGGTTCGCCCGCCTGGACGACGGGGCCCGGGCCGCCCGGGCCGCGGCCGATCCCGACTGGGGCGAGATGGTCTGCCGTTGCGAACATGTCACCCGGGCGGAAGTCCGGACCGCCGTCCGGAATCCGTTTGGGGCGAATTCGCTGGACGCGATCAAGCGGCGGACGCGGTGCGGCATGGGCCGTTGCCAGGGCGGCTTCTGTACGCCGCGGATCGTAGAAATTCTTCAGGCCGAGGGATTGAAGCCGGAGGACATCACCAAGCGAGGAGGTCTTTCGCGCCTCGTTTTCGGGAGGATCAAGCCTTGACGGTTTTCGGGATGGGGAAGCACGGGAATGTGGGCGTGAAAACTCAGGGATTCGCGACTCCGCTCGAGCGGCTCCGGGATGTCGATGTCGCCGTGATCGGCGGCGGACCGGCCGGACTGGCGGCCGCTTTGGGAGCGAGCCGGGCCGGGGCCGAAGTCGTCATCCTGGAGCGGGGAAAGCGCCTCGGCGGAATCCTAAACCAATGCATTCACGACGGATTCGGGTTGGCGCTGTACAAGGAATCCATTTCCGGGCCGGAGTACGCGGAGCGTTTGATGGACGATGTCGGCCGCGAAGGGATCCGCGTCGAAACGGGAGCGATGGTCCTGGATCTTTCGGCCGACAAGATATTGCGGGTCAACTCCCGTTCCGGATACAGCCTTGTCCGGGCGAAATCCGTCGTCCTGGCCATGGGTTGCCGGGAACGGACCCGGGACATGATCGAAATCCCCGGAGACAGGCCGGCCGGCGTGTGGACCGCGGGGACCGCCCAGAACCTTGTGAACCTCCAGAATCTCCGTCTGGGAAACGAAATCGTGATCCTCGGCTCGGGCGACATCGGGCTCATCATGGCCCGTCGCCTGACGTTCGAGGGAATGAAGGTGAAGGGTGTTTTCGAAATCCTGCCCTGGGTCGGCGGCCTCGAACGGAATGTCCGCCAGTGCTTGAGCGATTTTTCGATTCCGCTGGAACTTACGACGACCGTCGTCGACATCTGCGGTCGGGACCGGCTCTCGTCCGTCGTCGTCTCCCGAGTCGACGAGGCTTTGAAACCGCTGGCCGGAACGGAACGGGAGATCCCCTGTGACACCCTGCTACTCTCAGTCGGGCTCATCCCCGAGAATGAGCTGTCGAAAAGGGCGGGCGTCGAACTTTCCCCGGCGACCGGCGGGGCCGTCGTCGACGAAATGTTCATGACCTCCGTTCCGGGCGTCTTTTCCTGCGGGAACGTCCTCCAGATCCATGACGTCGCCGACTGGGCTTCGTTCGAAGGTTTTGTCGCCGGAAAAAACGCCGCGTTACATGCCCGGGGAGAGATACCGACGAGGGGGACAATCGTCCGAATCACGCCTGGAGCGGGAGTTCGGTATGCTCTGCCTCAAATCGTCCGGAGGAGCGCGGCCGGAGTCGATCTTCATTTCCGGGTGACGGCACCCCGGCGGAACGTTTGGATCGAGGCGCGCGGATCGGCAAGCGGAACGATCTTTTTCCGGCGGAAATTTCCCCGGCTTCTTCCTTCGGAACTTCAGAAAATCAAACTGACAACCGCGATCGACGAGGACCTGGAGGTAGCGGCCCATGACTGACCGGCTGACCTGTCTCCTTTGCCCGATCGGCTGCGAACTTGAAGTCGAAGCCGGCGGGGGAGACGTCCGTGTCCGGGGACATCAGTGCGACAAGGGAATCGATTTCGCGTCCGAGGAAGTCCTCCGGCCGAAACGGAACCTGACTACATCCGTTCCGTTGAAAGGGACGGTCGACCGGATGGTCTCGGTCCGGTTGAGCGATCGCGTGCCCCGCGAGATGATTTTTCCGATTTTGGCCGAGATCACAACGCTTCGTCCGTCTGCTCCGGTCCGCCGGGGCGACGTCCTCATCGCCGACGTTTGCGGAACGGGCGTCGACGTCATCGCGACCCGGACGGTCGCATCATCCGGATGATTCGGGGACGGATCCGTCAACCCAGAATCAATCGAAATAGCCGGTCAGGTCGTCCCGGTTGAGTCCCTTTTCCAGGGCGACGCGGGCCACCGCCCGGGCGACGTTCCGGTGGAGGCCGAGATCCAACGGGCTCGGAACGATCTCGCCCTTCGGGGCGGACTCGGCGATCGTTCGGGCCGCCGCAAGCAGCATGTCCTGGGTGATGCGGGGGACGTTGGCGTCCACGGCGCCCCGGAAGATCCCGGGGAATCCCAGAACGTTGTTGACGGCCTTGCCGTCGGCGGCGAAGGCCGCCCCGGCCTCCATGGCCGCGGCCGGGTCGATTTCGGGAACCGGATTGGAGAGGGACAGGATGATCTGTCCGGGCCGGACCATGAACGGCTTGATGAGCCCGGCCGCTCCGGTCACCGTGACGACGACGTCGCAGGACGACATGATTTCTCCCAAACTCGACGGCGTCCCGCCGAAACCCTCAAACCGGCGCAGGGCGCCGGCGGCGAGGTCCGCGCCCAAGACCGTCCGGCCGGCGAAAAACATCAGCATTTTTCCGATGGCCATCCCGGCCGCGCCCAGCCCGACGACCCCGATGCGGGAGTCACGAAGCGGTTTGCCGACCGTCTTTTCGACGTTGAGAAGGGCGGCGACGACGACGGTGGCCGTCCCGTGCTGGTCGTCGTGGAGGACCGGTATGTCGACCCGGTCCTGGATCCGCGTTTCGATGTCGAAACACCGGGGCGCGGAAATGTCCTCGAGCTGACTGGCGCTGAACGTCGGGGCGATCGCCACCACCGCTTCGACGATTTGGTCGACATCCTTGGTGTCAAGGAGAATCGGGATTCCGGACAATCCGGAGAACGTCTCCATCAGGCTGGCCTTGCCCTCCATGACCGGCATGGCCGCCCGCGGCCCGATGTCGCCCAGGCCCAAGACGGCGGTTCCGTCGGTGACGATCGCCACGAAATGGCGAATGGCCGTATACCGGCGGACGAGCCTGGGATCCTTCGCGATCTTGAGGCAAACCTCCGCGACTCCCGGCGTATAGACGCGTCGGAGAACTTCGAGGCTGTCGATTTTATAGCGGCTTCGGATGGCGATCTTTCCCCCTTGATGCATTTCCAAAACGTCGTCCCGGACTTCGAGAAGGGTGACGTTGGGGACGGTCCCGGCCACGGCAATCAGTTGTTCCATCGCCTCCGGTCCGTCGGCGAAGACGACGATGTCGCGTTCGACATGCGTCGTCCCTTGGCGCAGGACGCGGATTTCCCCGATGTCCCCGCCGGCTTCGCCGAGCGTCAATAATAACCGGCCAAGCGCGCCCGGGATCTGCCGCAATCGGCAGCGGAACGTCCGCATTGTTTTTTCTTCCCACCACATGGTGATGCTCCTCGCGTTTGGGAATCAGTCGATCAGAAGGAAGGCGTACCGGTTCATGGCCTTGTCGTAATCGGACAAGACCTCGATCGGGTATCCCGCCCGAAGAACCGTGGAAAAGACGTCCACGGCCATCGCCTCCGGCGTCGGCCGGGCCATTTTCGGATTTTTGCATTTGTCCCGCGAGCCGCCGCATTCCTTGCAGATCAGGCAGCTGTCCATGGGCAAAAGAAAGGCCTTGACGTTGCCCGATAAAAAGGCCTCCCGCTCAAGCGCGGTCAGGCGGGCGTTGATTTCGCGCGTCCAGGCGTGGCGGTCCCCGGGCGCGTCCACCTTCTTTTCAAACCGGAAGATGACTCCCCGCCGGTATTCCTGAAAAAACCGGGCGCAGTCCTCGACCGGCGGCGTGTTCGGCGGGCAGGCTGCGCCCTTCCCGTAATCGGGGCAGCCGAACAGGCACTTCATCCGGACCCAATGGGCGACGACCGTGTCTTTCGGTGGAAACCACTTGAAATCCTCAAACCCGTGACGGCGGAAGAGGTCCTCGAGCGCGGAACGATCGGGCATGAATCTTCTCCTCTGGGCCCGGATTATTCGCGAGTCAAGACGGCGCATGAATAGATCGGGCTCGGAAAGCGGCGCCATTATAGCATATAATAATGGACCCGGAAGGACGCCTCATGAAGCCGCACGATCCGACCGACCATCCCGTCGTCGTCCTGGTCCGGCCCGAGAATCCGGAAAACATCGGCCTGGCCGCCCGAGCGATGAAAAACATGGGTTTTTTCGAACTCCGGATCGTTGGCCTCCGGCGGTTGAGCCCCGTGGCCGGAAAAACCGCCGTTCACGCCGAAGACATCCTGGCCGCGGCCCGGCTTTTCGGGACTCTCGAGGAAGCGACGGCCGACCTTCATTTCGTTGCCGCTTCGACCGCGAAACGGCGGAAAATCGGCTCTTGGGTGAAATTGAACGAAGCCGTCGCCCGGATCGGCCGTTTGCGGCGCGGGACACGGACCGGTCTTCTGTTCGGCAACGAGCGGACAGGCCTGACGAGCGCGGAGTTGCGCCGGGCCAACCTGATCTTCACGATACCGCAGGCCGAACGCCAGCCGTCCTATAACCTGGGAGCCGCCGTTCTCCTGACGCTGTACGCGATATTCGGCGAGGCGGCCGAAGCGGCCGCCGACCGGCGGGACGAAACACCCCTTCTTCGGGGCGAGCAGGACGAGGTGATCGACCGGATCATGGCCAAGCTTTCCGCCCGGGGATTCATTCATCGCACGAATAAAGAACACGTGGGCACTTGGGTCCACGATTTCTTCGGTCGGACGGCGATGACCGACCGGGACCGCCGCTTTCTCCTGGCCCTGTTCGACAAAGGGGTAAGCGGGCGGCCGCCGGATCGGCCGGGGGCGGATTTTTCGAATCGAAAGGAGACCTGAAATGGCCGACAACGAAATGCACGTCACGTTTCCCGGGGGTGTCCGGGTTGACGCCGCCTACCATGGCTTCACGATTCACACCGACCAGCCGGTCCGCGACGGCGGGGAGGGGTCCGCTCCGTCGCCCTTCTCCCTTTTCCTGGCCTCACTCGCCACCTGCGCTGGGTATTACGTGATCTCGTTCTGCCGAAGCCGGAATATCCCGACGGACGGGATCGAATTAACGATGACGACACAATGGGACGCAAAGGGAAAAATGATCAGCCTCGCGTCCATCGAGATCAGCCTGCCCCCGGATTTTCCGGAGAAGTACGCGCCGGCCGTCGTCCGAGCGGCGGACCAGTGCACCGTGAAAGCCCATCTCCAATTCCCGCCGGATATCGAAACGAAAGCCGTGATCCGGAAGGGATGAAACCGATCGTCGTCCTGGGCCTCGACCTGGCCGGGTCGCCCCGGCGACCGACCGGGGCGTGCGTTCTTCGCGCCCTCGGGGCGGAAACGCGGCTTTTATTCGATGACGCCGAAATCGAGGGCGTGGCCGCCCAAACCCGTCCCGACCTCATCGTCATCGACGCCCCGTTGAACCTTCCGCCCGGCCGGACATCGTTCGAGGACAAAAACGGCGAGCATTATCGCCCGTGCGACCGGGAACTCCGAGCCCGCGGAATTCCGTTTTTCCCGATCACCCTCGGGCCGATGCGGGCCCTGACCCTACGCGGGATCGCCCTCAAAAAAGAGTTTGAAAAGCGCGGTTTCCGCATCCTCGAAATGTATCCCGGCGGGGCGCAGGACGTCTGGGGAATCCCCCGGGCGAAGAGGGACGCGGCCGGGCTTCGCCGGGGCCTCGGCCGTCTCGGCTTGCGCGGCCTCGGCCGCGGTCTTTCCGACCATGAACTCGACGCCGCGACCGGAGCGCTCGTCGGTCGGCTCTTTCTTCAGGGGAAAGCCGGCGTCTATGGTGATTTCGAGACCGGCGCCATCCTGATGCCGCGGGAAAAGCCGGAAGGGAAAACGCGGGCCGGCCATGATCCAAGCCGGAAGAAAAAGAATTTTTCGCGTCCAACCGGCTGATCATCCTCCATGTGACGATCAACGACGGCAACGAAACGTCTCCGCACGGACCGACGGTCGCGAAGGTCCGCTTGAAATCTAAGTAATAAAATTCCCGCTGGCCGGTTTGGCCCGATCCAATCGTCGTTTCGACCGGGTCCGCGGTCCGATCACCCGCAAGGCCTTGTGGAGCACCTTCATCTCGAAGGAATCGCGCTTTTCGATCGCTTCTCCGTTGTACTGGGCGTGAAGGTCGGCTCCCCGGATGCTGATCCGGCGGACCTTGAAGTGTTTCAAGAGTTTCTGGTAGATGCCCAGGTAGATCAGGGGGAAGTACCAGACATAGGTCAGGGCCCGGATGTCGAACACTGTGACGTCGAGATACCCGTCGTCGATTTTTGCCTTGGGGGCGATCAGCCAGCTGTATCCGAAATGGTTGGTCTTGTTGACGATGACGTCGAAGACCTTCAGCTCCAGGTCCTTCCGTTCGAAGGGGACGGCGGCGTCGTCGTGGCCGTCGAACAGCGAGATCTGCATGGGATGCCTCGGATGGGTGAAGAGGATCCGGGAGGCGAGAAGGTGGCCGAGCAGACCGGGGACCTTCGATTGGGACGTCCGATAAGTGACGAGGCCGGTGGCCCCGACACTGACGAAGCTGGCGATCCGGCCGCCGATGTCGATCACGTCCACCGCCCTCGGCGTGCCCCAACGGATCGCCCGGACGGCGTGTTTCAAGGTTTGAGAGAGCTGGAGCGAGCGGCTCAAGGCGTTTCCGCTGCCGAAGGGAATGATCCCGAGGACGACGTCGTTCTGGCGGCCGGCGTTGAAAATCCCCTGCATCGCGTCGGCCATCGTCCCGTCGCCTCCGAGGGCGATGAGCACGTCGTTTTCCAGACTCAACCGGCGGGCGGTTTCGATCATCTCCGTTTTGGTCAGGGCTTTGTCGTAAATCCGGCCGCCGAAGACCCGATGAATGTACGCCCGCGCCTTGGGATCCTTCCGCCACCGGCCCTTGGCCGACTTCGGGTTGACCAGGACGGCCACCTTTTTATCGGCGAGAAAAGAAACCTTTTTCGAAGAGGGCATCGGCTCAATCCCGGAGACGTATTACTAACATTCCTGCCGGGGATTGTCAAAAGATGATATAATTCTTCTTCTCTTTAAAGGAAGATGATATGAAAACCATAAAGACAATCTTCGCGCTCTCCCTTTTTATTCTCGGCCTTTCCGTTTTTCTCGCGGCGGCTCCGGTGCCGGACGACCCGTCGCTCGAAGCGAAAGCGAAAGACATCCACACGCGGATCCTCAGCGTGGACACTCATTGCGACACGCCCGGGAACCTGCTGGATCCCAAATGGGATATCGGGGTGCGCCACGAACCCGGATCGGAAAACGGCGGGCAGATCGATCTCCCCAAGATGAAAGAGGGGTGCCTGGACGCCCTTTTCTTCGGCGTATTCACGGGGCAGGGCCCCCTGACGCCGGACGCCTATGCCGAGTCCAGGAGCAAGGCGATGGCTCAAATCGACGCCATCAACGCCATGACGGTGAAATACGCCGACCTGGTCGGCAAGGCGACGACGCCGGCGGACGCCGCCCGTCTTAAGAAGGAAGGGAAGAGGGCGGCTTTCATCGGCCTGGAAAACGGCTACCCGATCGGCGAAGACATGTCTCTCGTCGAAGTGTTTGCCCGGCGCGGCGTGCGCTACATCACCCTCTGCCACACGTCGGACAACCAGATCTGCGACAGCGGGACGGACCGGCGGAATCCGGAGGATAAGGGCCTCTCAGAATTCGGGAGGAAAGTCGCGGCCGAATGCAACCGCCTGGGAATCATGATCGACGTGTCCCATATGTCGGACCGGTCGTTCGCCGACGTCCTGAAGATCTCGAAAGTCCCGGTCATCGCCAGCCATTCCTGCTGCCGGGCGCTCTGCGACAATCCCCGCAACCTCACCGACGACATGATCAAGGCGCTTGCCGCCAACGGCGGCGTCCTCCAGGTTTGCTTTTTTTCGTCCTATCTCGTTTCCCCTCCGCCCAATCCGGAACGGGACGCGGCCTTCGCGGCCCTGGACGTCAAGTACGGGTCATGGTCCGACATGACTGCGGACCAGCGGGCCGCGGCGATCGCCGAATACCGGGAACTTCACCGTAAATTCCCGGAACCGCCGGCCCGGGTCAAGGACGTCGTCGATCATATCGACCATGTCATCAAACTCGTGGGGATCGATTATGTCGGCATCGGCACCGATTTCGACGGCGGCGGCGGGGTCGAGGATTGCAGCGACGTGAGTCAAATGTTCCGGGTGACCATGGAACTTCTGCGCCGCGGCTATTCCGAATCACAGATTTCGAAAATCTGGGGCGGAAACGCGTTTCGGGTGCTCCAAAAAGTGATTGACATCGCCGGCGCGCCTTCTTTGTAAGCATTATTTACAAAAAAGGCCGGACCGCGGTCTCGTTCCCGCTTATTTAGGCCTGTTCCCCCCATATTTTTTCAAGACGGCCGTTGGCATAAAGATTGCTCCGTTGTTTTCACCGGCTTTTGTATCGAACATAAGCTTGGCATATAATGGCTTCCAAAGGCATGAATATCCGACAAATCCTCCGGATCGCCGTCCCGGGGATTCTCTTTGGCCTTTTCCTGTCCGCCTCTCCGTCTGGAACCGTCGTGCTCCATCCCGTTGATTCTCCTCGGGATACGTTGAGGATTCGCGGCTTTGAAACCTCCTTCCAGCCGAGGTTTGACCCGGCGAAAGGGGAAATGGTTTTTGTCACCCAGCAGATATTTGACGGGCTCGTCCGCCTCGACGACGACCTCAATATCGTCCCCGACCTGGCCGAATATTGGGACATATCAGAAGGGGGGAGGTGCTACACCTTCTATCTCCGCAAAGGAATCCGTTTTCACAACGGCCGCGAGCTGTCGGCCGCCGACGTCAAATTCTCCCTTCTGCGGCTTTTGCGCGGAGAATCCGAATCGCCGTACGGCCGTCATTTCATCGATAAAGTCGTCGGGGCCGAGGATTTCGCCGCGGGAAAAACGGACGACGTGACCGGGTTCCGGATCCTGGACCCTTACATTTTCGAGGTGAAATGGCGGAATCCGTACGTTTCGGCGCTCAGTCTCCTGAGCATGAGCTTTTGCCGGATCCTCCCCCAGGATCCGGCGGAAACACAGGGCCGCGGCTTTTTCTCCCATCCGATCGGGACGGGCCCGTTCAAGTTCGACAGTTGGATCCGGAGCCCCCGCCTGGACATCGTCGGCGTCCGTCTCGTCCGGAATCCCGCCTATTTCGGCCGGGCTCCCCGCGTCGCGGCCGTCGAATACAGCCCGTATTTCACGTTCGACCATTTCGAGCAACGGGATGTTGACGCGATGCCCTATTCCGCCGACCTGGCCCGCCTGGGCTGCCAAGTCGTTGAAGGGGGCGACCTGAACGTCTCGTATCTGATGATGAGTTGCGCCAACGCGCCGTTCGACCGGGCGCGGGTGCGTCGGGCGATGGCTCTCGTCGTCGACAAGGACAAGATCGTCCAAGCCCTACCCTCCGAGGCCGTCCGTTTCCGGGCGATCCATAATTTCATCCCGGCCAAGCTACCGGGCTTTTTCCCCTCCTTCGATCCGGAGGAATCCGACCCGGAGCAGGCGTCCCGGATTCTCGAGGAGGAAGGATATTTCCGGACCAAGGAATTTCCCGAGATCCTTCTCTTCACTCCGGACGAGGGGAAAATCGAACGGACGCCGTTCGTCAGGGAATTGACCCGGCAATTCGAAGCTCTGGACATCCATCTGAAAGCGAAGGGTTACCGGAACCTGGACGAGTTGAAGGACGTCCGCCAGCCGTTTTTCGTATTATGGGAGCGGGGGATGGATTTTCCGGACGCGGAAAACGTCATTGAGCCGTTGTTCGGCAAATCCTCCGCCTTCCGGTGGCTGACTTCAAACGTCCCCGGCCCCGGTTTCGACCGGCTCCTCGAAGCGGCCGGCCTCGAAGCCGGCCGGGCCAGGCGTTTGGATCTCTTTCGGGAAATGGAGGGGATGATCCGCCGGGACGTCCCCGGAATCCCGATGCTCACGGTGGAACAGCGGCTGGCCGTTCAACCGAACATCCGGGGCTTGAGAATCCCGCCGCTTGGAGCGATGTACATCGACCTCCGGGAGGTCGCCTTCGTCCGATGAGAAAACGTCGATGAAGATCCGGTTCACCCTTCAGCAACGGCTTCTTCTCTGGTTCACCCTTCTCCTCGTCGTTCTGGTGGGAGCCATCCTGCTGGTCATCGAGAAGAAGGAGGTCTCGACCATCTTCGAGGAGTCGAAAAACAAGGCCGTCCTGATCGCCCGCAACACGGCCGACCGGAACCTCCAGTCGATTCTCACTTGGGACGCGGACCAGCTTCAACGCGATGCCGATCGCCAGACGAACGATTCGCTGTTGTACGTGGTTTTCTTCGACCGCTACGCCACGCCCCTCATCTATAATTCGAGAATCGCCGACCAACCGGCCGTGTTTCAAGGCACTCTGTTGAAGGGGAAAATCGGGCCCGACACCGTCGCCGCCGAGCCCCGCGACATCGTCTTTTCCGGCCGTCACAGGAAAGTCCTGGAGGTTGAGGTCCCGATTTTCGCGGAAGGGTCCCCGGACAAATGGGGTTCGGTTAAAATCGGCCTATCGCTCGATGAAATGCGCGACGCGGTCCGCCGGACGCAACGGGCCTTGATCTGGATCGGTTTCGGGGGGTTTTTGTTCGGGCTGGCCGGGACGACGGCTCTGGCCCGCCGGATCGTCCGCCCGCTCCGGAAACTCTTCGAAGGCACGGTCCGGATTTCCCGGGGCGAATTCACCCATCGGATCAAACCCCGGTCGGACGATGAAATCGGGGACCTCGCCCTCTCTTTCAACGACATGGCCGAGAAATTGCTGGCCGCCCGCCGAGAAACCGAAGAAGCCCAGCGCCGCCTGGTCCAATCGGAAAAACTGGCCCAGATCGGCCGGCTGGCCGCCTCGATCGCCCATGAAATCCGCAACCCGCTGACCTCGGTCAAGCTCAACATCCAGAAGCTGCTGGAGGACGGCGTGTTTGCGGACACCGAGCGTGAACACCTCGCCCTCAGCCAGGAAGGGATCGCCCAGATCGAAAAGTTCATCAAGGAAATGTTGAATTTCACCCGGGCGACCGAGCTTCAAAAGGCGCCCTTCCCCGTCGGCCAGATCGTGGACGAATCCCTGAAGATGATGGGGGACATGTTCCGGGGAAAAAACATTTCGGTCGAGAAGTGGTTGGACCCAAACCTTCCGGAAATCTTCGTCGATGGGGACCGCCTCCGCCAGGTGCTCCTCAATCTCCTGCGCAACGCCGCCGAGGCGGCCGGCCCAAAAGGGCGGATCGCCCTTTCCGCCGACGGCGTCGAGGACAAGAGCGGCCGCCGTCTCCGGATCCGCGTATCCGATGACGGCCCGGGGATCCCGGAGAAGGATTGGGAAAACGTTTTCGAACCCTTTTTCACCTCGAAGTCCTGGGGCATCGGCCTGGGCCTGTCCAACGCCCGCAAGCTCGTCGAGCTTCACCGCGGAACGATCCGGGTCGTCCGCAAGTCGGGTCCCGGAACGATGTTCGAAATATTAATTCCGATCGGAAGAGAATCATGAAATCCATCCTGATCATCGACGACGACCCCTTGATTCGGAAAACGCTGAGCGCCCATTTGAGCCGCCGGGGTTGCGAAACGCGCGCGGCCGAAGACGGGGAAAGCGGCCTGGAAGCCTGCGCCGGCGGTAACCCCGACCTTGTTCTCCTGGACGTCCGGCTGCCCGACTTGGACGGCCTGGAAGTGCTGCGCCGGATCCGGGAAAAATCCCCGCAGGCCGTGGTCGTCATCATGACCGCTTATGACGACATGAAAACCACGGTCGAAGCGGTCAAAGGAGGCGCCTTCGAATATCTGGTCAAACCCCTCGATTTCGTCGCCCTGGACTTGACGATCGACAAGGCGTTCAAGGTCAGGGCGCTCGAGGAGAAGATCGATTATCTCGTTTCGGAAAAACAGAAGGAATACCTGATCGACAACATCATCGGCCGTTCACCGGGAATGCGCGACGTCTTCAAACTCATCGGTTCGGTCGCCGGAACGCGGACCAACGTCCTGGTCCAAGGCGACAGCGGAACCGGAAAAGAGCTGGTCGCCAAGGCGATCCATTACAACAGCCCCTGGCGGGAGGAGCCGTTCATCGTCATCAATTGCTCGGCCATGCAGGAAACGCTGCTCGAAAGCGAGTTGTTCGGGCACGTTAAGGGCGCGTTCACCGACGCGGTTTCCGAAACCAAGGGGAAATTCGAAATCGCCGGCAAGGGGACGCTCTTCCTGGATGAAATCGGCGACGTCTCGCCCAACCTCCAGTCCAAACTCCTCCGGGTCATCGAGAGCCGGGACTACATGAAGGTAGGCGGGGAAAAAATCCTGAGAACCGAAGCCCGGATCATCGCCGCGACCAATCAGAACCTCCGGGCGTTGATCGACAGTGGCCGGTTTCGCGAGGACCTCTACTACCGCCTCAAGGTCGTCGAAATCAAACTGCCGTCTCTCCGCGAACGCCCGGAGGACATCCCGGATCTCGTCGCCTATCTTTTGGAAAAAATCAACCGGGACCTGCGGAAGAACGTCCGCAAAATCCCGCCGGAAGTCATGATCGCACTCCAGGAGAATTCCTGGAGAGGAAATGTCCGGGAACTGGAGAACGCTCTGATCCGGGCCGTGATCCTGGCCAAGGGAGACGTGATTCTGCTGGAAAACCTGCCGCTCGAGTCGGAGGAGAAGAAACCCTGTTCCCGGGAGCTCGTTCCCATGGACCAGGTCGAAAAAGAGTATATTCAGTATGTTTTGACCGCCGTGAAGGGGTCCAAAACCCGGGCCAGCGAAATCCTCGGGATCAGCCGGCCGACCCTGGACAAGAAAATCAAGGATTATCAGCTCACGGTCTGAAATCCGGCCGCCGTTTGCCTCTTTACCTTTTTTTAAAAATCTCTTACGTCCATCCGGGCGGCCGGCCGGACGGCCGGCCCGTTCCCGCCTGAACCCGGGGACCGAAAATTGGCACGAATCATGCAAATATTCAGGCGAATCGACCAAAGGATCGTGCTCATGGCCACCAAAAAAATAGTCGTAGTGGATGACGAAGAATCCATCCGGAAAACATTTTTTCTCATTCTCAACAAAACCTACCGGGTTTATCTGGCCAAGGACGGCGCGGAAGCCCTGGCCCGTTTTAAAAACGCGGCCGTGGACTTGGTGATCGCCGATTACCGTCTTCCCGACATGAACGGAGTCGAACTCGTCGAATCCCTTCGTCGGGCCGGATTCGGCGGCGAAGTCATCCTGATTTCGGCGTTCGCCGACCTGATTGAACCGGAAGTTTTAGCCCGTCTTCGAATCAGCCATTTTTTCGCCAAGCCGCTTGACCTCAACGCGCTCAACCGTTCGATCGATTACCTCTTGAAGAAGGACGAACTGATCGCCGGCCGCACGGTTTGAATCATTTTTCGTAACCTCCGGTTTGGAGTAAAGCCGGCGGCGCTCAGGCGATTTGCGCCGGCCTTCCCGGCCCGATCCCGGGCGTTATCCCTCCTATTTCTTCAACTCGGAACGATCCCGCTAGACAAAAAAAGAATTCGAAGGATGTGCTGACCCTATTCAAAGGATTGACTTTTTAGAAAAATTGGAGGATAAATGCGAATTATTCCGGTTTTTACCGGAGGGAACAGAGAAAAGGCAGGGGGCGCTCCGGTCCGGCCTCGTTCGACCAAGAGGGTATTTGGCACCAGGAGGTGCCATGTCCGTTTTTCGGCACCCCCGGGATTTCGAGGGCAAATCCCCGCAATTTAGTTTACGCCTGAATAAATAAGTTTACGGTAAAACCAGCTTTCAAGTCTCTTCCGTTTCCTTATTCCGAGGGGAGTTTTCGCTTTTTGCCATCGAACGAGTTGGCATGATTTATGCATAAATATTTGCAGGCACCTATAGAGTGCCTTCCCATATATCCTTCAACTCTCTTCCTTTCAGTGGGGAGGCGGAAGACGCCCAATCTTCCGCCTCTTTTATTTTTAAGTTGGTTTTTTCCCCGTCGTTTCCATAGAATACGCATGTGGGTATTCTGATCCCCGGTTTCGTCATCCTCTCCCTTTTCGGCGGATTTCTCATCCTCGAACGCCGGAGATTGGCCCGGCTTCGTTCCCGGGTTCCTCTTCGGATTTGCGTCACCGGAACCCGGGGAAAATCCGCCGTGACCCGCCAGATCGCCGCAGCCCTTCGGGCCTCGGGCCGGTCGGTCGTGGCCAAAACGACCGGTTCGAAGCCTTCTTTGATCCTGCCCGACGGCAGCGAACAGGAAATCCCCCGCTTGGGACCGGCTTCCCTCCTGGAGCAAAAACGATTCCTCTCTCTTGCGGCTCGGCTTTCGGCGGACGCGCTTGTCGCGGAGATGATGAGCATCGCGCCGGAATGTCTGGCCGTCGAATCCGGAAAGATCTTCCGTCCGGGGATCCTCGTCGTGACCAATGTCCGTCTCGACCACGAGGAGGAGATGGGCCGGACCGTGGAGGAGGTCGCCGAATCCCTGGCAACCGCGATTCCTCCTCAAAGTACTGTTTTGGTTTGTGTCGCGGAATGGCATCCGGTTTTCGACCGGACGGCGCGTAAAAAAAAGTGCCGGGTTATTCATATGGCCCCCGATGAAACGGAGAACCCTCTTCCCGGCGTTGATTTTCCGGAGAACGTCCGCGTGTCCCTGGCCGTGGCCGATCAACTCGGGATTGACCGGGAGACGGCCTTGAGGGGAATCGCCGCGGCGAACCCCGATTTCGGGAGTCTTCGAATCTGGTCGATGGTCTCACCCGTTTCCGGCCGAAACTGGCAGTTCGCCTCGATCTTCGCGGCCAACGAGCCGGAGTCGACCCGGATCGCCCTGGAAAGGGTCCGAAGCCGCGTTCCGTTCGAGGGGCGGTGGACGATCGCCCTTCTCAACCTCAGGTCCGACCGCGCCTCCCGGACGCGCCAATGGCTGGCGGCGGTCCGGAATGGTTTTTTCGCCGGTTTTGACCAAGTCGTTTTCATCGGGGAACAGGCTTCGGCCTTGGGCCGGATGCGCTTTCCCGGCGGAGAAGGGATCCCCGCAGTCGGGGCGATCGACGCCCGGTCCGCCCGCAAAGTGACGGACGCGCTTTGGCCGATGTCCGCGGACGAGACCGTCGTCGTCGGCATGGGAAATATCGCCGCTATCGGCGAAGCCCTGGTTGAATACTGGGATACTGCGGGGACGAGGGTCTCATGTTGACGACGATTCTTGTCGGATTGCCCGTCGCTCTGCTCTTTGCCGAAATCACCGGCGTCATTCCCGGCGGCCTCATCGTCCCGGCGTATATGGCCCTCTACGTGGAACAGCCCGCGCGGCTCGTGGCGACCTTGGCCGCGGCATTTTGCGCGCTCGGGCTCTATCGTTGGGCGGCTCAGTATCTCCTCCTTTTCGGCCGCCGGAGATTCGTCTTTCTTCTCCTCGCGGGCGCGTTGATCGGGCAGATCTGGTTTCTGATCTGGCCGCCGCTCTTTCCTTCTTCCTTGGATTTACGGGTGATCGGGTGGATCATCCCCGGGCTTCTGGCCAATAATCTCGCCCGCCAGAAAACCGGCCGGACGCTGGCCGCGCTCACCGCCGCGACTGTTTTGACGTACGCTTTGGTCAAAGTGGTCGCCCTGTTTTAAGCGGGCGACCCGAGGATGATATGCCCCTAGATTTTCTCCGGGATTCGAAAACGAAATCCGGGAAACAACCGTCGGCGTCGGCGTTGATGGGCCTCGGGTTGTGGAGCCTGGCCTTCGGCGTATTCCTCCATTTCGTTCCGCCGGCCAC
>JAPKZG010000043.1 GCA_026393895.1 Candidatus Aminicenantota bacterium
CGACCGATCTCCCGGCGATCGTCGAGCCCATCTACCGGCGCGACACCAACGGCAAACTGGCGCCCCACCGGATGATGTGGCCCGCTTATTGGGGCGTGCGCGAAAACGGGCCTGAAAAGGAAACGATCCGGCCGCTTGCGCCGTCCGAGGTCGAAGCCTCCGCCGGCGATCTTCTTTATCCGGAAAGGGCGGTCGTTCGGATACTCGCCGCCCTGGAAAAAATCCCCGACCGGCCGGGTCCGCCTGTCCTGGTTTTGGGGGGAACAGTTTATGAGCCGAATCTCGACGGCGGACTGACGGTCAAATCCGCCGCGGCGAACGGCCCGGCCTCTGCCGGATATTATTTCGCTTCGGCCGAAAACGGCGAAACCACGCCGTTTATTCCCGATTTCGACCCGGCCAACGCCGCGGCGACGGCCGAACCCGAAGCGGCGATCCAAACCGTCCTGGAAGCGTTGCGCGAGACCAAAGCCGCCCCGGGAGAACCGGCCTTCCTTTACAAGGGTTTCCTCTATCGGCTGACCGGCGGCGCTCTCGATAAATCCGAGAGGAAGGACGCCGCTGCGGCCGGGGCGGAATGGATGTGGGCCAAAGGCGATTCGCCCCAGCCGATGCTTTCCGACTTTGAGAAAAATGCGGTGATGTCACTCACCGGTACGGACCTGCGGCTGACCGAAAGCCAGGTCGCCCGCATTCTCGAGGTCCTGGCCCGCGACGGCCGGAAGAATCCCGTCTATATATCGGGCGGAAAGCTGTTTCGTCTCGACAAGAAGGGCCGCCTCGAAGCCGTCAACGACGAGGCCGCCGAACCGGTAGCCTGGCCGTTGGCCCACGAGGTCCGGCCGGCCCGCCAATCCCTCGGATGGAACGGCTGCACGGATTGCCACAGCGCGACGTCCGACTTTTTCTTCGCCAAGGTCAACGGCCGGGGACCATTGCAGACGAAAAAAATCGCGAGCCATACGAATGCGACGTACATGGGCGTGAACAACGTCTATCACCGGTTGTTCGGCCTTTCCTACCTCGGCCGCCCGTATTTCAAGATCGTATTAGCGGCCGCCGCATTCGTCATCGGAATCGTCCTCCTGGCGGCCCTGGTCCTGGCCGTCGGCCGGATGAGCGGCCTGATCGAAAAGAGGAAATAGACCGCCATGACCGTGTTCATCATTGTCGCCCTGTTATCGCTGGCCGGTCTTTTATTCTACCGAACCGCGGTCCGGTATCTCGCTTCCGCCCCCGCGGCCGAATCCGGGGAAAACCCGTCCCGGTTCAAGCCCGGCGCCTACCTCCGTTGGCTCGGAATACGGACTAAAACTTATGCCTCCCCGTCTTTTTTCCGGAAAAGCTGGGACGTTTGGAACGGTTGGGCCGAAGCGCATTACCCGGGTTGGACCAAGTGGATTTTTCTCGGAGGAGCGGCCGCGTTTCTCTATCTCGCCGTAAGCGGGCTGTTTTTCTCGATATTCATCCGTCGGGGGTTGTTCGGCCTGCCTCTTTTGGCCCATGTCGCGGCGGGCGGGCTTTTCGCGATCGGGTTGGCCGCCGTCTTGATGTTCCGGGCGGGCGCCCATCGCTTCGACCGGCAGAAATCGGCCGTGTTTGAAGCCATCGCCTGCCCGATTTTCAAGAACCTTTCCAAGGAATTCGTCCGGAAAATCATCTTCTGGATATTCGCCTCCCTCGGCTTCGTCCAGGTGACGACCGCCCTCTGCTCCATGCTGCCGGTCTTCACGTTCAACACCCAGGTCGCGCTCCTTATGATCCACCGCTGGTCCGCCCTGGGTCTCGCGCTCGCGGCCATCGTGTTTTTCGACATCATCCTTCCGGAGCGGACGAAAACGCCGCAGGTATGAACGAATCTTTCCCCGCCGTTCCCCACTTCTCGCACGAGGCGATGTCGACGATTTTTGAAATTTTCATACCGGATCCGGACGCGTCGTATGCCGAGCAGGCCGCCCGGGCGGCGTTCCGGGAAATCGACCGCCTGGAGGGACTATTCAGCCGGTTCGACCCGGGGAGCGAAATTTCCCGGATCAACCGCCTGCCCGAAGGCAGAGAAATTCCGGTCGGAATCGAAACCTTCGAATGTCTTTCACTCGCGGAGGCCGTACGCGTCGAAACCGGAGGGGCGTTCGACATCAACGCGCGCGCGGCGGCCCCACCCGGGGTATCCGAGTATCCGGATCCGTTCCCGAACGAACCTGCCCCATTTTCCGCCGGATTCGAGCTCGTCGGCGAATCGGGATCGTATGCGATCCGTCGGCCGGCGGCGAGCGGGCTTTGCGGGTTTCCCGTCCTTCATGACCCTTGGGAATCAGGACCGGCCTACACGACCATTGGAAGTCAGGGGGCGGGTCCGCCGGAAATTCCCCGGCTTGACCTTGACCTGGGAGGCGTGGGCAAGGGATATGCGCTGGACCAGGCCGCCAAGATTCTTCTCGAATGGGGCGTTTCGGATGCGCTTCTCCACGGCGGAATGAGCTCGGCGCTGGCCGCCGGTTCTCCCCTTGCGAAATCCGGGACGGATCCGGAATCGAAGCTCCCGGCAAGGCCCGGCTGGCCGGTCGGCGTCGGCGCCGGGTGGCCCGGGGCTCCGACGCGCGTCGTTCTTTCCGGCCGGGCCCTCAGCGGATCGGGGACCGAAGTCAAAGGCGGACACATTCTCGATCCTCGGACCGGCCGGCCGGCCCGGGGGAACCTCGCGGCTTGGGCTTCGGCGCCGACGGCCGCGTTATCCGACGCTCTCTCCACCGCCTTCTTCGTCATGACGCCCGATGCCGTCGAAGCCTTCGTCGGCCGTCATCCGGACATCTGGGCCTGCCTGGTTGTTTCCTACGGCGACATCCGCATTTGGGGACAGATTACTCATTCCCCAATTTCAACAATTGGGGAATGAGTAATCTGTCCCCGATTTACTTCCCGATTTACTTGAAAATACGCCCGACGCTCCCGTTAACATCACAGACTATCCCTCCTCTCACGAACGGTTGAGTTCGACGATGGAGGACGGGGCGGGTCTGAATGCGGCCGGATCACGGATCAGTCCGGATTGGACCTAGCCTTGGCCTGTTTCAGCAAAGACATCACCAGCTCGCGTTCCTTCCAAAGAACGCAACCGCCGCCCGTCTCACGGCCGAGCTCGGGGCGGTTTCGGATCTCATTCAGGAAATTCGAACGGAGGGCCTCGCGAAGCGGCTTGTCCCTCAAGCTGATGTCGGAGAACGGGGCGAAGGGGCACGGCTCGACTGCGCCTGCGGCGCTGATATGGATGAACCCGCGGCCGGCCGCGAGACATCCGCCGACATCGTCTTCGTCCCAAGGGACCGCGATGAACAGGGCCGGGAAACCGGTTCGGAAAGAGCTCAGAATATCCCGCACGGCCGACCGCTGGTCCGGAGCGAGGACGAGTCCTTCGGTTCCCTCGACTGTCGGCGTGTATTCCAGATATAGGAAAAACTTGACCCCGGCCTGGACGAGGTTCCGGGTCAAACCTGCCGATGTGACCATCTCGAAATTCGTCCGGGTGAGAGTCAGGGACGTCCCGAAAAAAATGCCGCGCCGTTTCAACCGGACGAACGCGTCCTGGACTTTGTCGTATGTCCCGGGCCCTCGTCGTCCGTCGGTCATGTCCCGATCGCCCTCCAGGCTCAGCAGCGGCACAATATGGGGCTGACGACGAAGAACGGACAACCATTCATCCGTCAGGAGCAGGCCGTTGGTAAAGACGAGGAAAATGAATTCCGGGAATTCGGCGAGGATCCCGGCCAACTCCGGGCGCAGGAGCGGCTCCCCTCCGGCCAGGACGAAGAACGAGACGCCAAGCTCTCGGGCTTCCTTGAACATACGGCGCATATCTTCCGCCGAAAATTCCGTGCCCTCGTCCTGAGGAAAGGATTGGGCGTAACAGCCTTGGCATGCAAGATTGCATCGGTCCGTGACGCTGTAGATGATGATGGGCGGGACCTGAACTCCCCGACGCTTCCAGATTGCCCTCCTTCGAGCTGATTTCCTCAACCACCATAAAAAACGGATGAAGGCCGCGGCCTGCCGCGGCCGGCCGAGGGCGATACGGACCGCGTTCCAGAAAAAGACCTTCAAGGCACCAGACAACCGCCGAGTGTTCAGGGCGGAGGGAGTCATGCTCGGTCATCCTTTTTTCATGCGTTTGCCAAAGCGACAATACTTCATACGGATAGTCCGCTCAGCGGTTTGATGCCCAGCCGGTCCCGCAAACAGGCCGTCCTCCGCCCCCGCCCCCTGACTTCCAAGGGTCGTGTAGGGCGGGCAAGGCCCGCAAAGCCTGGAGGGGAAGCAGTGCCGTTTTTGTATATTGCCAAAATGGTGCATTGAAGAGGAACCCTATTTTCAGGGTTCCCCGTTAATCTTCCGGGAGCCCCTTCCGCTATGGGGGCTTGAGGATGGCCCGGTTGCGGGACCTAGGCAGTGGGGGATTGACATCGAAATCAAATTAGCGTTCAGAAACAGAACAAAAACGAATCCGGAACTTGAAGCCGTCTCCTTCCCGGTTTATATTAAGAGGAAGGAGCTCCAGATGAAACGCCTCGTCCTTATTGCGGCAGCCTTCATGGCTGCCCTGCTCTTCCTCTCCCCCGTCGTCTCCTCCCCCTCTACCCAGGACGCGAACAAGGAAGAACTCAAGCTTCAACTGCCGAAGCCGATGTTTGTCGGCACGCCCCGCAACATTAAAACGGCCAATCTCGAGACGGTCACCGGGAAACCCCGCGGCCCGTTTTTGGTCCCCAAAGGCACCCAACTCTTATCGGCGAAAAAATCGGTTCTTTCGAGCGATATGCAGCCCGTGATCGGGGATTTGCCCTTCGTCGTCGACGGCGAAAAGTCCGGGGAGGACGGGTACTTTGTGGAACTCGGCCCCGGCCGCCAATGGGTCCAGATCGACCTCGGCCAAACGGCCGCGCTCAGCGCGATCCTGGTCTGGCATTATCACAGCCAGGCCCGCGTTTACCGGGACGTCGTCGTCCAACTTTCTGAGACCGCGGATTTTTCGAAAAACGTCGTCACCGTCTTCAACAACGATCATGACAACACCCTCGGCCTGGGCGCGGGCAAGGACAAAGAATACATCGAGACCAACGAAGGCCGCCTGATCGATCCCAAGGGCGCTCCGGGCCGTTATCTCCGGCTTTATTCGAACGGCAACACCTCAAACGACATGAACCACTATGTCGAAGTGGAGGTCTACGGAACCCTCAAATGAAACGAGCCGCGTTCGGCGGACTGTTTCTCGCGGCCCTGGCCGCGGCCTTCTATTTCCGCTTGACCGATTTGGGCCTTCGGCCAATGCATCACGACGAAGCCAACCAGGCAGTCAAATTCGGAACGCTCCTGGAAGAGCGCGAATATATCTACGACAAAAACGACCATCACGGACCGGCCCTGTATTTCCTGACGCTGCCGGCGGCGAAAGCGATGGGTCGGCAGAGATTCATCGACGTCGATGAGGTCCTCCTCCGAACCGTCCCCGCCTTTTTCGGCGCCGCGATCCTTCTTCTCCTTCTTCTGTTCGGCCGCGGCCTCGAACCGGGAGCCCGGGCGCTGGCCGCCCTCCTGATCGCCGTCTCCCCGGCGATGACCTATTACAGCCGGTTTTACATCCAGGAGATGTGTTTCGTCTTTTTCGTCCTGGGATTTCTGGGTTCGCTGTGGCGATACGTCGATCGGCCGGACGGAGGATGGTTCGCCGTCGCCGGGATCTTCGCCGGCCTGATGGCCGCGACGAAGGAAACCGCCGTGATTGTTTACGCCACCGCGGCCCTGGGCCTGGCGGCGGTCCTCGTCCGGGAGAAGATCATTGCGCCGAAGACGGATATGCCCGTTCAAAGACGGTTTTTTCTCCACCATATCATCATCATGATAATCATCGCGGCCACCGTAGCGGCCGCGTTTTTCTCCTCGTTCGGGGCAAACCCCGGGGGAATCAAGGACGCCGCCGCCGCGCTCAAAATCTACGCCGAAAAAGGGAGCTTCGCCCCGGGCTTCCATGCCCATCCTTTCTTCTATTATCTCGGAACGCTGGTCGGCTCGATCTCCGGAAGTCTTGTTTGGACCGAACTATTCGTCCTTCTTCTCGGTTTGGCGGGGATGATTTTTATCTTCCTCCCCCGCAGGAGAAACGAGGACAACGACCCCGTCGACTCGCTTCCGGTTGACCGATCTCTCGGCCTCTTTTTTGTCGTTTATACCCTCGGGACGACCCTCGTCTACTCCTTCCTCCGGTACAAGACTCCCTGGAACATGCTTCCCTTTTATCTCGGCTGGCTGATTTTGGCCGGGATCGGGGGGACCGCGATTTTCCGGGCGACGAAAACGATCCTCCTCAGGATCGTCGTCATCCTGGCCATCGCGACCGGTTTGGGCCATCTTGCCTGGCAAAGCTATCTGGCCGATTTCCGTTACCCGGCCGATCCCCGCAATCCCTATGTTTACGCCCAGACCAGTCTCGATTTTCTCAAACTCGTCGGCCGGATCGACGACCTGGCCGCCATTCACCCGGAAGGAAAGGGCCTTCTCGTCGAGGTCCTGGCCGGCCCCTACGAACAGTGGCCGCTGCCCTGGTACCTCCGAAAGTATAAAAAAGTCGGATATTGGGCGGAGGCGGAAACGGCCGGAGACATCTCCGGAGCCGATCTAATCGTCGCCGATGCGGAGCAAGCCGAGGCCGTCCGGAAAAAACTCGGGGATCGATACGTCGTTGAGCACTACGGCCTGCGTCCGGGCGTTCTCTTGACCCTCTTCATCCCCCAAAAACTCTGGGACGAATTCATGAAATCCCTCGAGGGCCGGCGTAATCCTTGACCCTGCGCGCGGCTTCCCCCTTCATCTCCAGGAATCGGCCGCCGGCGGCTGGAAGGTGAACTCCTTCGGCGGCTCGGCGCCGAGCAAATACCGGACGAAATAATCCCAACGCCGCCTCATCATGTACGGCTCGTTTCCATATCCGTGTCCGCGATTGGGCAGGAGGATCAGGTCGAAGTCCTTGTTGGCCTTGATCAGTTCATCGACGACGAGCAGCGTCAGGTAGGACGGCACGTTCTCGTCCATCGTCCCATGGGTGAGCAGCAATTTGCCCTTCAGGTTCCCGGCAAAGCTTTGATTAGCTTGGGAATCGTAATTCGACGACCCGTCGGGTTTCCTTTCGAGGAGGCCTTGCCACTTCTCGCCCCAATCGTCCTCGTATCCCCGGTTGTCGTGATTTCCGGATTGGGAGACGCCGACTTTGAAGAAATCGGGATAATGGAACATGGCTGCGGCCGCGGCGAATCCGCCGCCCGAATGGCCGTAGATCCCCGCCCGGTCCAAGTCGATCCAAGGAAAACGTCCGGCCAATTCCTTCATTCCGGCGATCTGATCCGGCAACGTGTTGTCGGCCATATCGCCGTAATAAGCGTCGTGGAATTTCTTCGAGCGGCCGGGTGTGCCCATCCCGTCGATCTGGACGACGACGAAACCGAGCTCGGCGATCGCCAGCGCGTCCCGACGAGCCGCCGCAAAACTCCGGCTTCCGACGCTTCCGATTTGGGGGCCGGGGTAGATGTTGTTCAGAATCGGATATTTCCGGTTCGGGTCGAAACGGCTCGGCCGGTACATCAGACCGTACAGATCGGTCACGCCGTCGCGGCCTTTGACGGTGATGGGCGTCGGCGGCGTCCAGCCCGCGGCCAAGAGGCCCGAGATGTCGGCCTTCTCGAGGGTCAGCACCGCATGGCCGTCCGCGGTCCGCAGAACCGTCGACGGCGGGACGTCCGGCCGGGAAAAGGAATCGATCATATATTTTCCGGACGGGGCGAGGGAGACCTCATGATCCATATCTTCCGGCGTGAGAAGCGTTTGGTTCCGCCCGTCGAAATCGATCCGATAAAGATGCCGGAAGTATGGGTCGCGGCCATTTTCCCGTCCGACGCCGAGGAAGGTCAACCGGCGGTTTTCCGGATCGACCCGAAGGATCCGGGTCACGTTGCCCTCGCCGGACGTGATTTGATTTTTCAATCGGCCCGTCTCGAGGTCGTAGAGGTAAAGCTGCCCCCAGTCGTCGCGTTCGGAGAACCAAACGAATTCGCCGGAGGAGGAGAGAAACCTCCAATTCGGCGAATCCGCGCCCGATTCGAAAAACGTCGGGACTTTTTCCTCGAGGACGTCCCGGACCTCGCCGGTTTCGGAATCGGCGACCCGGAACCAGGCTGTTTTATGATCGCGCGACGAGGAAACGAACGCCAGGCGGCGGGAATCCTCGCTCCAGGCCGTATCCTCCATCGAGCCGTCGGCGGCTTTGATATCGTCGGCGACGGAGCTCCGATGCTGATCGGGCGCCATCTTCAGCCGGACGACCCGGGGCCCGTCGAGATGGACGACGACCCGCTGGATCATTGTCACCGTCTCGTCGCCCGGCAGAGGATACTTCCACGTTTGGAGGGCGGGACGGCCGATTTTCGTCTCGACAAGAGCCATTTCGCCGACGCCGCGTTGATCCTGCTGGAACGTCGCGATCTTTTGCGAGTCGGGAGACCAGGTCACCACCGGCCGGTCGCTCCTCGACCAGCCGGCATTGTCGGTCGCGTAGCCGAAGTCCTTAACGCCGTCGAAGGTCAGTTGTTTTTCCGCTCCGGAAGTTTTCTCCCGCGACCACAAGTTGTCGTTGCGGATGAAAACACCGAGGCGTCCGGCCGGAGAAAGAGATTCGGGTTCGGCCGAAACCGGGGGACGCGCGCCCGGCGATTCGACCGGTGCGATGTCCTCGGCCTTCATCGCCCGGCCGCGAAGATCGCAGGAATAGCGGCGGGATCCGACGACAAAGGAAAACCGTCTTCCGTCGGCCGAAAATTCAAACTCCAGAAACGGCAGAGCGGAGGCCTCGTAAGACTTTCCCTCGGCCGCGGACAAGGCGGCCGCGACCCCGGCCTGGTCGAACGCCGGACCGCGGACGCCCCGGGCCGCGTCGACCAGGATGAATTCCGACCCGTTCGCAAGTTGATTCCGGTACCAGAACCGGTCTCCGGGGAGCCAGTTCGGCCGGACGGACGCCCGGAACACCAGCGGGGACGTGTTGGCGCCCAGGAATTTTTCCGCCCGGGCGTAATCCTCCGCGGTCAAAGCGGCCGGCTTTTCACCGGCCTGAAAAGCAAACCCCGCCCAGGCGAAAAAAAGAAGAAACGCCGCCGAAACAGCCAGCTTTTGGTGACGCATGAACTCCCTCCTCGAAATAAGCGATCGGCCGGATTCCGATTTTACCGTTGCGACGGATATGATTCTATGCCGAGGCCGCATTGTCAATGAACGCCGCCTCCCCTTCCCCGTTGCCGGGAAGATGACTTATCTTAGGCGGGACACAAGGCGAATGGTTTTGATATAATCGGAGGGATTTTCACCTCCCGTGAAAATCAAAAAGACCAAAGGAGCCGCGCATGTCCAATCACGGTTGGGACCGTCTGATAAAACATCTGGATGGAACAGTGAAACTCGACGGGGAACACCTCTCTGTCCTCAACGAAAAAACGCTCCCGGAAAAAATGGACGCCCTGATTCACGAGGCCGTTTTCGGGGAGCCGGAAACCCTGGCCGCCGCCCGCTGGCTGATTTGGGAAACCGCCCAAACCGTCGGCGTCCGCCCCGCCTCGATTCACGACCTGTACATCGCCCGGGGCCGCGGCCGGATCGAAAAGGCCTTCACCGGTCCGGCCATGAACCTGCGGATGCTGGCCTACGATTCCGCCCGGGCCGTTTTCCGGGCCGCCCGGACGATCGATTGCGGCGCCTTCATTTTCGAAATCGCCCGGAGCGAAATGGTTTACACGGACCAGCGTCCCGCCGAGTATGTCTCCGCCGTTCTCGCGGCCGCCCTCCGGGAAGGATATCGCGGGCCCGTCTTCATCCAGGGCGATCACTTCCAGGCCGGAGCGAAAAAGTACGCCGCCGACCCCGACGCCGAAACCCAGGCCATCCGCGACCTGATCATCGAAGCCGTCGCGGACGGGTTCTTCAACATTGACATCGACACGTCCACGCTCGTGGACATCTCCCTTCCGAAGCTGGCCGATCAGCAGAAAAAAAATTTCGAACTCTGCGCCGCGTTCACCCGCTTCATCCGCGACCACGAACCCGCCGGGGTGACGATCTCGGTCGGCGGCGAAATCGGCGAAGTCGGACATCAAAACAGCACGGTCGCGGACCTCGACGCCTTCATGACCGGATACGACGCCGCCCGGGGGGCGAAAACGGGGATCAGCAAAATCAGCATCCAGACCGGAACGTCGCACGGCGGCGTGGTCCTCCCCGACGGATCGCTGGCCCAGGTGGCCATCGATTTCGACGCTCTTCGGGCGCTCGGCGCCCGGGCCCGGGAGGCCTACGGAATGGGCGGGGCGGTTCAGCACGGCGCCAGCACGCTGCCCGACACGGCTTTCCACCGGTTCGTCGAAGCGGACACCTGTGAGGTCCACCTGGCCACCGCCTTCCAATCGCTGATCATGGATCATCCGACCGTGCCCGAGTCCCTGCGCCTGGAAATGTACGACTGGCTGAAAAAGAACGCGGCTGAGGAGCGCAAACCCAAGGACTCCGACGCTCAATTTTTCTACAAGGCTAGGAAAAAGGCCGTCGGCCCGTTCAAAAAGAGGTTCTGGGATCTGCCGAAAGAGGCCCGGGATGAAATCGGAACGGATTTGGAAAGGAAATTCCAATACTTGTTCGAACAACTGGGGATGGCCCGGACGACGGATATCGTGAACCGGTTCATCAAGGCCCCGGAAATTCACAAGCCCAGGCCCGCCGGCGGCGCCCGAAAAACCAAGACCGAAAACGTCGACGGCCTAGCAGACTGAAGCGCCATTCTCCGACCGAGCGGGGACTCTCGCCTGAAAGCCCTGGCGCGCACGTCCCCGAAGCCGCGTTATGCGCTTTTCCGCCTGCCGATGTTTTCGGTTTTCGGCGGAGGAGGCTGAAGCCCCATTCGTACAACTCAGCAAGACTCATCGCGTAATGGCCCTGGGGCGCACGTCCCCGGGCCGCACCGCGCCCGGGAAACTTTAAAAATGGTGATTGTAAAAAATCGGGCGTTGGATTATTTTATTAGCGTCGGTACCCCGCGCCATCTGACGCAGTACAATAGCGCCATCTGGAGGTCAGCATGCGGAAGAGATTTATATCCTTTGGACTCGGTTTGACCCTCGCTTTGGCGATCCCCTTATCCTCTCAGGATCGCCTCCGCTGTAAAAACTTCTCGCTGGAGGAAGGTCTATCGCAAAGCACCGGGTACTGCGTCGTCCAGGATCGAAAAGGTTTTATCTGGATCGGCACCGAAACCGGCCTCAACCGGTACGACGGCTACAACTTCAAGATCTTCCTGGAAGACCGGGTCAACCCCCGCGCCCTCTCCAACAACTACGTCTGGTGCCTGCTCGTGGACAAGGCCGGGATCCTCTGGGTCGGGACGGACAACGGCCTGAGCCGGTATGTCTCGGAAACGGAAGATTTTGTCTCCTACCGCAACGACCACGGCGACGAAAACAGCCTGAGCAACAACCAGATTTACGCTCTCACCGAGGACCGGTCCGGAAACATCTGGATTGCCACCAACGACGGCCTGAACCGCCTCGACCCGAAAAAGCAGCTCTTCACCCGGTTCATGGCCGGGGCCGGCGGGGATTCCGCCCTCAGCCACGGAACCGTCAAGGCCGTTCTCCAGGACCGGGACGGCACAATCTGGGCGGGAACGGACGGGGGCGGCCTAAACCGGTGGAACGAACAAACCGGGAAATTCGAATCCTTTCGCCATAAAGCGTCTGACCCGAAAAGCCTCGGCAACGACGGGGTTCTGTCCCTGGCCGAGGACGGGAATGGAAACCTCTGGGTCGGAACGCGCAACGGCCTGGATAAAACCGGACCCGACCGCGACGGTTTCGTCCATTACCGCCACGACCGCCGCGACCCGTCCAGCCTGAGCGGCAGCACGGTCAACTGCATTTTCCAGGACAAGTCCGGAACGCTTTGGATCGGGACCAACGAAGCGGGCGTCGACCGGTACGTCCCCAACCAGGACGGCTTCTGGAACTACCGCCATGACGAACGCGATCCGACGAGCATCTCCGGCGACCGCGTCCTGGCCGTCATGGAGGATAACTCGGGCGAACTCTGGTTCGGAACCTACGGGGCCGGCCTCAGCAAGTACAACAAGAACATCTCCAAGTTCCGCCTCTACGAAAAAACCGGATTCGCCACGGCCAACCTGAACAACAACGGGTTCCGCAAGATTCTCAAACAGGGAGACGACTTATTCTGGGTGGCCACCGACGGCTCCGGGTTGTGCCGGTATGACCGGGCCACCGGACAGATCCGTTTCTTCATCCACGACCCGGCCGACCCTTCGAGCATCAGCAGCAACCGCGTCTACATGCTCCACCTTGACCGTGACGGTTTCCTTTGGGCGGCGACCATCGACGGGCTGAGCCGTCTCGACCCCCGAACCGGGAAATTCACCCGCTTCACGAAAAAGGAGGGAGACCCGCAAACCCTGAGTACGAATTTCATCCGAACCATCGTCGAGGACAAGGACGGAAACCTGTGGCTCGGGACCGACGGCGGCGGCCTGAACTATCTCGACAGAAAAACGGGCCGGGTCCGGCAATTTCTAGCTGACGAAAACAATCCGAACAGCCTGAGCTATCCCCGGATTTACTCCCTCTACTATGATAAGGCCGGAATCGTCTGGATCGGGACTTATGGCGGCGGCCTCAACCGCTTCGACCCGGCGACCGGGGCGGTCAAGGTCTATCGTACAACCACGGCGAAGCCGGACGGTATAAAGGACGACTATATCCTGAGCCTCCTGGAGGACAGCCGGGGATGGTTCTGGCTGGGAACGTCCACCGGCCTGGCCCGGTTCGACCAGGAAACGGAAACCTTCACGGTCTTCAAAATGAAGGACGGCCTGCCCGACGAAGTCATCTACGCCATGGAAGAAGACGAGCAGGGGAACATCTGGCTCTCGACCAACCGGGGCCTGTCGCGTTTCGACCCCGTCAAACGGAAATTCAAGAACTTCGACATCTTCGACGGCCTCCAGAGCTACGAATTCAACACCTACTGCTCTTACCGGGCCGCGGACGGGGAACTTTTCTTCGGCGGCATCAAGGGATTCAATTCGTTCTATCCCAAACTGATCACGGATAACCCCCACGCCCCGCAGGTCGTCCTGACCAACTTCCGTCTCTTCGGCCGCGAAGTTCCGATCAAGGCCCCGGTCGACGACCGTCTCATCCTCGACCGGTCGATCACCGAAACGGAGGCCGTCCGCCTGACCTACCGGCAGAACCTCATCGATTTCGAATTCTCCGCCCTCGACTTCCAGGCCCCCAGCAAGAACTTGTACTCCTACCGGATGGAAGGCCTGGACTCGGCATGGACGCTCCCCAGCAACCGCCGGTTCGTGTCCTACGCCGGGATTCCGCCCGGGGAATACACGTTCCGGGTCAAGGGCTCCAACAACGACGGCCTCTGGAACGAGCAGGGCGTCGCCCTCAAAATCTCGGTGGTCCCCCCCTTCTGGAAAACCCGCTGGTTCCAGGCGCTGGCGCTTCTTTTTGTTCTCGGGCTGGCCCTGGCTGGTTTTCAATACCGGACCGCCACCATCCGGCAGCGGAACATCCACCTCGAAAAGAAAATCAAGGAACGGACCGCCGCCCTCGAGCAGGAAGTGACCGAACGGAAACGGCTGGCCGAGGAGGCGAAACGCAAGGGAACGCAGTTCGCCCTGCTCTACGACGTCGGCCATAAGTTGAGCGGCCGGCTGGAGCTGAAGGATCTTCTGGACGTGGCCGTCAAGTCCGTCCGCGACGCGTTCGATTATTACGGTGTCATGCTCCTCCTGCGTGAAGACGGCGACCGGGTCCTCACCCTGAAGGCGATCACCGGCGGGTACGTCGGCTCCCTCCCCCTGGACATGAAGGTTAATTTCGGCCAGGGCATGATCGGGACCGCCGCCTTCACCGGAAAATCCCAAATGACCGGCAACGTCGAAAAAGACCCGAATTTCTTCCGCAAGGCCGCGGAGAAGACGAAATCGGAGCTTTCCGTGCCCCTGATCAAGGGCAACGCGGTCATCGGCGTCCTCGACCTTCAAAGCATGCGCCCGAACGCGTTTGATGAATCCGACGTATCGGCCATGGAAACGCTCGGTTCCCAGATCGCGGCGGCCATCGAAAGCGCCCAGCTGTACGCCCGGGCCCAGAAGGAAATCGCCGACCGGAAAGAAGCCGAGGTCGCGATCCAACGGGAGGCGGCCAAGCTCTCGGCCATGATCTCCGGAATGGAGGAAGGCGTGATCCTGGCCGACAAGGACGACCGGATCCTGGAAGTGAACGAATACTTTCTCAAGCTCCTCAAGCAGGAGCGGGCCGGATTGCTCGGTCGGAGCCTCTGGGGCTGCGACCCGCAATTGGCGACCGCGGAACTGCGGCTGGCCATCGAGGATTTCAAGAGCAAGCCGTTCGCCATTCCGCTGATCCAGGAAATACCGTTCAAGGAGTTGGAGGTGATTCTCCGCCTTCAGCCCATCTACCTCAACGACAACTACGAGGGCGTGATCATCAATCTCATCGACGTCTCCGAACTGATCCAGGCCCGCAAGCAGGCCCAGGAAGCCAACCGGGCCAAGAGCGAGTTCCTGGCCAACATGAGCCACGAAATCCGGACGCCGATGAACGGGATTTTCGGGATGACCGAGCTCGCCCTGGAAACTGACCTGACGTCGGAACAGCGGGATTTCATGGAATCGGTCAAGATCTCGGCCGAATCCCTGATGAACATCATCAACGACATCCTCGATTTTTCCAAGATCGAGGCCAAAAAAATCGAATTCGAAAACATCAATTTCAACCTGCGCGACACCGTCCACAGCATGGTCTCGAGCGTAGCCCTGATGGCGGAAAAGAAGGGCCTGGAGCTGGCTTATCACATTCCGGGAGACATCCCGGACCGGGTGACGGGCGATCCCGGCCGGCTCCGCCAGATTCTGACCAACCTGTTGAGCAACTCGATCAAGTTCACCCGCGAAGGCGAGGTCATTGTCACGGTCCAACCCCAATCCATCGCCCCAGACCGGATCTGGCTGCATTTCATCGTCAAGGACAGCGGCATCGGGATTCCCGAGGACAAAATCAAACTGATCTTCGACCCGTTCGCCCAGGTGGACAGCTCGACGACGCGTCTGTACGGGGGAACGGGACTCGGGCTGGCGATCGTCTCCCAGCTCGTGGAACTGATGGGCGGGAAAATCTGGGCGGAAAGCGAACTCGGCGTGGGCAGCCAGTTCCACTTCACCATGCCTCTTTCCCTGCAGCAGGTGGCGGAGGAAGAGGTCGTTCCCATCCAGTTCGAGGACATCAAAGGAACGACCGTCCTGGCCGTGGACGACAACGAGACCAACCGCCGCATCCTCCAAGAAATGCTGACCAACTGGCACATGCGGCCGACCGTCGTCGAGGACGCAGCGGCGGCCCTGAAGGCTCTCCGTGAAGCCCGGGAAGAGGGGCGGACCTTCCAATTGATTCTCATCGACGCCAACATGCCGGAGATGGACGGCTACGCCCTGGCCGAGGAAATCAAGAAGCACCCGGAACTCGGGAACGCGTTCATCATGATGCTGAGCTCAGCCGGGTTCCGTGGCGAGGCGGCCCGCTGCCGGAAACTGGGCCTCTCAGCCTACCTGACGAAACCCATCAAGCAGTCGTACCTTCTCGATGCGATCATGCTCGCCCTCGGCGCGGGCGTCCACAAGCCGGGCGACGCCGCGGCGCCGTTGATCACCCGCCATTCGCTGAGCAAGGCCCGCCAGCAGTATCGCGTCCTCCTGGCCGAAGACAACGTCATCAACCAGAAACTGGCCGTCCGGACCCTGGAACGCCGGGGACACCACGTCGAGGTCGCCAACAACGGCGCGGAAGCCCTGGAAATGCTGGAAAAGGAATCTTTCGACCTGGTTTTGATGGACGTCCAGATGCCGAAATTGGACGGCTACCAGGCCACGGCGGCGATCCGTCAAAAAGAAGTCGAGACCGACAAACACCTACCGATCATCGCCATGACGGCCCACGCTATGACAGGCGACCGCGAGAAATGCCTGGAGGCCGGGATGGACGACTACATCTCCAAGCCGTTGAAGCCGTATGACCTTCTCAAGAAGATCGAGTATGTCGTCAACCGGTTCAATAAAGAGCTGAAGATCATCGAAAAAAGAATCGAGGACGAAAACAACGAGGAGGACGAAGCCGGATCCGAAGAGATAAACGAAGGCCCGGACAAAGAGGACGGCGCGGAGAAATAAATCCACCTACCGCTTCAAGGCTTGATACTTGAGGCGGTGGGGCTGATCGGCCGCGGCGCCCTTCCGCCGGCGGAGGTCCTCCCGGTATTCCGAGTAATTGCCGTAAACCCACCGGATGCTCCCATCCTCCTCGAAGGCCAGGATGTGGGTGGCGACGCGGTCCAGAAACCAGCGGTCATGGCTGATGACCACGGCGCTCCCGGCGAAACTTTCCAGGGCGTCCTCCAGGGCGCGGAGGGTGTTGACGTCCAGGTCGTTGGTCGGCTCATCCAGGAGAAGGACGTTTCCCCCTTCCGACATCGCCCGGGCCAGGTGAACGCGGTTCCGTTCGCCGCCCGAAAGCGCGGCGGTCTTCTTCTGCTGGTCCGTTCCGGCAAATCCGAATGAAGCGCAGTACGCCCGGGCGTTCATCGACCGGCCGCCGATCGTCATCGTCTCCGCCCCACCCGAGACTGCCTCGAACACCGTCAGGGCCGGGTCGAGCGCCCGGGATTGATCGGCGTAGACGAGCTTGACCGTTTCGCCGATCCGGACGCGGCCCGAGTCGGGTTTTTCCTGTCCCGTGATCATGCGGAGCAGGGTCGTCTTGCCCGCGCCGTTGGGGCCGATCACCCCGACGATCGACCCGGGAGGGACGCTGAGACACAAATTGTCGATCAACAACCTGTCGCCGAAAGCCTTGGAAACGCCCTCGACCTCGATGACCACGTCTCCCAGGCGGTTTCCGGGCGGGATCGGGATTTCCTGTTCGTCGCGATACCGGTCGAATTCCCGGCTGAGGAGTTTTTCGTAAGCCGTGACCCGGGCTTTCCCCTTCGCCTGGCGGGCCTTGGGCGAGAGGCGGATCCATTCCAGTTCGCGGGCCAATGTCCGCTGGCGCCGGGATTCGGTCTTCTCCTCGACGGCGAGCCGGGCGGTTTTCTGCTCCAACCAGGAAGAGTAATTTCCCTTCCAAGGGATCCCTTGGCCCCGGTCGAGTTCAAGAATCCAGCCGGCCACGTTGTCCAGGAAGTAGCGGTCGTGGGTCACGGCGATCACGGTGCCTTTGTATTCCTGGAGGTGACGCTCCAGCCAGGCCACGGATTCGGCGTCCAGGTGGTTCGTCGGCTCGTCCAGGAGAAGGTTGTCTGGTTCCATTAAGAGCAGACGGGTCAGGGCGACGCGGCGGCGCTCTCCTCCGGACAAAACAGAGATCGACGTGTCCGGCGGCGGGCAGCGGAGGGCTTCCATGGCGATTTCGAGATGGTTGTCGAGGTTCCAAGCGTCGTGTTTTTCGATTTCCTCGATCAACTTCGCTTGGGCCGCGACCAGGGCGTCCATGTCGGCGTCGGGTTCGGCGAATTTTTCGTTGACGGCGTCGTAGCGGGCCAGCAGGTCGACGATGGGCTGGACGCTCTCGCGCACGATTTCGATGACGGTTTTCCCGGAATCGAGCTTCGGGTCCTGTTCGAGAAGGCCGACGGTGTATCCCTTGCTCCTGGCGATTTCGCCGACGTACTCCGGGTCGAGGCCGGCCATGATCCTGAGAAGGGTCGATTTGCCCGAGCCGTTCAGTCCGAGCACACCGATCTTGGCACCGTAATAAAAGCCGAGGGAGATGTCCTTCAGGACCTGGCGGTTGGGCGGATGGATCCGCCCGACGCCCATCATCGAATAAATGACTTGCGTATCGGAGGGCATGGAAGGATTGTACCCGAAACGAGTTCCCGAAGCGACGAATCCGGAATCTATTTTGTCGGACCGGCCGGCTCGAAGAATTTCCGCGGCAGCTTTTCGTCGCGCATGGCCGCGTTATAGACGAAAGCGGCCATAATGGTGGCCGCCTGCATAAGGTCCCCCCGCGAGGCATGATCGAAGACGTCCATGTTCGAGTGATGGGTCAAAGTCTCGTACTCGAGATCATCTTGGATGAACTGGAACCCGGGCAAACCCAGGCTGTCGAACGAGATATGGTCGGAACCGCCCGTCGTACGAGTCGTCACCGTCGCCGCACCCAGGTCATGGAAAGGCTGCAGCCACGCCTCGAAAATCGGCATTACGGCCAGGTTTCCCTGAGCATAAACGCCGCGGATCTTTCCGCTCCCGTTGTCGAAGTTGAAATAGGCGGCGAGCCGGTCGTACTCGGGCTTAATCTCCCGCTTGGATCGATCATAAAAATGGTTTGTGACGTACTTTTGGGAGCCGATCAATCCCTGTTCTTCGGCATCCCAAAGGGCCACCCGGATCGTCCGCCGGGGCTGGGCTCCGATCGCCTTGAGGATTCGAAGAGCCTCGAGAACGACGGCGCAGCCGGCGCCGTCATCGGTCGCGCCCGTTCCGGAATGCCAGGTGTCAAAGTGCGCCCCGAGCATGACGATTTCGTTCTTGAGCTTTTTGTCGCTCCCCGGGAATTCCGCCACGAGGTTGTATCCCTGGGGGTCGTCCTCGGAAAATTCGGTCTGGATTTCGATTTCCAGCGTTACGGGAATTTTTTTCCCAAGGATGCGGACCATCCTGTTGTATTGTTCAACGGAAACGACGACGGCCGGCGGGACCGGCGGAGCGCTCGTCAACTGAGTACCTCCGGAAGTCACGAAGACGGTGCCGTCGGTGCTTTTGCTGCCTTCGATAAGGACGGCTGCTCCTTCGTCGACGGCGAATTTGTTCAGCACGGCTTGAAGCTGGAAACGGGCCATCACGTCCGGCAACTTTTCGGCGTAGCGGGATCGTTCGCCGGGATCAAGAGCGAGAAGCATATCCTTGAGATCCTGTTCGGACAGACGCGAGGCGTCGGCGGAGAATTTCAGCGGAGCGGACTGTTCCGGTTGGGTCAGGACGACAGCGCCTTTCAGCTTACCTTTGTACTTCTCGAGGTCCTTGACCGTTTTGACGTCGAGGAGGACGGCCTCTCCCGTAACGACGCCGTTCGTGCCGGGTGTCCACGCCTTGGGATAAGCGATGAGAGGCATGTATTGAGGCGCGGTCATGGCCCCGTAGAATTTCTTCAGCCGCCAGCCGCGGCCGAACGTCCCCCAAGGTTCCATTTTGGCGTCGACGAGCCCCATCTCAGTCAAAGTACGGAGAGCCCATTGAGCGGCCTGCCGATATTGGGGGGACTCCGAAAGACGCGGAGCGTAGACGTCGCTGAGCCAGCTCAGATAGTCCATGACTTTGGAGGATCCGCCGAGCCCTTCGGTCCGAATGCGCTGCATGATCGAGTAGTCGATTTTTTCCTCAGCCGAAAGGGGGACGAGGAACGAACCCAGAATCATGATCGAGACGGCCAAGCACCCGGCTTTCTTTCGCACCATGAGGAATCTCCTTCCGCAAAATGATGGGAATGAATCTACGCCGGATCAAAAGTCCTGTCAATGACCCGGAGGCTCTCTAACGAATCGCGCCGAAGAATATCTTCAGACGGAAGTTCAGCGGACCGCCGGTCACAAACCGCGGATCCAGATGTTCCGGAAACGAACGGGATGGCCGTGGTCCTGAAGGGAAAGCGGAAGCGTTTCCGGGTGAGCTTCGTACGGAGGACGGACCTTGTGGGCCGTCGGGCCGGTCAATTCGACGTCGTCGTGGACGAGGCACCCGTTATGAAAAACGGTCATCCGGGCCGGCTGAAGGAGCTTTCCCTCCGGGTCGAACCGGGGGGCATGGAAAACGATGTCGTAGGCCTGCCATTCGCCCGGCTTGCGGCAGGCGTTCACGAGAGGGGGATATTGGCCGTATATGGCGGCCGTCATGCCGTCGGCGTAAGTTCTATTGTCATAACAGTCGAGGATCTGAACCTCGTAGGTGTCCATCAGGAAAACGCCGCTGTTGCCCCTCCCCTGGCCCGCTTCGACGACGACGCCGGGAGACGCCCATTCGACATGGAGCTGACAATCCCCAAACCTTTCTTTTGTCCGGATTGAACCGGTCCCCTTGACGACTTCCATATAGCCGTTCTCCACCTTCCATTTGGCCGGCTCGCCCTTGCCCGTCACCCACTTCGAGAGGTCACGTCCGTCGAAAAGAACGACGGCGTCGGACGGGGCGGGGACGGGAGGACCGGCCGGACCGGGATCGACGACCGGCGGCATCGGCCGTGTTTCGTCGTGGATCGCCCATTTCTGAAGATCGGCCTTGCGGTCCTGGACCGGGGCAAAGGCAGCCAGGAACGCGACCGCGGCGAAAATCGCCGGGATCATGAAGGTCTTGTTCATTTTTTTACAACGACCAGCCGAGACGATACTCCTTATGGACGAAGGCGTTGGCTTCGGGCAGGTTGGGAAATTCCATCTTAACCGGGTCCCATTGGAGAATGGTCTTGGACCCCCGGAAGCGCATGGCGATATTTCCGAGCAACATGACTTCGGTCAACGGGCCGGAGTAGGTCGGGATGTCGGTCGTCGATTTTGTCCCTTTCTTGATCGCTTCGATCCATTCCGCGGCGATTCCGGGAGACCGCGGGATCGTTTTTTCGGGACGCGGGGACGACTGCATCAGGGATTCCGGCAGGATGCGCGGGTTGTCCCCGTAGGTGCCGCACATGATCATCCCTTTTTGGCCGATGAAGAGCACGCCTCCGGCGTCTTCGTCGCCCATCATCCGGCCGTCCTCCAGGATCGAAACAAGGGGCCGGGGCGGCGTCAGCCCGCCGTCGTACCAGACCATTTTGACCGGCGGCATGGAGCCGCGTTCCGGGAACTGGTAAGTCACCATTTCAGCGATCGGGTAGGAATCCCGCGTCGGCCGGGACGAACTCGCCTGGACGGTCAGCGGATGACCGAGCTTGAGGGCCCAGAACGGCTGGTCGATCAGGTGGGCGCCCATGTCGCCGAGCGCGCCCGTGCCGTAATCGAACCACCCGCGCCACACGAAATGGGTAAAGGCCGGATGATACGGGCGCCACGGGGCGGGCCCCAGCCAGACGTCCCAATCGAGGTTGGGCGGAACGGAAGGGATCTCCTTCGGGGCGTCGATCCCCTGCGGCCAGATCGGCCGGTCGGTCCAGACATGGACTTCGGTCACGTCGCCGATCGCCCCGGCCCAGATCCATTCGCAGATCAGGCGGGCGCCTTCCTTGGCGTGCCCCTGGTTGCCCATCTGGGTAACCAGGTTTCGTTTTTTCGCCTCTTCCCCAAGGAGTCTGGCTTCCTTGATCGTATGGGTCAAAGGTTTTTGGACGAAGACGTGCTTGCCCATTTTCATCGCGGCCATGGCGATGACGGCATGATTGTGGTCGGGCGTGGAGACGGTGATCGCGTCCAAAGACTTTTCCGTCTCGAGCATTTTCCGCCAGTCGCGGTATTTGGCGGCCTTGTCGTATTTCAGCTTCTTGTCGTAGGGGTGCTCGTCGGAGGTCATGAACGCGGCCATTTTCTGGTCGTCGACGTCGCAGAGGGCGACGATGTTTTCGGAGCTGACGTCCTGGACGTCGGAAAACCCCTTGCCGCCGACGGCGACGCAGCCGATGTTCAACGTGTCGCTCGGCGCCTGATAGCCGGGGCCGCCGAGGACTTTCCGGGGGACGATCATGAAGCCGGCCGCCGCCGTCGCCGCCGTTCCGAGAAACGCGCGCCGGGACAAGCCGTTTTCGGAAGTGGATTTGGGATCGGTCATATGTTCCTCCATTACGGACATTAAACGTCACATCCTCGAATTTTTCTTATCATATCCGGTCGGCGGAAATAGTCAAATCGGCCGAATCTCCCTAAGATAAATGTTCTTGAAAAACAGGGGCGTGCTATGGGCCTGCAGCTCGATCTGTCCCGAAGGATAGATGGGTTTCCCACGCTCCCAGCAATTTTCCATCACGACATTGTCGACGACCCGGACGCCGTTGAGGTCGACGGTCACCTTCTCCCGGGCCATTTTGATGTAAAACGTGTTCCATTCGCCGGCCGGACGGTCGGCCCGGAACGCCGGTTTGTTCGGATTCGTTTTGTTGTTATAGAGGCCGCCAGAACCCTCGGGCCATTGGGCCGGGTCCCAAATCTGGATCTGCGGGGATCCGCGGAGATAAAGGCCGCTGTCGCCGCCGGGCTCGATCTTCCAATCGACGAACATCTCGAAGTCGCCGTAATCCCGGACGGTGCAGAGGTTTTGTCCCTTGCCGTCGAACGAAAGAATTCCCTCCACGACGCGCCAATGCGCCCGCATTTCGGCGTCCGCTTCGGCCTGGGCCCGGGCGAGTTCGGCCGGGGCCAGCCCGGCGCGCTCGGGAGGATCGGCCACGAGGCCTTTCCAACCGGTGAGGTCCTTCCCGTTGAACAGCGGCGTGAATCCTTCCAGGGTGAGAAGCTCTCGCGCGCGGCTTTCGGCCGGAACGCGGTCGAATTCGTAATCAACGAAAGGAACGGCCTTTTTCAGAGCCGCCGCGGCCGACATCCCCGTCATCCCGCCGTACCCGGCGACGGGCATCACCAGTCGCAGGACCGCCTTGGCCGCCCGAACCTGAATATCCGGGTCGTCGAGAAATTTCACGATCGTTTCCAGGCCTTCCGGGGCGAGGACCGCGGCGATTCCATCGAGAATGACGGTCTTTTCATCGGCCTCGACGGCCGACGCCAGGGCGTCGCGAAGCGCGTCGAGTTTCTCCGCCGCGGTCAAACCGGAACCGGGGACGAGGCGGGCGATTCCCTGAAGCACGAGGTATCGGAATTTGCGGTCGGAAACGCTCTTGGCCAGGCGGGTGAGATCCGGCACGGCGCTTTCGTCCGGCCAGTTGGCCAGAGCAAAGACGGCCACCGCCTGAACCTGCGGATCGGGATTTTGAATCTCGGTCCGGACAACGTCGAGCGCGGCCGCTCCGCCGATTTTCGAAATCGTCCGAAGGAGGTCGATCCGTTTGGGTTCGTCCGCGCGTTCGAGGGCTTTTAAAAGCGGAACGGCCCGCGCTTCCGGGTCGGGGATTTGCCGCGCCGCCGCGGCCACCGCGTTTTGAATCAAGACGATTTCGTGAGGGGAGGCCGCTTGAAGCAGGAGATCGACGACGGCGGGCAAATCGTCCGCCGAAACGGTTTGTTCGAGAGCCGCAAGAGCGGCCGCCCGGACATTTTCGTCCGGACTCAAACAGAGGGAAAGAACGTTTCCGGCTTGGACTTTCGCCGTCCGTTCGGCGAGAATTCCCAGGAGCGCGACCTGCGCGGACGGCGGCGCCGCGGGAAGAATCTCCGCGATTTTCGGAATGAGGACATCCGAAGGAAAAAACAGAACCGCTTTTTTCGCCGCGTCGACGTCGGCCTCGTCGCCTGATTTGAAAAGAGGAACGATGTCGTCCCAAACACCGGCTCCGCCCAGTCGGGCGGCCGCGCCGGCCGCCGCCCGACGGACGAGGTCTTCACCCGAACGCAGTTTCTCCCGGATCACGGGGAAGACCGAGGCCTCGCCGCGGCGGGCCAGCATCCGGATCAAATCCGCTTGAACGTCGGGCGCCGCCTGATCGAGCAGGCCGATCCAGTCGGCGGTCGACCAACTTGTCCGCAGCCCAGCCGCGATGTCGAGAGCTTTTTGGCGATACTTCGCCTCGGGCGATCCGGCGGCTTCCATCAATATTTTCAAGCCCTCCTTCTCCCCCACCGCGTCCATGTACAACGTCAAGGCGGCCGCCCGGAGGTGATCTTCTCCGGGCGCGGAATAATCCGAAAGGAACGGTCGGGCGATCGCCGCCGCTTCGCTTGACAGGCCGGACTCCGCAAGCCGCCGGCCGAAGAGAAGAAGACGGACGGCGGCTCCGGCCCGTTCCTCGAAGGGAGCAGCGATCCGGACGCGCTCGAGCGCCGGACGGGCCGAAAGATCCCCGATGTTCGCCAGGGCGTCCAGGGCGGCCGCGCGTATTTTCGGGTCGCTCTTCTCCGCGAGTCGGAGAAGAGCCGGCGTCGCCTTCCGGCTTCGCAGGTCGCCCAAACCCTGGATGATCGCCGCGGCCGGATCGCCTTGGGCCGTCCTCAGGGCCTTCAACAAGGCGGTTTCCGCTTCAGAAACACCCGTGGCGGTCAACGCCCGAACGACGGGGCCGGCGAGGGCGGGACGGGAAAGAAAACGGGCGAGCGGCTTGACGATTTCCGTTTTCCCGGTTTTTTGCAGAAGAGAAATCATGAACGTCCCGATCTCCGGGTCCCGGGAGGCGTTCAGGGATTTTAGAATTGCGTCTACGACCATCGCCCGCTCGTCCGGCGCGCCGGGGCGGCCGGACCGGACGACGACCGCGTCCAGGGCGAACCGAACCAGATTGTCGTCGGCCGCTCCCGGTTCGGCCAATCGTCCGCAGAGATCGGCGACGGCCGGGGGCCCGAGCCGGATCAGTTCGGACGCGGCCGCGTCGCGGTCCGCCGCGGTTTCGGCTGGAAATTCCAAAAGTAGGGCGGAGACGCGGTCGGCCAGGCTTTGGCCGGGGACCGGACCGGACGAAGCCAGAAAAGCGGCCGCCGCAAAAACGGCGAAAATCGACGCCCTTCGCGTTTTCATCGGCCGATTCCCCCCGGATGCCAGGGCGCCCGCGGCGGTTCGTCGAGCAATCGGCAGGCCTCGTCGTCGTCCGGAAACCGCTGCGCCTCCGGGTCGAAGCGGAGCGGCCTCCCCAGCCGGACGGCGATCTTGGCCAGGTTGACGAGCGTGCAGGACCGATGGCCGTTCTCCTCATTGAGGGCGAACTTGACCCGGGTCCGGACGGATTCGGAGAAATCCGTCACCCCCGGATCGGGGTCGGGACAAGCGGCGATCTTATTGTCTAAATCCGGAATGTCGGAACGGAGGCCGCGATAAATCCTGCCCTCAGGCCCTTCCAGGAACGGCGCGCTTATATCCTTGTTTTCTCCGTCGAGGATGATCTCGCATCCGTCGGCGTATTTCAGGCGGACCCGGCGCCACCGACCGCAGGCGTCGGGATGCTGCTGCGGAGCATCGGCGGATATTTCGACCGGGCTCGTCCCGTCCTTGTCCAGGAGATCCTGGACGGGGTCGAGATAATGCATCCCCATGTCCCCCAACCCGCCGCCGTCGTAATCCCAATAACCGCGGAACGTTTGATGGACGCGGTGCGGGTGGTAGGGTTTGAAAGGCGCCGGGCCGAGCCAGAAGTCGTAGTCGAGTTCCTTCGGAACCGGCTGGGGCGGCAGATAGGTTTTTCCGCTCCAGTAAAACTTCCAATCGAATCCGGTGGGCCCGTTCACCGTCGCCTTGATCGGCCAACCTAGGAGGCCCGCCCGGACGGCCTTTTTGAGGGGCTTGACCGGCGTCCCGAATCCGTAAAACCGGTCCTGAAAGCGGAACCAGGTGTTGATCCGGAACATCCGTCCCGTTCTCCGGACCGCCTCGACGACCCGGAGGCCCTCGCCGATCGTCCGGGTCATGGGTTTTTCGCACCATACGTCCTTGCCCGCCTCGACGGCGGCGATCGACATCAGGGCGTGCCAGTGGGGCGGAACGGCGATGTGGACGATGTCGATGTCGGGCCGGGCCAGCACGTCCCGGAAATCATGGTAACCGCGCACACCGGGCCCGGAGGCGTCCAGGGCGACGGCCAGATGGGCGGCGTCCACGTCGCAGACCGCCAGGAGTCGGGCCCCTTCGTATGTGAGGTGGCCCAGGCCCATGTTGCCGACGCCGATGACGGCCTTGGTCAATTCGTCGCTGGGGGGAAGATATCCCGGACCGCCCAGAACGCGGCGCGGAACGATCATGACCCCGGCCGCGGACGCGAGGGCCGTTTTCAGAAAGGACCGCCGGGAAAGACGGCGGACACCGGACATGCGGACCTCCGGAAAAAACGCTTCGGAGAGTCCCCTATCTTACCAGAAATCGGGGACACGGTACGAAATCAAGCGATTTCGTATCGTGTCCCTGGAATTCCTCAGGCTCCCGGCAAGTTATAGGAGAGCGGGTCGAAGCACGAGCCGGCCGGCCAGGCCCGGGCGGCGAGTTCCTTATCGAGCATATACAAGCCGTCCTTGCTCGCGCCGATGCGCTCCAACTGGCGGGAAATCCCGTCGGTGTTCTTTTCTTCCTCGATCTGTTCCTTGACGAACCAGTTCATCATCGGCTCGGCGGTGTAATCGTTTTCTTCCCGGACGACCTTGACGATCGCGTGGATCTTGGCGGTGATAAACTGCTCGTGGGCGTAGGCGTCCTTCCAGGCCTCCAGGGGGGTCTTCCAGGCCAGTTTGAGCTGCTTGAGGTCGAGCAGGGCCACCTCGCCGCCGCGGTCGATGATATGGTCGAAAAACTTCATCGCGTGGGTCGTCTCCTCGTGAGCCTGGACCCTCATCCAATGGGCCATGCCGTCGAGATTCTGCTCGTGAAAATAGGCGATCATGGACAGGTAGAGGTAATAGGATTCGAACTCGTTCTTGATTTGCTCGTTCATGATGTCGCGGACGGGTTTGGGGATCATCGGGCTCTCCTTTCCTTTAGTTTGGAATCATTTCAATTTGAATTGTAGGTCTTCGAAAGGGATTTGTCAACCTCGCGTCCCGGCCGCCCCCCTTGACCCGTCCGGTCTCTTAAGACACAATGGAATGCGGCAAAGAGGATCATGGCCGGAAGGTGAAATGATGAATAAACGCCTGATGATCGCGATCGCCGTCGTCTTCTGCCTGGCGGCGGCCGGGTTGATTTATTTCGGCGGCCGGCCTAATAACGAAGACGCGGCCGTCGGCACGAGCATGGAAGAGACGATCCCGGCCTTTCTGGGCGTCGGGCCCCACGAAATCACCATCCGGAACGTCACCAAGAAACCCGTCCATTATAAACTCCGGGCCTACGGATCGGATGCCCCGGCCGTCGAGCGGATGCTCCTCCCGGATGAAATCGACCGATATCCCGCCCCGCAGACCATCGTGATTTCCTACCTGAAATACGGAAGCGAAGTCACGTATTCCCTCTTCCCCGGCAAACCCTACTCGTTCCGGTACGACAACGCCGGCAACACGGACATCTGGGTGGGTGCCCACGGCCGGGAGGACGCCGTCGACCTGGCGCCGTACGTTCCGACGCCACCCGAGGTGCTTGCGGAGATGTGTGTCCTGGGGCAGGTGAGCAAGAATTCGATCGTTTACGACATCGGCTGCGGCGACGGCCGCATCGTGATCCACGCGGCCAAAACGTACGGCGCCCGCGGCGTCGGGATCGACATCGAGCCGGAACGGATCCGCGAGTCCAAGGCGAACGCGAAGGCGGCCGGGGTGGAGCGGCTGGTCAAATTCAAACTGGCCGACGCGACCAAGGTCGACATCTCCGAGGCCACTGTCGTGACGATGTACCTTCTGCCCGAATCCAACGAGCTTCTCCGGCCCAAGCTGGAGAAAGAGTTGAAACCGGGCGTCCTCGTCGTCACCCATAACTACATGATCCCCGGCTGGGAAGACAAGGAAGTGACCTCGAAGGTCGTCCTGGATTCCGAACAAAAAGAACACACCGTCTTTCTCTACCGGCGCTGACCGCGCCCCGGCGAAGCCGTGCCCGGAACGACTCGTGCTCCCGCAAAGACACGGATTGTCCTTCGACGCGTCATGGAGGAACGGCGGCGGTTGACAACAAACCCGTTTCAAGATTATTTTATGTCAGGCTTCCTCCAGGAGCGGGAGGAAGAACCCGTCCGTTCAAGGAACCGAAAGAAATGCAAAGATGACCATCCGCAGCAAGCTGGCCGTGATCCTGGGCTTTTCGATGCTGATCCTCATCACCCTGGTTCATTTCGTCGGGCATACGGTTCTGAAAAACCGGGTCACCGGCCAAGAACAAATCGCCATCGGTGAAGACATCGAGCGCGTCGTCACTTTTTTCGAGGACGAGCAGGACGGATTCAAAATCTTCACCAACGCCAGTTCCTTCTGGGCCGATGCCTCCGGAATTCTCGCGCCGGCGCGGGACGATCGGATCGATTCCAAGAGGATCGCGTCGATCTTCATCGTCAACCAGTGCGACATCATCGCCTTCGCGGACGCGGCCGGACAAGTCGTCCAAGGTCGGGCGTTCGATCGGAGGAACGGGCAGGAAACGCTTCTCCCGACCGATTTTCAAGCCCGGCTCCTCACGGCAAAGACCTGGCAGGAACGTTTTCCTTCCGAAGACCTCGTCGGGGTCATCACCTTCGATAAAACCCCCTACATAATCGTGATCCATCCGACCCTGAAACAATGGCACTTGAATCTCGGCGACGGGGTCCTGGTCTTGGGGAAAAGAATCGACGGCAGTTTCATCGAACGCTTGAGCAAGATCACCAACCTTCCCTTGAAACGGCGCCCCACGATGAAAACGGGCCTTCCCGAGGACGTCAAGCGATCGTTGGAGGTCGGCACGGAAAAATATACCACGGCCGTTCAAATCATCTCCAAGAATGCGATCGCCGGCCTTGTCCAGGTCAGGGACCCGGACCACCAACCGGCCCTGGTGATGTCCTTCGAAATCCCCCGGCTCCTCTACACCCAGTTCAGCCGGAGCTGGACGTTGTTCACCGGAGTTTTCGTCGGCGCCGCCATTCTCATTATGATCCTGAGCGCGCTGTTGATCGAAAAAATGGCCATCGCCCGACTCTCGAAGCTGGCCGCCTTCGTCAAAACGATCGATTCGAACGCTGACCTCCCCTCCCGGGTGCCCGTTGAGGGCGGGGACGAGATTTCCGGCCTGGCCGTATCGATCAACGGGATGCTCGAATCCCTGCATAACTTCAATATGGAACGGCACGACCTCATCCAGCGCCTCGAATCGGACTCCCTGGAGGATGCGTTGACCGGGCTTTACAACCGGCGGGGATTCCTGACGATCGGGAAGGAATACCTGAACCTCTCCGCCCGGAACAAATCCCGGATGCACCTGCTCTTCCTGGACATGGACAACCTCAAGCTAATCAACGACACGTTCGGTCATGCCACGGGCGATGAAGCCATCATCCGGTCCGCCGAGATCATCAAATCGGTCTTCCGCGGGTCCGACGTGAAGAGCCGGCTGGGAGGGGACGAATTCGCCGTCTTCCCGATCGCCTCGTCCTCCCAGGGGCTCAAATCGGCCCTCAATCGGTTCCACGAAAAAATTGCGGAATTCAACCGGTCCGGAATCTGCCCGTTCACGCTCTCCTTCAGCGCCGGGGTTGCCGGATACGATCCCGAAAACCCGTCGACCATCGATGAGCTGCTGGCTCGGGCGGACAAACGGATGTACGAGGATAAGCGCCGGAAGGCCAACGGATCCTCCCGCGGCTGACTCCTTCTCCCCTTGAAAGAAAGGCCGGGACGGGTTATGATAAGCGGCGTTTTCCGGGGCGAGCGAGATTTTTTTGGAACGATGAGGTGTCTTTGAATCATTCGAACGGCCACACGCAAACATCCGTCCTCACCGCCGGTTTGAACCGGCTCGCCCGCAATCTCTGGTGGACGTGGAACCAGGACGCCCAGGCGATCTACGAGGAATTGTCCCCGCACGCCTGGAGGTATTTTCAACACAACCCCGTCGAGATCATGCACGAAGTCTCTCCGACCGAGCTCCGGGTCCGGCTGCAGGACTCCGTTTTCGAAGCCAAGGTCCGGTCCGTTCTCGAGTCGTTCGAATCCTACATGTCCGACGAGCGGACATGGGGGGCCGCAAACGCAGCCGCCCTCCGGGACCGGCCCGTCGCCTATTTCAGCGCCGAGTACGGTTTTCACGAATCCCTGCCCATCGCCGCCGGGGGCCTGGGCATCCTTTCGGCGGATCACGCAAAATCGGCTTCCGATCTCGGCCTCGGATTCGTCGGCATCGGCCTGTTTTACCGCGAAGGTTACTTCCGTCAATCCATCAACCACGAAAACTGGCAGATCGAGGCCAACGCGCTCCTTGACCCCCGGAGGCTGCCTCTCGACCCCGTTCTCGACGAAAGCGGCAATACCATCATCGCCTCTCTGTCACTGGCCCTCGGTTCGATCACGTTCCGGGCCTGGCGCCTTAACGTCGGCCGCGTTCCCCTCTACCTGATCGATACCGATCTTCCGGAAAACGACACGCCCGTCCGGGACCTGACCCGCCACGTTTACGGCGGCGACAGCTCCAACCGGATCATGCAGGAACTTTTGTTGGGCATAGGCGGTGTGCGTCTTCTGCGAACGATGGGGATCGATCCTTCCGTTTTCCACATGAACGAAGGGCACGCGGCGTTTTTAGCATGGGAGCTCCTCCGGGAAAAAATGGCCGCCGGGATGACCTTCGAAGACGCCCTGGCCGCCACCCGGGAGGAATGCGTTTTTACGACGCACACCCCCCTCGACGCCGGCCACGACCGGTTCGGCGTGGATCTTCTGGAATACGCGGCTTCGAAATACCTCAAGGCATTCAAACAATGCCGGAAACAAATCATCGGCCTGGGCCGGGTCAATCCCTCCGATGACAAGGAAACGTTCTGCATGACCGTCCTGGCCTTGAAAACCGCCCGGGCGGCTAACGGCGTAAGCGAGCTTCACGGCCGCGTCAGCCGGTCCATGTGGCGCGCCCTTTGGCCGGACCGGGCCGAGGACGACATTCCCATCGGCCATATCACCAACGGCGTTCATCTTCTTTCCTGGATGACGCCGACAACCTGGCGGTTCTGGAAGCGCCGGGGCGGGGACGATTGGCCGGGGCAGGCCGATTCCCCGGAATTCTGGGCGAAAGCCGAAAATTCCGCCTTTTTTTCCGACGAAGAACTCTGGGCCCTCCGCTATGTCCTGCGGCGGAAGTTGATTGAATTCTGCCGTCACCGGCTCTATATCCAAAGCCGTCGATTCGGACCGGGGGAATATCTCCCCTCCGACATGCTCCTCGACCCGGAGGCGCTGACGATCGGCTTCGGCCGCCGGGCCGCCGCCTACAAACGCATGACGCTCCTTTTCCGCGACCTGGACGCGATCGTCGAATTGGCCAAGGACGCCCAGCGGCCCATCCAATTTATTTTTTCCGGCAAGGCCCATCCCCGGGATGACGAGGGCAAACGCCTCATCCAAAAAATCATCCACCTCAGCGAGCATTCGCCGCTCTCGGGTTCCCTGGTTTTTCTTGAAAACTTCGACGTCGAAGTCGCCCGGGCGATGATCTCGGGATGCGACGTCTGGCTTAACAATCCCCGCCGGCCGCTGGAAGCATCCGGAACAAGCGGCATGAAGGGCGCGGCCCACGGTTCCCTGAACCTGAGCGTCATGGACGGCTGGTGGCGCGAAGCCTACGACGGAAACAACGGGTTTGCCATCGGCGACGATTCGAACCCGTCGGACCCCGAGGAGCAGGACCGCCTCGACGCCGAAAATCTTCTCCGCGTTTTGGCGGAGGAAGTCATCCCGACGTTCTATGACCGGGACTCCGCCGGACTCCCCCGCCACTGGATCCGGATGATCCGCCGGGCGATGGCCGGCCTCGGCCCGCGGTTCAACACCCGCCGGATGGTTCAGGAATACGTCGAAAAGATCTACCTGCCCCGTTCCTCCTGATTCCCGGGGAAAAAGGGAAGAAATTCGAAACCCGACGTCTAAAACGTGATGTTGAGTTATACCTTGAACGATCCCCTCTCTGAAGGTATTCTATTCTCCTCTCTGGAGAGAATCCGATGAAAAAACTCTTGATTCCGGGCGGAACGATTCGCCTGCTGTCCGGATTTTTGACGCTCGCCGCCCTCCTGCTCCCCGCAGTTCTCGCCGCCCAGGAACCCGCTCTCACCCTCGAGGAAGCCGTGAAGATGGCCCTCCGGATGAACGAACGGGCGATCTCGGCGGGCGAAGAGTTAACCGCGGCCCAGGCCCGGGTCGCCCAGGCGCGGGCCGCGTTTTTGCCGTCTTTCATCGCCTCCACAACGTACACCCGCCGGCCGTTTGAAGTCACCCGCCAAATCGGCAACACGTCCATGGTCATCCAAAGCTTCAACGCCCTTTCCGGCACGGGTACGCTCAACCTGACACTCTTCAACGCCGCCAACATCCCCACCTTCAACTATTACAAAGCCGGCCGGACCGCCCAGGAATTCGCTTCGGCCGAGAGCCGCCGGCAATTGTCGTTCGAAGTCGGGCAGGCCTTTCTCACGGCCCTGAGCACGATGCAAGTTCTGGAAGCCTCGAAGCACCGCTACAATTACGCCCGCCAGAATCTCGAGGCCGCTAAAGCCCGGTACGACGCCGGCCTCGTCTCCGTCAACGACGTCACCCGGGTAGAGCTCGAACTCGCCTCGGCCGAGATGTCGGTGATTCAAGGACAGGGTCAGACGGAAACGACGATCCTCCAATTCGGAAACCTCTTGAACGATCCGGACGTCGCGAAAAAAACCCTTATCGCCCCCGAATTTCTGATCGCCGCCGATTCGAGCCGGTTCGATGATATCGAATCCATGATCGGAGAGGCGCAAATCCGCCGTCTGGACCTTAACGCCCTCCGCTGGGAAGCCAAGGCCCAACAGGCGCTCATTCTCCAATCGACACTCGCCTGGTTCCCCTCGCTGTCCTTCGCCACGAGAGTCACTTATACCAACGAAGCCGGGCTCACCGGCCGGAACTGGAACTGGAACCTCGGCCTGACTCTCTCCTGGTCGATCTTCGACGGGTTGTTCCGCAACGCCCAATACCGGGAACTGAACGCCCTGGCTAAGATCGCCGATTTGGACGTCCAAGCCGCCTTGCGCGGCGTCGAAGTCGACGTCCGGCAAGCCCGGGTTTCCCTGGCCAGCCAGAAGGCCGCTTTGAAGCAGGCCGAGGTCGCCCTGGACGTGGCTAAAAAAAACGCGCATGAAACGTCCGAATTGTACCGCCAGGGGTTGGCGACCGCGCTCGAAGTCGCCGACGCCACCGTCAGCTTGTTCGAAGCCGAAGTCGCTCAAGTCCGCCAACGATTCAACCTGGGGATATCATTCCTCAACCTCGAAGCCGCTCTCGGCCTCGATCCGTTTGGAAAGGAGCCGGTCCGTTGAAACGCAAATCATTTTTATCCATTCTTCTCGCCCTATCGCTCCTGGCCGTCGCCGGATGTAAAAAAAGCCCGGATTCGTCCCGCGCCGCGGGGGGATCAGCTTCCTCGAGAACCGGACGTTCGGGTCAGCCGATCGAGTTCCCGGTCGAGGTCGAACCCGTCCAAACCCAGTCCCTGGTGTATTCCGTAAACGCGGTCGGCTCGGTCGAGGCGTATGAAAAAGTCCAGGTCACGGCCCGAGTCCCCGGAGCCGTCGACCGGGTTCTTTTCACCGAAGGCAGTTTCGCCCAGGTCGGACAGGTCCTGGTCGAAATCGAAACGGAACGGTACAAACTGGCGTTGGAGATAGCCGAAGCCGCGGCCGCCAAAGCCCTAGCCTCGAAAGCCGACGCCGAAGCCGGCCTCAAGCGTCGCGAGACGGTCATCGCCCAGACCCCCGGCTTGATTCCGGGGGAAGAAGTGGAAACGTGGAAAACGAAAGTATTGTTGGCCGCCTCGGACGTAGCCCAGGCGAAGTCCGCCCTCAATACGGCCCAATTAAACCTGCGCGACGCTTACGTCCGGGCGCCTTTTTCCGGGATCATCCAGACCCGGACGGTCCAAACCGGACAATATGTCCAAACCGGGACGGTCCTGGCGACTTTGGTCCGCCGCGATCCGCTCCTCATCCGTTTTTCCGTCCCTGAACGGGAGGCCGCCCGGATCCGTCCGGGGATGACGGCCCTGTTCAAGGTTCGGGATGACGACCGGGAATTCAAATCGCGGATCATCCACGTGGCCGAAGCGGCCGACGAAAACAGCCGCCTCGTGGATCTTACCGCCCAGGTCGATGATTCCCACGAACGCGATCTCCGGCCCGGAACCTTCGCCGAAATCACCGTCCCGATCACGACGAAGGACCAGGCCCTCGTCATCAGGCAAATCGCCGTCCGGCCCAGCGAAAGGGGCTTCGTCGCCTATGTCGTCGAAAACGGCAAGGCCGTGGAAAAAATCCTCATGTTGGGCATGCGGACGGCCGACGGGCATATCGAAGTCCTGTCCGGCCTCCGGGCCGGGGAGGCACTGGTCGTCCGCGGGGCCGAAGCGCTGCGCGTCGGCGCTCCCGTCAAGGTCAGCCCGGCGTCCCCCGCCGGGGCTCCGACCAAGGCGCCCGCCGAATCTCCGCTCCGCTGACCTTATTCCGGCCCTCCGGCAAGGAGATCTTTGATGAATCTGACCGAAGTTTGCGTTCGCAAGCCCGTCCTGGCCTGGATGCTCATGACCGCGACGATCGTGTTCGGCATCGTCGCCGGAACGCGGATCGGGATCAGCCAGTTCCCGGACGTCGATTTCCCGACGATCACGGTTTCTGTGTCCTGGGCCGGGGCGGCTCCGGAAGTCATTGAAAACGACGTCGTCGAATTGCTCGAAGAGTCGCTCATGCAGGTCGAAGGGATCCGGACGATCACCTCGACCTCCCGGCAGGGCGCGGCCTCCGTGACCCTGGAGATCGAGATGAGCCGCGGAATCGACCTGGCCATGCAGGAAGTCCAGGCGAAAGTTTCCCAAATCCAGCGGCGCCTCCCTCAGGACATCGACCCGCCAACGATCTCGAAAAACAACCCCGAAGACCAGCCGATCCTGATGGCGTCCCTTTCGGGCGCCTTCCCCCAAAGGGTTTTAAGCGATTACGTCAATTACAACATGAAGGAAAAACTCCAGACCATCCCGGGGGTCGGAGAGATTTCCTTCATGGGAGCGTTGAGCCGCAACGTCCGCATCTGGCTCGACGCCGCTCAACTCGACGAAAAAGGGCTGACGGTCCAGGACGTCATCTCCGCCCTTCGGCGCGAGCACGTCGAACTCCCGGCCGGCCGCCTCGAAACCCCGGGCCGCGAAGTCAACGTCCGCGTGCTCGGCGAAGCGCTCGATCTGGAGACGCTCCGCGGCATCGTCGTCAGCAAGGTCAACGGGAATCCGATCTATATCAGCGACGTCGCCCTCGTCGAAGACGGCTTCGAAGACGCCCGACGGTTGGCCCGGGTCAACGGCGTTCCGGCCCAGGGCATCAGCATCAAGAAGCAGCGGGGGGCCAACGCCGTCGCCGTGGCCAAGGCCGCGCGGAAGGCGCTCGCCGATTTCGAAGCGACCCTCCCGGAAGGCATGGCCGTCAACATCAACTTCGACACCACGGAATTCATCAAGAATTCGGTCAACGAAATCCAGTTCGAGCTCGTCCTCTCGGTTCTTCTGACGGCCCTGGTTTGCTGGATGTTTCTCGGCTCCCTTTCCAGTACGCTCAACGTCATCCTGGCCATCCCGATGTCGCTCCTGGGAACGGTGGCCATCATCTATTTCCTCGGCTTCACCTTCAACACGTTCACCCTGCTCGGCCTGGCCCTGGCCGTCGGCATCGTCGTCGATGACGCCATCATGGTCATGGAAAATATCTTTCGACACCGGGAGGGCGGGAAAGCCCTCGTTCCCGCCGCTCTCGAGGGAACTCATGAAATCGCCTTCGCCGCCCTGGCCGCCACGCTCGCGGTCGTGGCGATTTTCATCCCAGTCGTTTTCATGAAGGGCGTTATCGGCAAGTTCTTCCTTCAGTTTGGGATCACTCTCTGTCTGGCCGTTCTCTTGTCCTACATCGAAGCCGTCACCCTCGCCCCCGCCCGCTGCGCCCAATTTTTAAAAACCGGCCGGGAGGGGCGTAACCGGGTCGGCCTCTGGGTCGACCGGTCCTTCCGGAAACTCGAACGGGGCTACGCCGCGGCCTTGAAGAGAACCCTCAAGCGTCCGGGATTGATTTTAATCGCCGGAGCCGTCTTGTTCGCGGCTGCGCTGGTCGTTCTCTATCTTCTGCCGAGCGAATTCGTTCCGTCCCAGGATTTGAGCCGGATGGCGATCCGACTGCAAATGGCCGTCGGGTCCGACATTACCGAAGCTGGCAACCTTCTTGCCAAAGCAGAAAATATGGTCAACAGCCATCCCGAAGTCCTTCAGGATTTCACCAACATCGGAGGATACGGCGGCGGCGTCAACAGCGGCTTCATGAACGTGACCCTTGTCCCCCCGGCCAAGCGCAAAATGAACCAGGCGCAGCTTTCAGCCGTCATCCGCCGGGAATTGAATTCGATTCCCGGGCTGCGGGCCGTCATCCAAGACCTCTCCCAACAGGGATTCACGGCCCAGCGCGGATTTCCCGTGGAGTTCTCCGTCCGGGGTTCCAATTGGGACCAGCTGATCGAATCCAGCCGCGACCTCATGGCGAAACTCCGGGAGAGCGGCAAGGTGATGGATTTGGACACGGATTACCAGCTCGGCCAGCCCGAACTCCGGGTCACCCCCGACCGGGCCGTATCCGCCGACATCGGTGTTTCGATGAACGACGTCGCCACCGCTCTGAACGCCCTTGTCGGAGGAATCAGGGTCGGGAAATACAGCTCGGGCGGACGCCGCGTCGACGTCCAATTGAAGCTCCTGGCCGCTCAACGGACACGGCCGGAGGATCTGGCCCGGCTCCGGGTCCGCTCGCAATCCGGGCAAATGATTCCGCTATCCTCCCTTGTTAAAACCGAAGAACGTCCCGCGTTGCAGGCGATCACGCGACGCGATCGGGAGCGGGCGATCAGCATCTACGCCAACGTCGCCCCGGGCTCCTCCCAGCAGGACGCGATCCGCTACGTCCAGAGCTTGGGGAAGAACGTTCCGGCCGGAACCCGCATTGTCCTCGGCGGCGCCAGCGTGGCCTTCCGAGACTCGATGAGCAGTCTGATCTTCGCCATGTTTCTGGGCATCTCGATCGCCTATATGATCCTGGCCTCGCAGTTCAATTCCTTCAAAGATCCGATCACCATCATCACCATCCTCCCGCTGTCGATCGCCGGCGCCGCGTTCGCCCTGCTGGTCACCGGCAAGTCCTTGAACATTTTCAGCATGATCGGCCTACTGCTCCTGATGGGGATCGTCAAGAAAAATTCGATCATTCTCGTCGATTACGCCAACGCTTTTAAAAACCGGGGATTCGGGCCGAAGGAATCGATGGAAAAGGCCGGGCCGATCCGGTTGCGTCCCATCCTGATGACCGCCACGGCGACGATGATGGCGGCCATTCCGCCGGCCCTCGGCCTCGGCCCGGGCTCGGAAATCCGCACACCCATGGCCATCGCCATCATCGGCGGATTGGTCCTGTCGACCGCCCTCAGCCTGATCGTCGTCCCCGCGTTCTATGTGGTCGCGGAGGGACGGCGCCATGCGTCCGGAAAAAATAAAAAAACGCCGGATTGACAGAGCCGGCGTCTGGACGATCGAACAAGGGACGGACAAAGCCGAAATTCTGGTCGGTTCGACCCGGAACGTACTCGGGGAATAAATCTCAGTCGAGGTTTCGGCCGGTCGCCGACATCGTTAGCGTGCCGTGCTTGACTCCCTGGATCGTCCGGAGCGTTTCGGCCAGTTTCTGAATTTCCGCCGGTTCACCCTTGACAGCGATGATCTCCAGGCAATGGTCGTGGTCCAGGTGAATGTGAAGGGTGGATAGCACCAGGCGCTGGTAGCCGTGCTGAAGGTCGGTCAGGCGTCCGAGGAGGTCCTTGCGGTGATGGTCGTAGATGAGGGTCACGGCGCCGGCGACTTCGTCCCCTTCCGTCCATTCCTTCTTGATGAGCTCAGCCCGGATCAGGTCGCGCAGGGCGTCGGACCGGCTGGCCCATTTGCGCCGGCGGATGTATTTGTCGAATTTTTCTAGAAGGCCTTTCTCCAGCGATACGCCGAAGCGGATGAGGTCGCTCATGTGTTTTCTCCGTAGCCCGTTCCATAATGTACACGGCCTCCTAAATCAGGTCAAACTCAAGTTAAGAGGCCAGTCTTTCACGACCCTTGGAAGTCAGGACACGGCCTCCTAAATCAGGTCAAACTCAAGTTAAGAGGCCAGTCCTACGCCAAGGGCAGGGAGGACTGCCAAGCCTGCAAAGCCTGGGCACCAGTCCCTTAACAGCTTCTATCGGCGGAGCCGATACCTTGGAGGGGAAGCAGGGCGGGCGGGTATCTCGCCACCCGTTGCCCTCGCCCTAAGAAGTGGGGAGGACTTAAGGGGAACCCGATTTTCAGGGTTCCCCGTTAATCTTCGGCCCCCCTCCGCTATGCGGCTTCCGGCCAGTCCTTCACGACCCTTGGGAGTTAGGAGAGGCCTTCACGTCCATGGGGAGATTCCGCATTCACAAAAAAAAAGCGTTGCGATATTTTGTAGAATCTCCTGGATCACATCCTGTTGACCTAAGGTCGGAGCTCGGTTATTATGCTTCCTCGCTGCGGCGACCGCTGAATCCCGCGAAGGAGTCTCCCGATGAGCGATACGCCCGCCCCGGCCGGAAAGGCCCGGTTCCCCCGCACGTTCTGGACGGCCAACACGATCGAGCTGTTCGAACGAGCCGCCTACTACTCGATGGCCTCGTTCATGGTCATCTATCTCAAGGAAAACCTGGGTATGACCCCTGCGGCGGCCACCTTCCTCAACGGAGCCATCCTTTGGGGGCTGGTTTATTTCCTGCCCATCCTCTCCGGGACGATCGCCGACAAGTACGGGTATAAAAAATCCCTCTCGGTTGCGCTCGTTCTCATTTCCGTCGGCTACCTCGTCATGGGCAACCTCCAGGAGTTCTGGCCGGGCTTGTCAGGGACAGCGGAAGGAGTCCCAGTCAACTATCTCCTCCCTGTCGTCGTGGCGATCGTCTTCATCGGCATCGGCGGGTCGATCGTCAAACCCTGCATCGCCGGGACGGTCCAGAAAACGTCCGGGATGCACGCGACCCTGGCCTTCGGTATTTTCTACATGGTCATCAACATCGGTTCGATCACCGGCCGGGCGGTTTCCTATTTCGTGCGGATCAACTTCGGCATCCCGGCGATCTTCACCTACGTGGCGACGGTTTTCGCCCTGGTCGGGCTGGCCGTCGTGCTGTTGGTATACAAGGAACCGCAGTTCGTCAGCGACGGGAAAAAGGACGGCCAGGTCGTCAAGCGCCGCTCCCTGGGCGAGGCGCTCCTGGGCATTATCACCGTCCTGGGTAACATTCGCTTCGTCTTTTTTCTCATCGTCCTGTCTCTCTTCTGGTTCCTTTACTCCCAGCTTTACAATCTCATGCCCTTGTTCATGCGCTTCATCGAGCCTAACGCCCCGATGGAGCTTTACACGATGGCCAATCCCCTGATGATCGTCTGTTTCCAGCTCCTGATCACCAAGTTCGCCAAGAAGTGGACACCGATCAAGTCGATCATGGTCGGAGTCGCGGTGACGACCGTCGGGATGGTCGTCAACGTCCTCCCGACCCTGCTCTGGTCGAACGTAACCCAGAAAATCAGCTTCCTCGGGCTGGCCATCCCGGCCGCCGGGATCTTCATGATCGTCTCCATCGCCTCGATGGCCACCGGGGAGATGTTCGCCTCCCCGCGGATTTACGAATACCTGGGCGCCCTCGCCCCCAAGGGGCAGGAAGGCTTGTATCTCGGGTACGCCAACCTTCCGGTCGCCCTGGGGAGCATCCTAGGCGGTCTAGTCGGCGGTGAGCTGTTTCAGAAATTGATCCTCGATCCGCAGAAAGCGGGCGAACCCGTCAGGATCGCCGCTCTCTGGCTCATCATCGGCGGGGTCGGGATCTGCTCGTTCGTCGGGCTGGGAATCTACAACTCCTGGTTGAAACGGATTCTTAAGAAGAACAGAACGGCGGCGGCCTGAGCCGCCGCTCGGCCTCAGGACGGCCGGTACAGAATGAGATTGTTCAGGCCGTTCTGGTGGAACTCGGCGTAGAATTTGTCCATCAACTCCCGCTCGAGCTTGCCCCGGTCCTCGGCCGACATGGCCTCGACCGCGTCGCGGCCGTACCGCGTCTCCAAATCCCGCTCGGCCAGCCGATGCATGAGTTCGTCCCAGAACAGGTCGTTGATGTAGTCGTCATGGACCGCGAGCCAGGCGTCCTCGGTCTCCGCCACCGGATAAAAGGCGTCGAGTTCCTCGTCGTAAACGGTGAGGTTGCCCAGGCCGAAATCAGTCGCCTTGGCATAGATGTAGTTTTCCAGGTGGTCGGTCTCGATGACGGGATCCTTCTCCCGGAACCCATTGACCACGGTATTGCCGAGATAGACCAGCTTCATCAAGGTCTCGTATTGCGCTTTCGTCAGCTTGAGTTCCATCGCCGGGCCTCATGAAAAATGGGAAAATGAATATGTCATTATAGCACAAGGCGGCCCGGGCTTCAGGGAGCGGACTTCAATGGAGCGGCCCGGCCGCTTCCCGAGCGACGCGGACCAGTTCCCCGCTCCGGATCAATTCCCGCATCTTGTTGACCTCAGGCTTGAGGTACCGGTCCCGGCCCAGGTGAGGGATATTTTTCCGGATCGCCGCATGAACCGCGGCCACCCCTTTTCCAGGTCGCAGGGGCGCGTGGAAGTCCAGGGCCTGGGCGGCGGAAACGATCTCGATGGACAGAACCCAGAGCACGTTCTCAAAAATGCGCCGGGCCTTGCGGCAGGCGAAGGTTCCCATGGAGACGTGATCTTCCTGGTTGGCGCTGGTCGGAATGCTGTCTACGCTCGCCGGGTGGGCCAGGACTTTGTTCTCGGAAACGAGGCTGGCGGCGGTGTACTGGGAAATCATCAGGCCGCTATGGAGCCCGCCCTGTTCGGCGAGAAACGCCGGAAGGCCGGAGAGCGCCGGGTTGAGCATCTGTTCGACGCGGCGTTCGCTGATGTTCGCCAGCTCGGAAAGCGCGATCCCCGCGTAATCGGCGGCGAAAGCCAGCGGCTGGCCGTGGAAATTGCCCCCGGAGATGACCCGGCCCTCCTCCGGGAAAATGAGCGGATTGTCGGTAACCGAATTCATTTCGATCGCGATCACCCCGTCCATATGCCGGAGAGCATCCCGGCTGGCCCCGTGGACCTGGGGAGTCGCCCGCAGCGAATACGCGTCCTGGACCTTGGCGCAACCGGCGTGGGATTCCCGGATCTCCGATTCCGCGAGCAGCCGGCGGAGGTTTTCCGCAGTCTCCACGGCTCCGGGATGAGGCCGGACGCCCGTGACCAGTTCGTCGAAGGGCGAATGGCTGCCTTTCAGGGCTTCCACACTCATGGCCGCGGCGATGTCGGCGGTCGTCAACAGGACCCGGGCGTCCGCGGCTAAAAGAGCCAGCACGCTGCACATGACCTGGGTGCCGTTGATGAGGGCCAGCCCTTCCTTGGCCTCCAGCTCGAGCGGTTCGAACCCGAGGGAGGCCAGGGCCTCGGCCGCCGGCCAGATGGTCCCTTCGAATTCGACCTCGCCTTCGCCGATCAGGGCCAAGGCCATATGGGCGAGCGGCGCAAGGTCGCCGCTGGCCCCCACCGAACCCTGGGAGGGAATGAGGGGGTGCAATTCCCTGTTAAGGAATTCGAGAAGCCGTTGGACGACCGACTCGCGGATGCCGCTGTGTCCGTAGGCCAGGCTTTGGGCGCGGAGAAGAAGGATGCCGCGGACGACATCGGCGGGAAACGGCCCACCGACGCCGATCGCATGGGAGAGGATCAGGTTCCGCTGCAGCTCCCGGAGTTTATCCGCTTCGATACGGGTGTTTTGAAACTTGCCGAAGCCGGTGTTGACGCCGTAAACCGCCTCTCCGCTCCGGAGAATCTTTTCGATCGCGGCTCGCCCCTTCCGTAACCGTTCCTTGGACCAGACGCTCAGGCAGACGGGCTCGCGCTCCCGGACGACGCGCAGAAATTCCTCCATGGACAGGTGAGCATCGATTTCTATCATGTTCTCTCCTTGCGGGGCCCTACCTCCCGCGTCTTCCGGAAGACGGCCGGAAACATTTTAAATGATTAAACGGAAGATTTCATCCGCGGGCGATCAGGAACCCGACCGGGCAAAAAAAAGCGGGAGAAGATGGAATCCTCTGTTTTTTCAGCCCGTAAATGCTGTTCAGTCTTGACGCTGCCTGGGCCGCATTATATATTGAATCCATAGACGAGGAATGGACAAGTCATGGTCAAGATTTCCGCTCGGATTTTCACTTTTATTTTTGTTTTGATTTCCGTGACCTTATCGACAAGTTTTTATGGGGGGAAGAGCCCTCGAGTCCCGGATCAAACGCCCTGTCCTCAACAGGATTTTTCCACGCCGGAGAATGACGCTACGGCGGCGTCTCCTTTATGGATCAGAGGCTTTCGCGGTTTTTTTGCGGTGATTCCCGAACCTAAACTCGAATTATGCAGATTTATCGACGTTCAGCCGGCTGACGACGGAGGGTTCGTGGCTGCCGGATACACCCAACTTTTCACTTATAACCCTGACCATGATTATTACGAAGCTTTGATCATGAAAATCAACTCCTTTGGTGAGGTCGTTTGGAAAGTCCTATTTCCGCCCGATTTAAATGCCGACACAAATTTATGTGGACTCAACAGTCTGATCCGGACAAAGGACGGGGGGTACCTCGCGGTGGGGTTCATCTCAAAAGGAAACGGGCAGTCGAAAGTGCTCCTGATGAAAATCGAGCGGGCGGGCATGGTGAAGTGGATCAAATCTTATGGGGGTAACAGTCTGGATTCAGGGTATCAGGCCATAGAGAACAATGACGGGGGATTTACCGTTGCCGCCTCAACGAGCTCCTTCCAATCCCAGGGAACAGATATCTGGATATTCAAAGTGAATTCTTATGGAGACATGATCTGGCAAAGAGCCCTCGGCACCGCCATGGCCGATGAGCCCTCCTCCATTCAGGCGACCCCCGACGGAGGATCCATCGTCGTCGGTAGTTCCTGGAATGGTTACGGTCGAGCGTTTGCTCTTCGTTTGAACGGCAACGGCACGGTGAAATGGTATAAAACCTATTTTGAAGCAGGATATTTCAATGATCATAGTTATGATTCCGAATTCAACTCAGTCGTCTGCGAGCCGAATGGTACTTTTATAATCGCCGGAAAGAGCGGAGTAGCCTGCTGCGACGATCAATCCAACAACAAACCTTGGTTGCTCAAATTGAACTCCTCCGGGGATCTCATCTGGCAGCGGGGAATCAATTCGGAATTCAGCATACCCACGGATCTTATTAAAACTCGAGACGGCGGATACTTCATGACCGCGTATAATGCCGTTTATAAAATTGATGCGGCCGGCTTTACCCAATGGGGCAGAATCTATAGCAATTCCAATGTCGGAATAGGTGCGGTTGCTGTTTCCCAGAAAAACGATGGCGGCTATCTCCTCGTCGGGGAACTCTGGTCCTCGGATAAATACTATCTGCTGGCGATGAGCTTGGGTCCGGGAGCCGGAACCGGGTCGTTGAATTGCGGTTTAGCGCAGGGAGCCTCGGTGGGCAGCTGGGTGCCCGTCGCTACCTTTAAACCGGCCAATTACAAAATCCGTCAAACCAAGGCGACAGTACATCGGCTGACCTACACGCCCTACGCCCGATCATTCACGGTCAGGAAAATCTGCGGATAATCGGATTTTCTATCCTGAAATCCGACGGAACATCGAATTATTCTCCCTACGACCGGCCTGAGGATCTTCTTCCCCGCCGAAATCCGGGCAAAAAAAAGCGGGAGAAGAAATCCATCCTCTCCCGCAAGACTGCGGCAAAGACTGTTTCTTATTCGATCCAGATTTTGATCGCCTCGTCGCCGTCGTTGACTTCGACCAGGGCCAGGGGCCCGGCCTTTTTCAACTGGTCCAGGATCTCCAGAACGTCGATGTCCAGGTCGCGGCCGTTGCACCGAAAGCCGTGGTGATTATCCGCCGCCGCCAGCCGGACGAGACCCTCGATCAGACTGAGCGGAAGCGTGATCCGGACGTTCTCTTCTTTCGAATTCCGGTCCGTGATTAAAACCTTAAACCATTTGGGTTCCCCCCGAACGGCTTCCGGCCGCGCGTCTTCCCGGACCGCGTTTTTGATGACTTGCCAGTTGTCGTTGGACGCGGCCGGCGCCGCGAAGACCGACGTTCCGAGGACCGCCATCATCGCCATCGTCGCGATGAAGCCTTTTTTCTTAGTTTTCATGATTTCTCCTTCGGATCAATCGATCCAGATTTTAATGGACTTGCCTTCCTTGTCGTCGTTGATTTCGAGGATATTTCCACCGGATTTCAGTTCGTTGAGGATCGTATCGATGTCGTAGCCCCGTCCCTTGAGCAGGGCCCGATCTTCCACGGACATGCCGGACAGGGCCAGGTCGGCCAGGGCAAAGGGGAGGTTGAGCGACAGCTCCGCTTTTTTCGTCAGGACATCGACGATCTGGATATGAAACATCCGGACATGACGAACGACCGTCTTGTCGGGCGTTTCCGCCAGAGCCCCGGGCTCGACGCGGAGCAGGGCGATCTTCGCCCGGTCCCGGAGCTCGGGATTGGTTTCCTCGGTCAACATCTTCTTCAGAACGGGCACGCTCTTAGCCGCGGCCTTCTTTTCCTTGACATAGCTCAGCCGGATGGCGGCGTAATAGCGGACGTCCTTGTCGGGATGAGTCAGCCGCTCCTCCACTTCCGGAAGATACGACCGGTCGCCGCGCTCGCAGAGATTCACGGCCAGATCGATGATCGAGGCCTCCGCGTCCGCGCTGAGGCTCTTATTGCGGTCGCCGCGGCCGATGTATGCTCGGTAGGCCCGGAGGGCGTCTTCGTCCCGCCCGCCGATTTCCTCCAGGCATTTCGCCCGGTAATACAAAGCCGGGACGAATTGGGAATCCGCCGGATTCCGCGTTAAAAAGGCGTCAAGGCGGGAGAGGGCTTCGGCCCATTTTTCGTCAAAGACGAGGAGTTTGATCTCCTGGAAGGCCTTGTCCTCCGCCCCCGATGAATCCGCGGCCGGAAGGCTTCCGGAGAGCAGGGCGGCGGCCAAAAGAATTACGGGAACAATCGCTCGATGGCGCATTTCATACCTCACTTTCCGCAAGCTCCTTCCGGAGCAGTTTGATGCGGAGCAACAATTGTTTATCTTCGATATATTTCTGGATCTTGACCGCTTCCGCGGTCGAAAGATCGCCGCTGATCTGGGAGAGCTCGACAAACAGCCGTTCGATCTGGTCGCAGATGCCCCGGGCCTTGGCGATGGAGGCATCGTCCAGGTGGGAGTTCATGAACCGCTTTTTCGCGAGGAGATCGGACGCCCGCCCGGCCGCGGCTTCATCGTGAAGAAGCCGCCCGGCCTCCTCGGGAGACGCCTGAACGAAATCCAGGAGCAAAGATTGGCTCTTGGAGAGGTAATCGAGCGTTTCACGCTTGGCCACAGACAGCTCCGCCCGATCGATGAATTCCCCGGAGGCGTGAATTTCTGAATCGGCCGGCGGCGCGGCGTTCGGCGCCCGGAGGGCGAAATATGTGACGGATGCCCCGATCAGGAGGCCTCCGAGAACGCCGGCGAAAGCCGGTTTCCAAATGAAGGCACGGGGCCAGCCCGGGAATTCCCGGGCCCGGGACGGGCTTGTTTTCGGCCGGGCCAGGGCCGCGTCCGCGATTCGCTCGGAGAGGGCGTCCCAGTCCACGGTCGTCATGGCCGTACGGACGTCTTCCTTCAAGGCGTCCGCGCCCTTCATGATCTTTTCCGCGTCTTCCCAATGTTTTCGGCAATCGGGACACATGGCCAGATGCTCCTTCCACGGGCTTCGGTCGGCGGGCAAGGGAAATCCCTCCGGGCTTGAATCGAATTCTTTCCGCCATCTCCGGCACGTCTTCATGTTTGATATCCTATATGCGGCTCCATCAGCGTCCGGAGTTTCCGGATCGCCTTGAAATGGAGCGATTTGACCGTCCCCGTAGAAATATTCAGAACCCGGGCGATTTCCTCGTTGCCCATCTGGTTGACGTGACGCATGAGGAAAATGGTCCGCTGGCGCTCGGCCAAGCGGTCCACGGACCGGGCGAGAGCCGCCTTCAAGTCCGAGGAGCGACCGGCATCCGGCGAGCGGTCGTCGGGAAGCGGGATTTCGTCCACCCGGACGCCGCTTTCCATCTCCCGCCGGCCGCGCGTTTTGCGATACCGGTCGATGCACAGGTTTTTCGCGACCTGGATAAGCCAGGCCTCGAAATTACGGTCCTCCTGGAACGAATCGATTTTTTCGTAAATCCGGAGAAAGACGTCCTGGACAAGGTCGACGGCGTCTTCCTTGTTTCTAAAAAAAGAATACGCCAGGATGAAAACTTTTTTCTGATAGAGCCGGGTCAGGGCGACGAAAGCCTCCCGGTCCCCGGAACGGATTCCGCGGACAAGGCCCTCGATGACGTCCGGGGAGACGCGGCCGGCGGCTTGCGGGAGGATTTCGGGGGTCACATCATAATAGACGAAACGGGTTCAGGGAAAGTTTACGCCCCCCTCGGGGTGAAATCATGCGGCCCTCTCCTTCCCGGGGACCCGCGCTCGAAGCGGGAAAAGAGGAATTTTTCCTTTTAGGGCTTGCGGAAATCTCTCCGTTCCTGACCGAAACGGGATTCGGCCGGCCTTTCGGCGCGAGGTTTCGCCTCGTTGACGATCATCTTGCGCCCTTCCAGTTCCTGGCCGTTCAACTTCAACCGGGCCTCCTCGGCCGCTTCGGGCATGGCCATTTCGACAAACCCGTAGCCGCGGTGCGGAAGAATATTCGCCGAAATAACCTCGCCGAACGGGACAAAAACCTGGCGGAGAACGTCCTCGGTCGTTTTGTAGTTGAGGTTACCGACGTACAATTTGTTGGAACTCATGAAACGCGACCTCCTCGAACTCCCCTATTTTTCCACACCGGCCCGGGAAAATCAATTACAAAATCCGGGGGTTGGAAATACCGCGCTTATCGCCACTGAAATGGGCCATATGACGGATTCTCGGTCGGGACACTCCCCTGCTGCCGCCCTTCGGACACGTGGCCAGTTCTGCTTCCCCTCCAAGGTATACAAGCGGATTTTATCAGTTCTTTCCGCCCATTTCACATTGATGTAAATTGACGCCGATATATGGAAGGAGAAGCCCGCGCACTCGGGGTGACGCCGAGTCGGGGCGCCCCATCGCTCCGAGCGCAAGGGCAAGGCCTTGCCAGTCCTACACGACCCTTGGGAGTCAGGGCCCCACTGGGGGATGGGTGGAGCAAGGAAGCGATGGGGCTGCGAGGCGGCAGGACCCTGAGTTTGCGGGCTGGCAAGGCGTCCTATTTATATCTGATCCACTTGACGATTTCCGGGATGCTCGGTTTTTTCCCGTACATCAGGATCCCGACCCGGTATATTTTCGCCGACAGCCAGACCATGCCGACGGTCGTCAGAATCATAAGGACGATCGAACCGAGGACCTGGGTGAGCGGCGGCAGGACGATCGAAATCCGCTGGAGCATCAGGATCGGGGCGAAGAACGGGATCATCGACAGAATCACCGAGAGGCTCGAATTCGGGCTGCGCATGACGTACTGCATCATCAGGATCGGGACGATGAGGCACATCGTCACCGGAAAGAGCATCTGTTGGGCTTCCTTCTCGTTGTTCGAGGCCGAGCCGACGGCGGCGTAAAGGGTGGCGTAAAGAAGATAGCCGAGGATGAAGAAGACGACGAAATAAACGAACACGTAGGGCGGGATACTGGCCATGGCGAAACCCGAGGCCTTCGCCCCCGGCGCGATCGAGCCGACGATCGAACCGCCGTACTGGGTCAGGAAGTACCCGAACAGGGCCCAGATCGCGTATTGGGTCAATCCGACCAGGGCGATCCCCAGGATCTTCCCCATCATCAGTTGAAACGGCCGGAGCGAGGACAGGACGACCTCGACCACCCGGTTGGTTTTTTCCTCCAGGACGCCGCGCAAAATCATGGCCCCGTACATGAACATCGTCATGTACAACACCATGACCAGGACGAAGGTGACGATGAACGAGCCGCCGGTATCCCGCTCCCGGCCCTTCTCGCTGACCTTGACCGTGTCCATCTTAACCGGCTTGGTGTAGGCGGAGATTTTATCCGGGTTGAGCCCCTCGGCTTTTAACCGTTTGCCGACGACCACGTCGCTAAGCGTATGCGAGAGAGTTTCGATCTGGTTGAAGTCCGAGGTTTGGCGGGAGGCGTATTCGGCCGTCCCCTCCGAAAGAGCATCCGCCGGGATATAAAGATACCCCGAGTATTTCCCGGACATGACGCCCCGTCCCAATTCCGATTTCTGCGCGTCCGCGTCGGCCTCCGGGGCGACCGGAACGACCGTGTATTTCTCGCTTCCGTCACCCATTTTGAACTTGGCCAGTTCGCCGGCGAAATCGGCCTGGAGCACGCCCGTGCCGTCGACGACGGCCAGCGTGCTTTTCTCACCCTTCCCGCTGACGGCCATAATGACCGGAAGCACCGTGATCGCCAGCATGAACACCGGGCCGAGGACCGTGCTGATGATGAAGGCCTTCGTCCGGACGTGCGAGATATATTCCCTTTTGATGACGGTCCAGATCTTTTTCATTGTTCGCTCCGGCCGACTTTCTCGATGAAAATCGCGTTGAGGGACGGTTCCTGAATTTCGAATTTCGCGACCCGGACCCGGCCGGCGAGGATTTTCAGGATCTCCTGGGGATCGGCCTTCTCCTTAAGCCGGATTTCGGCCGCCCGGCCGTAGTCGTCGATCTTTTCGATGTCCGGATTTCCCTTCAAGAAATCGATCGAACCCTCATATTCGAGAACGACCGTATTTTTCCCGTATTCTTTCTTGATGTCCTGAAGGCGGCCCCGGAGCACCGCCTCGCCCTTGTTGATCAGGCAGATGTCGTCGCAGATCATCTCGACCTGCTCCATCCGGTGGGTGGAAAAGACAATCGTCTTTCCGTCGGCCCGCAATTCGAGCATGACGTCCTTGAGGAGTTTCGTGTTGACCGGGTCCAGCCCGCCGAACGGCTCGTCCAGAATGATGAGCTCGGGATCGTGGACGACGGTGGCGATGAACTGGATCTTCTGCTGCATCCCCTTGGACAGCTGCTCGACTTTTTTATCTTTCCACTCGGCGAGCTCGAACTTGGCCAGCCACTTGTCCAAGGCGGCCGGCGCGGCCGACCGCGGGACCCCCTTGATCTCGGCCAGGAATTCCAGGACCTCGCCGACCTTCATCTTGGGATACAAACCCCGATCCTCGGGCAGGTAACCGATTTTCGATTTCATCGCCTCGTTCATGGCCCGGCCGAGAATGCCGATCTTCCCCTCATCCGGGATGATGATGTCCAGCATCATCCGGATCGAAGTGGTCTTTCCGGCACCGTTGGGCCCGAGGAGGCCGAAAACCGCGCCCCGGGGGATTTTCAGGGACAGATCCTTGACGGCGGTGAAAGCGCCGAATTTTTTGGAAACATGCTCCATCTCGACGGCGTAGTTCAACGTTTCTCCTCCTCGTGGCGCTCTACGTCGCGGCTTTAGCCCGGCGGCGCGGCCGGCAGACGCCGGATATAATGTTTTATTATACGCTAAAAAGACGAAAGGGTTTTCGGCGCCGCACCGCGCCGCGGTTTGTCCCGAGCCGGGCTGACGCCGTGACCTGGTTCACGGCCGAGCCGGGCGATCGCCGCGGCTCGTAATTTTAACCAGGCCCCGTTTTTGGTATGATAACCTGTCCTCAATAACGGAGTCGGTGAAACGCATGAAAAAAAGAACCTATATCTGGATCCTGGTCCTGACCTTCTTCGTCCTCGCCGCGGCCACGACCGTTTCCTTTTTCTTCATTTCCTTCGACCGGGCTCCGACGATTCCCTCTTCGGCCTACCTCCGTCTCGATCTCTCCGGCCCGATCGTCGATTACCCCGAAACCGGTTTTTGGACGGCCTTCCTCCCCGGCGGCCGGGCGCTTTCTGTCCATGACGTTTGGATGTCCCTCCGGATGGCCAAAGTCGACCGGCGGATCGAGGGGATTTTTCTCAAAATCGGCCCCCTCGAATGCGACTGGGCCAAATGCGCCGAGATCCGCGACGCCCTCCTCGACTTCCGGCGTTCCGGGAAAAAGGCCGTCGCCTTTCTGGAGGAGCTTCCTGAGGCAGACAAGGAATATTATCTGGCGACCGGCTGCGACCGGATCGCCATCCATCCGCTCGGCTGGATCGGCATCAACGGCCTGGGCGGATTCGTCCCCTTTTTTAAAAAGGGGCTCGACATGCTCGGAATCCGGGCCGAATTCGAGCACGTCGAGGAATTCAAGACCGCTTACAATCAATTCACCGAAACCGGTTTTACCGCGGCCCACCGCGAAATGACGGAGTCCCTGCTCCGAAGCCGCTTCGAGGATTATGTCGCGGCCGTCGCCGACGCCCGGAAAAAGAGCCCCGAGGAAGTCCGGGCGTTGATCGACCGGGCGTTTTTCCAGGGCGAGCAGGCCAAGGAGGCCGGGCTCGTCGACGAAGTCCTCTATGAGGACCAAGCCGTCGCCCTTTGGGCGAAAGACGGCCGACCGGCCAAGCCGGTCCTTCTTTCCGCCTATGAACGGGTCGATCCCTCCTCCCTCGGCCTGAACATCGGACGCCGCATCGCCCTGATCTACGGCCAGGGGGCGATCCACGGCGGCTCCGGTCTGGCCCAGACCATGGGCTCGGATACGGTCACCGGCTGGTTCCGGGCCGCCCGGGAGGATTCTTCGATCGCGGCCGTCGTTTTCCGGGTCGACAGTCCCGGCGGCTCGGCCGTGGCCTCGGACGCGATCTGGCGCGAAGTTCAATTGACCCGGAAAAAGAAACCCGTCGTCGTCTCGATGTCCGACCTGGCCGGCTCGGGCGGTTACTGGATCGCCATGGGCGCCGATAAAATCATCGCCCAACCTCAAACGCTGACCGGATCGATCGGGGTCATTTCCGGGAAATTCGATCTTTCCGGGTTGGCCGGAAAACTCGGAATCACGACCGAAAAAATCGCTTTGGGAGAAAAAGCCGACATCTTTTCGCCGTACCGGCCCATGACCGCCGGGGAACACGCCTTGTTCAAGAAACAAATTCTCTGGATCTATGACCGGTTCACGGCCCAAGCGGCCGAGGGGCGAAAAATGACTCCGGAAGCCGTCAACCGCGTCGGCCGGGGCCGCGTCTGGACCGGACGTCAGGCCAAGGATTTGGGGCTGGTGGACGAGCTGGGCGGACTTTCGAAAGCGATCGAAACGGCTAAAAACCTGGCCGGGATCGACGTCCAAGAGGAGGTCCGCCTGGTTGTCTGGCCCAAACGCATCCCGTTTTTCGCCTCGATTTTCGGCCGCCGGGAAACGGAAGCGACCCGCGCCCTGGCCGGGATTCTTCCTCCCGAATGGCGAAACGCTCTTGATTGGGCGAGGCGTCTCAACGAGGAGCGCGTCTGGGCCGTGATGCCGGTCTTGCCGCAATAGCCGGTTCGAAGAAGGCCTGGGGGAAATTTTACTTGTCGGGTTTCTTGATGATGACTTTTTCGTCGGGCTTCATCAGCCACAATTTTTCCCGGGCTTCCTTGTCCACGGAATTCGGATCGGCCTTCAACGCGGCAATCTCCCGCTCCAGCCGGGCCTTGTCCTGCTTGAGGATTTCGATCTCGTGCATCAGCCCGGCCTGAATTTTCCGAGCGCGGGCGATTTCGATCAGCCCTTTTTCCCCGAACACGGTGGTGATGAGAAGCACGACCAGAAGAAATTCGAGGGCGAGAAGGGCGGCTTTTTTCCAAAATCCGCCGGATTTTTTCTCATTCACCCGAGTTTATCCAAGGCCGCTTTGACGAGGGCCCGGAGGTCTTTTTTCGTGCCCGCCTCGGCATAACAGCGGATGAGCGGCTCCGTCCCCGAGGGACGAAGCAAAACCCAGTCGTCGCCGGTGAAATCGAATTTGATGCCCTCGATCGTCTCGATCTTCTCCACCGGGCGGCCGGCCAGCCGGGTCGGCGGAAGCTTGATCAGCCGGCGCAGGTTGCGGGTCCGTTCCGGGTTGGACGGGATGTTCTTTTGCAGCCCGATTCTCTCCCCGTACTTGCGAAACAACTCGACGATGAGGTCGGACAGGCGGCGACCGGCCGAGGCGATCATTTCAGCCGCGAGAAGGCCGGCAAAAATGCCGTCCTTTTCCGGGAGATGATGGGCAATGGCGATGGAAGCGGTTTCTTCCCCGCCGAAGATGATTTTATCCTGAAGCCAGAGATCGGCCAGGAATTTGAATCCCACCGGCGTTTTGTACAACGGCAGGTCGTGGGCCCGGGCGATCCGGTCGATAAGATGCGTCGTCGAGACGGACCGGGCGATCCCGCCCCGCCACCCCTTCGTTTCCACGAGATAATCGAGAAGGACGGCCAGGACGAGATTGGGATGGACGACGCGCCCTTCATGGTCGACGATGCCGAAACGGTCTCCATCGGCGTCGGTCGCAATTCCCAGGTCGCAATGCTGCTCGAGGACGAGGCGCCGCAGGTCGGCCAGGTTTTCCTCGGTGCAGGAAGGCGCGATCCCGCCGAAATAGGGATCGATGTATCCATGAATTTCCTCGACCGGGATCCCGTTCTCGCTCAGGATTTCATCGAGGTATTCCCGGCTTGTTCCGTAGAGAGAATCCACGCCCACCTTGATTCCGGCCTTCCGGATAAGCTCGAAGTCGATCTTGTCCTGGATGAACGTCAGATAATCGTTCCGCAGATCGATCTTTTCGATGTATTCGGTCCGCGGATAGTCGGGAAAGACGTTGAAATTGCCCTGAAGACGGCGGATTTCCGCCTCCAGGGCGTTGGTTTCGTTGGGCATGGCCGGGGCGCCGGTTTCCACGTTGTATTTAAGGCCGTTGTATTCGGGAGGGTTGAACGACGCGGTGAAATTGATGCCCCCTTGGGCGCCGCGCTTGATGATCTGATAAGCCTGGGCCTGGGTGGGCGCGTCGCGTTCCGAGAGGAAAACCTTGATCTTGTTGTGGGACAGGATCCGGGCCGCTTCCGCGGCAAAGCGTTCCGACAGGAACCGTGTGTCGTAATTGACCAGGACGGAGATGTCCCGGCCGGCGTATTTCGCCTGGAGCAGGTTGGCCAGGGACTGGACGACCAAGCGGACGTTCTGGAAGGTGAATTCCTCGCCCATTACCGCCCGCCAGCCCGAAGTCCCGAAATTAATCATGATTTTCTTCAAACTAACATAAGACCCCGCCGGGATGCAACAGGACACTATTGAGGGGGAACCCTTTCTTGGGTTCCCCCTCAACGGGCACCGGCCGCGCATCTTCGAAAGCGCGGCTTGCCCTGCTTCCCCTCCGATGAAGCCTTTCGCGATGACCTTATTTAGGTCGGGCACATTCTGACTCTGGAGGAGGCATTCCCTTTCCCGGGTTCCCTCTAAGTCCTACGCGAGCTTTGCGAGCTAGGAAAGTCCTCCCTGCCCTTGGCGTGAGGGCAGCGCACCATTTCTGTCTGACGCAGAAACGGTCCTGCCTCTCATCCAATTAAGCCTTACGCGTTGACTTCTGTTAGGCGCAGACCCCTCTGTCGGCCGGGCCCCCGAAATAATTGAGAATTGACATCCGCCGCCAAACCTTTTACGATTCAATTGCATACCGAGATTTTTCGGGAGGAGGGCTTTCGTGAAAAAACTTCTGGCGGTCGGCGCGGTCGTCGTTATTCTGGGTCCTTTGTCCATTTTCGCCCAACCGGAACCCTCCAACGGAAAATTCAGCCTGGCCGCCGCCGGCGGCGCTTTCTTCCCCCTGGGAACCGCTTTCAAAGAAACATACCTTCCCGGGCCGGGCGGCAGCCTGACGATCGGTTACCGGTTCTCCCCCGTCATTCAAGTCTTCCTCGACCTGGGATATCAATTCCACAAGCTCGATCACGGTATTTTTTCTTCATATTATTCCGTCACGGGCGGAAATTTCGGGATTTTATCCATGGTTCCCGGGGTGAAGCTTTATATCCCGGGCGAGAATAGGCTGGGAGTATATGTCATGGCCGGGGCGGGCCTGTTCAGGTCCACGATCGGCGAATTGACGGTATCCGCCCCGGGATTTGAAGGCGTCACGCGCGAAAAGGAGTCCGAAACGAGATTTGGCTATGTCCTCGGGAGCGGTTTGGAATATCTCCTGACGAATACGGTCAACTTTCTGGGAGAACTCCGTTTCACCGATATTTTCCCCGGTTCGAAAAACGCGAACAACGAAACGAATCTTCGGCATTTCTCTTTTCGGCTTGGATTGAGGTTGACATTCTGAACGTTCCCGGCGTCCTCATCACCTCTCCCGAAGCGCCTATCAGGGTAATTCCCCTGAAAATATTCACCTGCCGAATCACCCCTTGGGGGGATTGCCCCCAAACGCCCCTCTTGCATAATGAACGGGTCTGGGATAGGATTTTGTCGGGATGACTCCCAGAAAGGAGATCGGCTGAACTCATTGACGGAGAGATCAAAATCTGCTAAGGATGAAGAAGGAAATTGAGGAAGGCCATGGCATCGACTGAAGGGGAAGAACGGGCCGTTTATCCCGGATCGTTCGATCCGATCACCAACGGCCACATGGACATCATTCGCCGGGGGGCGAAACTTTTTCCCCGGATCCTTGTTGCCGTTTTGGAAAATCCCAAGAAGGCGACGTTGCTGTCGACTGAGGAAAGGGTAGCCATCATCCGGGATATTTTCAAGGATCAGCCCCATATCGAAGTCGAAGCGTTCCACGGCCTTCTGACCGACTTCACCCGGGTCCGCGGCGCCCGGGCGGTGATCCGGGGTCTGCGAGCGATCTCGGACTTCGAGTATGAGCTGCAAATGGCTCTGATGAACCAGCAGCTGAACCCCGACCTGGAAACCCTTTTCATGATGCCCAGCGCCCGCTATACGTTCCTCAGTTCCAGCCTGGTGAAGGAAGTTTTTGCCCTGGGCGGATCCGTTCACGAACTCGTTCCCCCCATCGTCGAACAAAAGCTCCGTGAGAAATTCGCCTCAAACCCGGAGTCATTATCTTCATAAGAGGACAGGTATGACATGTTCGGCCTAACCCGCGACAAAACCATCGTCGGCCTGGACATCGGCTCGCACGGCGTGAAGGTCCTCGAACTCAACCTGAAAAAGAAGGGGAAAAAGGACTCCTTCGAGGTCGCCCATATCGGGTACGAACCCCTGCCTCACGACGCCATCGTCGAAGGGTCCATCATCGATTCCGCAGCCGTCGCCGGGACGATCAGCGCCGCCTTCGCCAAGGCGAAAATCACCTCCAAGGACGTCGGCCTGTCCATCTCCGGAAACTCGGTCATCATCAAAAAAATATCTCTCCCGGCCATGGAGACCCAGGAACTCGCCGAATCCATCATCTGGGAGGCGAAGCACAACATCCCTTATCCCTACGAGGAAACGCACGTCGATTACGCGATCCTCAAGCCGCCCCCGGGGTCCGAGGACCGGGGGCTCGAAATCCTGCTCGTCGCCGTCAAGAAGGATAAGGTGTCCTCCTACACCAACGTCATCAACCAGGCAAAAAAGAACCTGGTCGCGATCGAAGTCGACGCGTTTGCCCTCTTCAACGCCTTCGAAATCAATTATCCCGAGGAATTCGCTGAGAAAACCGTCGCCTTGGTCGAAATGGGCGCCAACGTCACGACAATCGTCGTCATCGATCACGGCGTCCCGCAATTGTTCCGCGACCTGTCCATCGGCGGTTCCTACATCACTGAAGCGATCCGCAAGGACCTGAACATCGGCTACCCGGAGGCGGAATCGCTCCTCAAGGGCGTCCCTCCGGCCGGCATTTCCGAAGCGGATTCGACGTCCCTTCTGGACATGAACGTGAAGGAGCTCCTTGACGAAATCGAAAAAACGCTCGCCTTTTTCACGGCCGAAGACCGCCGGGAGAAAAAGGTCGACCAAATCTACCTTTGCGGCGGCCTGGCGGGGATGATCAACCTGCCGGCGGCCTTCGAACAAAAATTCCATGTCGCGGCGGTCCCGTTCGACTCCTTCCGCAAAGTCCACTATAGTGAAAAAAAGCTGGATCCGATGTATGATCAGGAGATGGCCCCTTTGTTCGGCGTAGCCGTGGGGTTGGCCACGCGCAAACGGGAGAAATGATCCGATGATCCGCGTCAATCTCCTGAAAACCGACATCAAGGCCGGCGACAAAAAGACGCCCATCGGAGCTCCGGTCGCCGGTCCGGTCGAAAGCAAGCCCGAAAAAGCCAAGAAGTCCAACGTCGTCAACCTGATCATCTTCCTGGTCATCGCCGTCCTCGGCGCCCTGGCTTTTCTTCAAAAGAAATCCCTCGACTCCGAGCGGGCCCTGTTATCCGAAGCCCAGGAACAGCAGCGTGTTCTGACGCCCGTTCTCCAGAAGCTGGAACTCGTGGAACAGCAGAAAATTTTCCTGGAGAGCAAAATCGGGCTGATCGAGGAGTTGCGGGGCCGGCAGGCCATTCCCCTTCAGGTGCTCGACGCCTTGTCGCGCAACCTTCCCGAATGGGTCTGGCTCATGGAGGCCACGTACAATGCCCAGGCGCTGGAAATCAAAGGCCGGGGACTTTCCAACATCCAGATCTCCGAATACTCGAAAGCCCTGCAGAAATCGGGCCTGTTTTCCGACGTTACCATCTCCTCGTCCAACCAGATCACCGTCGGCAACAACGTTTTCCAGGAATTCATCCTCAAAGCCCAGCTCCCCGCCCCGGCGGCGACGAAAGGCCCGGTGGCCAAATGAAAAACAAGGCCCTGACGACCTACATCCTGCTCGGAGCGATGGTTCTCGGCCTGTCCTATTTCGCCTACTTCAAACCGAAACAGGCCGCCTTGAAATCCGTCCGGAACGAACGCATTGAGGCGGAACAGCAGGTCGATCTTCTCCGGGTCAAAAAGCACCAGCTGGACGCCATCGAGGCCGAGTTGGTCACGCTCTCCACCTCGTTATCCGAGCTCGAAACGATCATCCCGCAGAAAAAGGAAACGAGCGACATCCTCCGCAACATCCAGCAGATGGCCTTCGACCAGCAGCTCGACCTCGTCCGGTTCGCCGAGGATCGGGAAACCACCCGGGATTTTTACACGGAATGGCCCATCCCGATCATCGTCAACGGGACCTTCCATAGCCTCGCCCAGTTTTTCGACCGCATCCTCCATTTCCCGAGGATTTTCAACATCGACGATTTCGCCATCAAAGCTCTGGCCGATCAGCGGGCGGGGAACACGATCACCGCTTCGTTCACGCTCAAATCCTATTTCTTCCTGGAACAAACCTTGATCAAAAAGGCCGCGCCGAAAAGGCCGCAAGCGTCGACGAAGGAACGCAATGAAATCTAACCGATTCCCTCTGTTGGGCGGGCTGGTTTTCGGCCTCGTTCTCCCCTTGCTCCCGGCATCCCAGGAGACCCCGCCGCCGGCCCCGGAAAAGAGAACCACACCGCCCATCTTTTCCTACGACGCCGAAGGCCGCCGGGACCCGTTCAAGGACCTGTTCGGCGGAGAACAACTGCGGGGTAAGAAGGTCGTAACCGGCCTAACCGACATGGATATCGACGATATCGCCTTGATGGGAATCGTCAAGGCCCAGGGCCACTTCGAAGCCGTCGTCGCGTTCGCGGACGGATTTCCACTGACCCTTCGCCAGGGTCAGAAACTCGCCGACGGCTACGTTTTATCCATCGAAGCCGAACAGGTCACATTCCGCAAAACCAGCGACAAAGGAATCCCGCTTTCAAAGCCCAAAGATATCGTAAAAGAGATCACGCCTGAGGAGCCAGCTCATGACTAAGACCAACATCCGGCTCACAACCCTTTTCGTCGGACTCGCGATTGCGGTCGCCGGGTTCTCCCAGACGGGATCCTCTCCCGCGTCGGTCCAGTTGACGATTCTGCCGACCCGGGTCAACGCGCGGGTGGTCCTGGACGGCGTCGCCCTCAGGGAGGGGATTTCTCCCGCGTACGCGGCGGGAAACGAGGTTGTACTCACGGCCGATCTCGCGAAAACCGCGGTTTTCGCGGCGGCCCCGCTGATTCCCGCCGACGAACCCCCGCTCGTCTTGGCGGTCCGGCTTCTTCCGGCCGCCAACGGCTGGACTTCGCTCGCCTTGACGCTGGCGGAACGGGTGCCGTTCCGCTATTGGACCGAGGGAACGAAAACGGTCATTGAATTGATCAAAATCCAACATGGCGGCGGAGATTACCTCATCGCGCCCGAGACAAAAGCGGAACTCGACCGCACCGCACGCTCCGCCCAATCCCTCGCGATTTCGACGGACGCGGACAAGGGCGACCGGTTTGATTTCAGCGCCCGCCTGGGCCGCAAGGCGATCGTCAACACGTTCGCCCTCGATAATCCGCTCCGCCTCGTCGTCGACGTCTTCGACGCCGTCCTGGGGCAGGCGCCCGCGGTCGTTTCCGTCGGCCGCCACGGCGTCGAAAAAGTCAGAACCGGCCAATTCAAGGACGGCGATCCTTACTCGATCGCGAGGATCGTGTTTGAATTGAGGGAACCCCGAATGTTCGCCCTCGCCGGCGCGGCCAACGGGTTGAACGTCGTTTTCGCGGATGCGGTTGTCGCCGTTCCGGCTCCGCCGGTTCCCGTGGCCTCGACCGGAACGTTCAAACCGGCCGACGCTTCGGCGAAAACCGTGTCCGCCCCGCCGACGGTAACAATCATCCCGGTGAAAAACAGTCCTCCGCCCCCGGTGAAAATCGAAGCTAAAGCCGAAGCCCCCGCGACTGTCATCACTCCGCCTGTGGTCAGAGCGGAAATAAAAGCCGAAGTCAAACCGGTCGAGCGGGAGATCCCGGTAACGGTCGTCGCCCCTCCCGAACCCGCGAAAAAAGAGGATGTTCGGGCCGAAAGCCGGGAAGAGCAGGCCGAGGATATCCCCCCGCAAGTGGAAAAAGCCGCCTCCCGGACCATCCATGATCCGGCGGAAAAATACAGCGGCGAACTGATCAGCCCGAAGTTCAAGGACGCCGACCTTCGCGACGTCATTCTCTGGCTGGGTGGGCGGGTCGGCCTGAACGTCATCATCGACCAGGATGTCCGGGGCCGGGTGACGGTCGCCTTCGAAGACGTCCCCTGGGATCAATTTCTCGATATGATCCTGAAAAACAACAAGCTCGGGCGGATACTCGAAGGCAACGTTCTCCGGATCGCGCCCCTCAACGTGCTGGCCGAGGAGGAAAAGGCTCAGTTGACCCTCATGAACGCGAGGGAAGCTTCCGGCCCGATCATAACCAAAACCTACAACCTCTCCTACGCCACGGCCCGGGAGGTTTTCGAGATCATCAAGAGCAAGAAGTCGCAGCGGGGCGACATCGTCATCGATTCCCGGACGAACGCCCTGATCGTCTCCGACGTCCAGGAAAAAATCGACGTCATCGACCAGATCATCGTCACCCTGGACGCGGCCACCCCCCAGGTCACGATCGAGACGCGGATTGTCGAAGCGACTTCCTCGTTCGTCCGCAACTTGGGCATTCAATGGGGCTACCGGGCGATGGCCGATCCGTTCTATGGAAACCAGACCTCGCTTCAATTCCCGAACAAGATCTTGTCCGACGGGGCCTTGATCCCCAAGGGAACCGTCACCAAGGGCGTCGGCGGACCGCTCGGTGGGTACGCGGTCAATTTGCCGGCGGCGTCGTTCTCCACCGCCGTCGGTTTTTCCCTGGCCAATGTTCTGGACACGTTCCGCGTGGACATGGCCATCTCCGCCCTGGAGACGGAAGGCAGCGGCAAAATCATTTCGAGCCAGCGCGTGACCGCCCAGAACAACAAGGAAGCCTACATCAACCAAGGCCGCCAAATCCCCGTTCAAACAACGGCCAACTTCACCGTGACCACTCAATACGTCAACGCCGGCCTGGAACTCCGGGCCACGCCCCAGATCACGGCCGAAGGGACCATCATCATGACCATCGACATCCAGAACAACGCGGCCGATTTCGGCAACCTGGTCAACGGGATTCCTCCGATCACGACCCAGAGCGCCAAAACGACGGTCATGGTTCCCGACGGAGGAACGACGGTGATCGGCGGCATCTACCGGGTGGAAGATTCGATCACGAAGGAAAGGGTCCCCCTCCTTCACCAGATTCCCATCCTCGGGAATCTATTCAAGAATCTGGCCAAGAACCGGACGAACCGGGAGCTTCTGATCTTCATCACCCCGAGGATCCAGAAATAGGAGGCCGACGATGCGACATTCTCCATTTTTTACGCGGACAATCCGGGTCCTTGTTTTATCGGGTCTCGCCTTCGCCCTGGCCGCTTGCAACCCGCTGGAAAACGAGACCCTGTCCATGAGCCAGCTTATCATCCTCAGTCTGAGAGGAATAGACGCGACAGGGAAAGCCGCGGATTACGTCCAATCGGATGTGCTCTATGAAAACTCGACGACGGGAGTGACTTCGATCATCGCCGACGTCGCCACCGCGTCCCTGACCGCCCAAATGCTCGATCCCGATCCGATCACGGGGGTTTCTCCTTACGCTGATGTTCAATTGACGGGTTATACGGTCACGTTCTACCGGGCGGACGGACATAATACTCCGGGCGTGGACGTCCCTTATCCCTTCGAAGGGGATTTGAACACGCTCGTCAAGGTGGGAAGCACGGCCACGGTCGGCTTCATCATCGTCCGGGAATCGGCCAAACAGGAATCGCCTCTCATCGACATTCTCCAGTCGGGGAGCCGGGCGGAAGCCTTCACGGCCACGGCTCAAGTCGACTTCTACGGCCACGACCTCACGGGCGCGGAGGTCAAGGCGACCGGATTCATATCGGTCACGTTTGCGAATTACGCGAATTGACGAGGAGGACCATCATGCCCCGATTCCGTGTTTCGAAAATCACCGGGTTGATCCTCCTCGCCGCCCTGGCCGCGGGTTGCCAGCGGACGGCGACTCCGGGGCCCTCTCCGGTGGGCCCTTCGACCTTCGCCTTGACGTTCACGCTCGTCGCCGACCCCAATATCATCATGGCGGGGACGGCGCGGCCGACCTCGGTCATCCGAGCCGTCGTCACCGAAAACGGCGAAGCCGCGTTCAACCGGACCGTCTTTTTCACGATTACCGCCGGCCCCGGAGAATTCCCCAATTTCTCCCAGCGGGCGGCCGTCACGACCGACTGGAACGGAATCGCCTCCGTCACGTACACCGGGCCGACGAAATTTGAAATCGAGGCGGACACGACAGCGACCATCATGGGCCAGCTTGAAACATCGTCCCCCCAAATCATCGCTAAGACGGTTACCGTAACGATTTTGTTCAGCGAATAAATCCGTCGTGTCGAACGACCGTGGCGGGCAGTCCGACATCCCGAAGACCGGCCGTCAATAATCCGGTAATCGCGGCGGCCGATTCCGCGCGCAATTCCAGCTGAACCCGCTTGATCCCCGGCCTTCCCGCTTCCGAAGCGAAGGAAGGACCGAGGACTTCGACCTTCGGCCCGAATTTCCTCCAACGCTCGGCCAGGATCCGGGATTTCCGCCCGAGCAGACGGACGTCCCGTCCGTTCAAGACGACCTCCGCCTTGGCCGTATATGGGGGCTGCCCGAGAAGGCGACGCAGTTCGATCTCCTCGGAGAAAAACGCCTCGAAATCCGCTCGGGAAGCGGCCCGGATACCGTAGTGATCCGGAAACCCCGTTTGGATGACGACCCCGCGCCGCTTACTGCCGGGACGGGTAAAACGGATCATCCGGATCAGCAATTGAAAGGTCCGCTCCGGCGCAAGAAAATCGGGGAAGGCCAACCCGGCCTCGGGATGAAAAATCCCGACGAAATCCGCCGGCGGAAGATCCGCCTGTCGAACCAGCAGCTGCGTCCCGATCAGAATATCCACTCGTCCGCGGCCGTACGCCCCGAGGATTTTGACCCGGTCGGCGGCCCGACCGGCCCGGTCCCGGTCGAAAACGGCGAGGCGGGCCCCGGGAAAAACGGTTTTCAGTTCCTCCTCGAGCGCCTCCACTCCCCCGCCCCGGGGCTCCAGGACGCGGTGCCCGCAGGAAGGACAGGCGCTCGGCCGTTTTTCTTCCGTTCCGCAGGCGTGACAGACCAGCCGGTCGTTCTTTTTATGATAGGGCAAAACCGACCCGCATTTGCCGCAACGCGGGATGAACCCGCAACGGGGACAAAAAAGAAGCGACGCGTATCCGCGCCGGTTGAGGAAAACGACCGTCCGGCCGCCGGCGGCCAAGCACCCCGCGATCCCCTCCCGCATCGCCCGGGTCAAAACGTCTTTTTCGGCCGCTTCATCGGATACGCGAACGAGGGGCGCGGGGTCCTCCCCGCCGAGAATCCGTAGCGATCCGTCCGCCCGGGCCCGGGCATACGACCCCACGGTCGGCGCGCCCGCGACGTACACGACGACGGCGTTTTCCTCCTCCGCCCGAAACAACGCCCCGCGCCGGACATCATAGGAGGGAGAATCCGCTTGAAAATGCGATTCATCCGATTCGTCCTCGACGATGATCAACCCGATTCCGGGCCACGGCTTGAATAACGCCGAGCGGGACCCAAGAATGATCCGGGCTTCACCCCGGCTCACCCTGTCCCATTCCGCTGCTTGGGATCGCGGAGTCATCCGTCCATGAAGAAGCGCGGGGGCCGTCCCCAAGGCGGCCTGAAGATGAAAACGAAGGTCCCCGGTCCGAGCGATATCGGGGAGAAGGACGAGGACATTGCGGGAATGGTCGAGGGCTTGACGGGAGGCCTCAGTGATCATCGCCCGGCGGGCGCCCCGACCTCCCCAGACTAGGAATTCGGCGTGTTCGCCTGCTCCGATTTTACGGCCGATTTCGGCTGCAGCCGAGGCGACGGCCGAAGTCGTCTCCAGGTCGAGCTCCAGTTGTTCCGCGGCCTCCGGTTCGTTGCGGGAAGTTCGCCGCTTGAGCGGAGGCGCGGGCGGCGGCGGAAGGGCCAGGCCGAGCAGCGCGCCCCAGCTTGAGGCTTGGTATTCGGCGAGTTTCCGGGTGAACTCGAGGATCGAAGGCGGCAGGATGGGAGACGCGTCCAGGACCGAGGCGATGTCCTTGACGGCCGTTCTCTCGTCCGGCGGTTCGTCGTGGACCCGGACGACGACGCCGGCCGCGGTTTGCCGGCCGAGCGAGGCCTTCACCCGGACGCCGGGCTGCACCCGGCCGGACAGGTCGTCCGGAACGGCATACGTATAGTTCCGAAGAAGGGGCCGCGGAAACGCGACATCGACGAACAGGGTCAATCTCCGCGAAGGAAGGCCATCACCTTCTGCATGTCATTCCAGACCATCCTTTTGATCTCCTTGTTTCCCTCATTCCGGATCAAATAGGAGGGATGGAAGGTGGGCATGATCGGTAGGCCGTGCCACTCCTGAAAATTCCCCCGGATCATGCCCATGGCCTTGACGTCCGGCAGGAAAAAATCGACGGCCGTCTTCCCCAGGGTCACGATGACCCGGGGACGGAGGACGGAGATCTGTTCGAGCAAAAAGGGGGCGCAGGTCTCGGCCTCCTCCCGGTGCGGGACGCGGTTTTCGGGAGGGCGGCATTTGACGACGTTGGCGATGAAGACCTCGGACCGGTCATATCCCATAGCCTGGATGATCTTCGTCAGAAGCTGGCCGGCCCGGCCGACAAACGGGCGGCCCTGGACGTCTTCATCATGGCCCGGCCCTTCCCCGACAAAGAGGAGGGGCGATTTCGGGTTGCCTTCCCCGGGGACCGCCAGGGTGCGGCCGGCAGCCAATCCGCATTTCCGGCAGGTCCGGACCTCGGCGGCGATGTCCTCCAGAGTCCGGGCGGAACGGGGCAGGTCCAAACCCGATTCTCCGGCGGGACCGGACGGCCCGGATCCGGGAACGTTCGTCCCATAATCGGAGCGGACGTCCGCCATGCGCGGTCCTTCGGGCCGGGCGGCGCGACGGGGCGCCTCTGATTTGAAAACAAATCCGGCCCCGATTTCCTCAAAGAACCGGATTCGGTCGGCCAGGTCTGAAAACGGCTTACTTTTTTTGTCCACGAAGTCCCTCGACGGCGTCCCAGATCACGGCGGCCAACGCCCGTTTGCTCAGTACGTCCGTTTTCCGGGACCGGCCCCGGCGGTCGGTCAGAACGGCCTGGTTGGCGTCGGCGTCGAAACCGATCCCTTCCCGGGAGACATCGTTGGCGACGATCAAGTCGAGGTTTTTCTCCCGGATTTTTTTGCGCGCGGCCGCGGCGGCGGCGTTCGTTTCCGCCGCGAATCCGACGAGGGTTTGACCGGGACGCTTCCGTTCGCCCAACCCCTTGAGGATGTCGGGGGTGCGAACGATATCCAGGCTGGTTTTTAAGCCTTCTTTCTTGATTTTCCGGACGGCCGGCGCGGCAAAGGTGAAATCGGCGACGGCCGCGGCCATGACCGTGACGTCGGCCTTGGAAAACCGCTTGTCGACGGCCGCTTTCATCTCGGCGGCGGAAACAACCCGGACGACTTCAATCCCCGGAGGCGGAGCGATCGTGACGGGTCCGGTGACCAGGACGACCTCGGCCCCGCGCCGTCGGGCTTCCCGGGCGATCTCAAAACCCATTTTCCCCGAAGACCGGTTGCTCAGGTAGCGAACGGGGTCCATCGCTTCGCGGGTCGGACCGGCCGTGACCAGGACTTTTTTGCCTTGAAGGCTCGAGCCGCGACAGAGGAGTTCCAACCCCCGGGCGACGATCAGATTCGGGTCGGCCAGGCGGCCCATCCCTTCGTCGCCGCAAGCCAGATAACCGCCCGCGGGGTCGACAAATTCGACGCCGCGTTCCCGGAGACGCCGGACATTGTCCTGCGTCTGAGGATGGATCCACATGGCCTCGTTCATCGCCGGAGCGATGAGAATCGGCGCCTGGACGGCCAGATAAAAGGTGGACAGGAAATCGTCAGCCAGGCCCTGGGCGAACTTGGCCAGGATATTGGCGGTGGCCGGGGCGACGACGAAAAGGCCGATCTCCTTGGCCAGGGCGACGTGGGCAACGGACCAGGCGTTCTGGTCGTCAAACAATTCGACGATCGTCCGGCGCCCGGACAGAGCATTGAACAGGGCTGGAGGAATCAGCGCCGTCGCGTTCTTTGTTTCGATGACCTGCACCTCATGGCCTTCCTTCTGGAACTCGCGCAGGATTTCGCAGGCCTTGTAGATGCTGACGGAGGACGTGACGCCCAACGAGATTTTAGCCATGGGACTTCACCTTTTCGGGGAGGAAAACGACCTCAGGATCGATCGGATCGTCTGATCCTGGACGTCCGTCCGGCACCGGGCCGCAAGGACGATCGCCTCGAATTCGAGGATGGCCCGGTTCAACCGGTCGTTGATGATCGCGTAATCGAACGACGGCGCCTCGCGGATCTCCCGCTTGGCGTTGTCCAGCCGGCGGCGGATGGCCGCGGGATCGTCCTCTCCCCGGTCGATCAGCCGCTTCCGCAAATCCGCAGCCCGGGGCGGCAGGACAAAGACGAAAATCGCGTCCTTCCGGCACTTCCGGATCGATCGCGCCCCCTGGACGTCAACGTCGAGAATCAGGTCGCCGTCCCTCGTTTTGGCCGCAACCTCTTTTTTCGAAGTGCCGTAGAGATTGCCGTGGACCTCGGCCCATTCCAGGAACATGTTCCGGGCAACCATCCGCTTGAATTCCGCCTTCGAGACAAAATGATACTCCCGGCCGTCCACTTCCGAAGGGCGGCGGGGGCGGGTCGTGTGCGACACCGAAAACTGGATGTTCCGCAAATCCTTCAAGAGATGGTTGAGGATCGTCGACTTTCCGCAACCCGAAGGTCCCGTCAGGACAAACAACACGGCCGCCTCCTCATTCGATATTTTGAACCTGCTGGCGAATGCTTTCCACTTCGCCCTTGATGATCAATCCTTCGCGGGTTACGCCGATCTCCTGGGACTTGGAATTCAGGGTGTTCGCCTCCCGGGTGAATTCCTGGGCTAGAAAATCGAGCATTTTTCCGGCCGGTTCGGCGTTTTTGGCGGCCAGAAGATCGCGGGTCGCGTCCAAATGGTGCTTGAGACGGGCGATTTCCTCGGCGACGTCGTATCGCTGGGAAAGATACGCCACCTCCTCGGCCATCCGCTCTTTGGAATTCGAGCCCGCGCCGTTGGCTTCGGCCAGGCGGACTTGAAGTTTTTTACGCAGCGCCCGGGGCTGCTTCTTGATCAGAGCTCCCACCCGGCCGACCGACGCACTGACGTTTCGCAGATGCACCTGCAGGGCGAGATTGATTTTCCGTCCTTCGGCCCGGCGGGATTTGATGAGTTCGTCCAGGGTCTTTTTGAATCCGGCGATGATCAATTCGGCCTCGGCCGGCGTGAAATCCTTCCTCCGGAGCTCGATCAGCTGGGGAATCCGGAACATGTTGTCCAGGCCGAAGGCGAGGTCTTTCCCCGACCGGGCGGCGACCCGGCCGTAGGCCGCGAGAATTTTTTCGAGCAGGCCCTCGTTAATGACGACGTCCCAACTCCCGGGGTCGGGGAAGACCATGTCGATCGTCGCCTCGACCCGGCCGCGGTGGATTTTTTCCTGGCAGACCGCCCGGAGCCGGTTTTCGATTTCCCCGAGCGGGGCGCCTTTATAGGACCAGTCGAAAAAGCGGTGGTTCAGACTTTTCAAGCTGATTTTGACGCGCAAGGTCTTCGCCGAAAAGCTATTCTCGGCGAACCCGGTCATGCTTTGAATCATCGTCCGTTTTCCTCCTCTTCTGGGAACTGAAGATCGTGAAGTTTCCGGTAGATGCCGCGGGGCTTGCGGACAAGCTCGTCGTGGGACCCGGATTCGACGATCCGCCCGCCGTCGATGACCAGGATGGTGTCGGCGTTCCGGATCGTGGACATCCGGTGGGCGACGACGAAGGTCGTCCGGTTTTTCATGATACGGGTCAGCGCCTGCTGGATCAAGCGCTCGGATTCGGAATCCAGGGCCGAGGTCGCCTCGTCCAGGATCAGAATCGGCGGGTCCTTGAGCAACGCCCGGGCCAGGGCCAGCCGCTGGCGCTGGCCGACGGACAAAATTCCCCCGCGCTCGCCGATCACCGTGTCGTAGCCCTGGGGAAGCTCCGTGATGAACTCGTGGCACTCGGCCGCCTTGGCCGATTCGACGATCCTTTCCAAGGGGACGTCGTCCAGGCCGTAGGCGATGTTGGCCCGGACCGTGTCGTTGAACAGGACGATCTCCTGGGTCACCAGCCCGATCTGGGACCGGAGGGAGGCCACCGTGACGTCGCGGATATTGTTCCCGTCGATCGTGATCGTCCCGGACGTGGCCTCGTAAAAACGACCGATGAGGTTGACGATCGTCGTCTTCCCCGCCCCGCTCAGGCCGACCAGGGCGACGGTTTCGCGCGGCTTGGTTTCGAAATCGACGTCAAACAACACCGGACGGTCGGCCAGATAGGCGAAGCCGACGCGGTCGAACCGGACCCGTCCCTGAATCGCCGGCATCGGGTAGGCGTCCGGCCGGTCCTCGATTTCCTGGGGCATGTTGAGGACTTCCTGGACGCGGTCGTAACAGGCCACGGCCTGTTGGACGACGTTGTTGGCCCGGCTCAGCCGCTTGATCGGGGTGAACATGTAAAAAATGGTCGAGACGAAAACACCGAAATCGCCCGGGCTGATCTGGTTTTTAGCGATCCGGTCGGCCCCCACGACCAGGATGAAGGCCCCCACCACACCCCCGATGAATTCCATGAACGGCGAGGACAGGGACGACACCCAGGCCAGCTTCAGGTTGATGCGGTAATACCGCCAGGACGCCTTGAGGAACTTGCGGAGCTCAAAACCCTCCATCGTGAAGGCCTTGACGATCCGGTTTCCGGTGACGGTTTCGTGGATCAGGTTATAGATATCGGACATCTTGAGCTGGCTTTTTCGTCCCTGTTTCTTGAGCTGGCGGCTGAAGGCGGCCATCGGGATAACGGCCAGCGGCGCGATGACGAAGGCCACCAGGGCCATTTTCCAGTCATTGAGAAACAAGGTCAGCAGGAGGCCGATCAGGACGAAGCTCTCCTCGAATATGTCGCTCATGGCCGTCCCGACGGCCTGCTGGATTCGGTCGACATCGTTCGTCAGGCGCGACATGAGGTCGCCGGTCGTCGCCCTGTCGAAAAATCCGGACGATTGGCTGAGGATATGGGCGTAGAGGTCGTCGCGCATTTTCTTGACGACTTTGTTGCCCACTGCTTTCATGAAAAACGAGGAGAAAAACGTGAAGAGCCCTTTGCCGAAAATGACGATGATCAAAACCAGGGGCAACGCCTTTTTGATGCCGGCGCGATCGATGCGCAGGAGTTTCCAGAGAAGGTCCAGCACGCGGACCTTGGTCTCGGCCGCCGCCGCCCCGGACGCCGGCGCGGCGGATACGGAAACCGCCGCCGGATTGGCCTTGAACATCTCATCGATGACCGGCTGGACGAGGTTCATCATGATCGCGGTGAAGAGGGCGACGCCGAAGGTGGAAAGCAGGGCCAGGGTCACCCATTTCTTTTCCCGGAGGGTGAGCTTGAGGAGTTCGAACATCGCGTCCCGCCCTAGCGGGTTTCGACCCCCAAGATTTTCCGGGCCAATTCGAAGGCATTCAAGGCCGCCCCGCGCGTCAGGTTGTCGGCGACCAGCCAGATCCAAAACGCCTTGGGGTTGTCGGGTTCCCGTTTGATCTGCCCAACGAAGATTTCGTCTTTGCCGGAGACTTTAAGCGGCGTAGCCTCACAGGACGTCCGAAACGGAGTCATCTTGAACGGTGCGGATTTGAGCAGGGCTTCGATTTCCGCGATGTCCGCTTCATCTTTCAGTTCGAAGTAGGTCATCACCGAATACGTGTGAAAAACGGGGACCTGGATAATGGAAAGAACCAGGGGAAATTCCGGCCGCCCGAGGACCCGCCGGATTTCGGTGACGAGCCGCCGCTCCAGAGAAGTGAAGCCGTCCCCGTCCAACGGGTCGGTATGGGACAGGATATTGAAGGCGATCTGTTCCTTGAAGACCTTCGTCTTGGGAATAGAGCTGTTCAGCAGTGCGACGCTCTGGCTGGCCAATTCCTGAATGCCCGCGTCATCAAAGGCCGAAACCGGCCGGAGGACGAAGGACACGGCCCGTTTGAGGCCGAACTTGGGAACGATCCGGTGAAACAAGCCGGACAAGATGATCGTCACGGCGTGCGGATTGGCCAGCAACGGCGGAATCGAGGTTTTCAGCGTGTCGTCGTTGACCCCGGAGACGATCAGGGGCACGTTTTCCCGGTCGTTGAATGTTTCGCTGAGGTCGATGGCCTTGAACCGGCCCGCCAGAGCCAGTTTGCCCATCGCCTCGGAGGTTTCCGCGTCGGAAGCGAGAAAGACGAGATCTTTTCCCTCGAGGGCCGCCGGCGCCAAACTGTGGACGACCATCGGCTCCTTTTTAAATTGGGTCAGCTTACTGTAATCTTCCTGGACTTCGGGGTCGAAAAGCTCGATTTCAAAGGCCGGGAACTTCTTTTGGGCAAGAATGTTCTTGATTTCCTGGCCACGGAGAGAGCCGGTCCCGACAAGCGCCAACCGGTGTTTCGATTTCGTCTTGGTCATGGAGAGAACGAGAGCGCCAGAATACCATATTCGCCCTGTTGATTCAATTTTCGCGATTGGCGGAAAACGTTTCTAAAAGCCGGTCGGCCAGGCGGGACCAGGTAAAATCCCGGATCCGGGCGGCGCCGGCTTCAGCCAGGCGGCGGCGGAGCGTGGCGTCGAGAATCAGGCGCTCCAGGCGGCGACGAATGAGCCCGGCCAAGGGAAAAGGGGCGACGAGGGCCGTCCGGCCGTTTTCAGCGAAATCACGGCTTCCGTTGGGAGTACAGACAACCGGAACTCCGCAGGCCATCGCCTCGGCCGCGGTGTTGGCCCAGCCGGCCCGCTTTTCGGCCATCGCGAAGACATCCGCCTGCCCGAAGAGCCAGGCCATCTTATCCTGGGGTAAATTCAAGTGAAACTCGTGGGGAACCCGGGTGTTGATCAGGGGCCGGGGGTCCCGGCGATCCTCACCGACCAGGGTGTCGAAAAAGATGAGTTTCAGGTTCGGATGCCGCCGGGCGAGGCCGTCCACCGCCCTGATGACGATAGGGACGCCTTTGCAACGTTTGTAAATCCGCCCGAAACAGAGGATGTTGAACGTCTCCCTTGGTTCGGGATGTTCCAGCGGGTGAAAGATCGCCGGGTTGACTCCGCCGGGAGCTCGAGTCACCTTCAGGCCGTATTTCCGCTCCAAGCGGAGGCAAACCGCCTCGGAACTGCCGAGAAAGCGATACGGCCGCCGAGCGACTTCCCGTTCCATTTTGTGGCCTATGAGAACGAAATAAAAATACTTGTCCTTGGCCCGGACCCGGTCGAAATGCGCAAGGATCGAATACTCGCCGCACATCGCAACGTCGAAGGATTCCGCGTCCAGGGCGGAAAAAGAGCGCGTTTCGCCCAGGAATTCGAGCCAGTCCGGCCGGGTCCCGGCCGGGTGAAACAGGGTGAAGGCGTGCCCTTTCCGGACGAACTCGTTCCCGAGTTCGATGTACCGGCGGACGCCTCCGAACACCTGGACGTGAGGCAGCAGGGCGGCGATTTTCATCGGCTTATGACTCGCGCATTATTCTACCAAAGGACCGTTTCCCCCGCCATGCCCAGGCTTATTGACAACAAGGGCTCAAAAAAATATACTGAGGCCCGCTTCCGACGACACCCCTGCAATGGCTAGGTAGCTCAGTCGGTAGAGCGAAGGACTGAAAATCCTTGCGTCGGCGGTTCAATTCCGTCCCTAGCCATTCCCCCTCTTCCCAGGGAAATCCGCTTTATTTAACGTCCGCAGGTTACTCGTCTAGCCCTGCGGGCGAGCTCGTCCCGGCGTAATCCAGGCCGTCACCCGCCAGACGAGAAACGCCAGCAGCGTTCCACAAAGCGCCCCGCCGAGGACATCCAGGGGGAAGTGGGCCCCCGCGTAAATCCGGGAATAGCCGATCGCCGCCGCCCCAAAAAATGCCCACGCGTATTTCCGCCCGAAGAATAGCGTCATGAGCGTCGCGACGGCGAACGCCGTCCAGCTGTGTCCCGATGGGAAGGAAGCGTCGGGGAGGCGGGGACCAACCGTATGGACCGCAAACGACCGCGACATATCGGCCAGCTGCACGCCGGCCTCCGGCGCCTTGAAATAAATCGACGGACGGGGGTGATTCAGCGCCTCCTTGATCTCGGGAATCAATAATCCGCCCGCGGTCAGGGCCACAGCCGACGCGGCAAGAATCACTCCTATCCGGTTTTTCTTCGCCTTGAGCAGAATGAAGACAAAAAACGCGGGGACGATCCCCCAATAACTGCCGAACGCGCTCAGGCTCCAAAAGACCGGATCAAAGGCCGCCGAATGATGGGAGTTGATGAATTTGAAAAGCGTCTGGTCCCAGCCGATCAGCGGCAGCAAGGCCGCCGGCAGGCCCTTCATCCGTGGGACGCCTCGACGCCCGGCAACTTTGCCCCTTTGCTGTTTTTTGCCATCAACCTATTCTCCCGTAACGATAAAATTTCTGTTGCCGATTGGCAAATGACTATATCGCTTGCCGTGGAGAAGTGTCAAGGCGACGGAAATAGAAAGGCGGGGGCGGCTTCGAGCCGCCCCCGCGTCCCGATCCGAGAAGCCGTCAGGAAACCGGGGAATCCGGAGGATTCGTTCCCTGAATCCGATTCTCTTTCGGTTTCAAGCCGCTGATTTTTGCTCCGAGTCCGCGAAACGCGCGGCGGAGTTTCCGCCGAAACAGAACCAAGACGGCGAGGAGGACCAGAAGGGCGACGATTTTCAAGAGGACGAACGTCCCGTCCGAGATATACCGGAAATCCAGGTTCATCGGCTCCTCGTTCACCAGCGATTTGGCAAAACGGAACAATTGCCCCGAAGCCGGGATGAGGATCCGGATCGAAAGGAGTCCTCCTCCGGACAAATTGGGCGCGTTTTGAACGTCGCCGATCCGGCGGCTGAACCCTTCTTCATTTTCCATCTGCTGCGCAATCTGCGCTTCCGATAGGGCCAGGCCGGCGCTGAACTGGCTTTTCAGGCGGCCGGCTTCCCTCCGGCGAATATCTTCTTTTTGATCCTTGTCGACGCCGGGCGCTTCCGGCGCCGGCGCGAGAGCGCTCCTGGTCTCGCCCTTTCCGTTTAGGATGAGCCGGAGACCGGAGGCCGTTTTTTCCTTTTCCACGGTCCCGCCGAAACCGACGATTTTGTATTCGTCGGGCAAGTAAACGCTCCAGAGCATCTGGCTGATGATGATATCGGGGACCGGGAAGGAGCTCCCTCCGCGGCCCAAGCCGGTGAAGCTCTTCGCTTTTTCGAAATAGATCACTTCCACGTCGAATGCGGCCAGTCCGTCGGCCCCGCGGACGGACCGGTTGAGCGGGATGAGGATCCGGCTTCCGTTCGACCGGGGTTTGACCGGCTCGCCGCCCACAAAAACGCTCCAGACCTGGGCCGACTTGGGAAGGGCGAGTTCCAGGAACTGCTTGGAGGTGTTCCGAATGCTGTAGATCACGCGATGGACGATCTTTCCGTCCTCCGTGAACAAGGTCACGCCGCTCGCGGAATCGGCGACCGTGCTGATGACCGGCAGCTCCTCGTGCTTTTGGACCTCCAGGTTCAAGGCGAAGGGATGACGGAGATATTTATATCCGAGAAGGAGAGGTTTGGGCGACCGGTCGATGAGCTCCGCCGGAAGCTCGGAGACGTCGATCCGGTCCAGGCCTTCGTTTCCGGCCGGCGTGACTTCCGAGGCGCTCTTGAGCTGGATTCCGATGAATCCCTTTTCCCGGGCCGCCTCGACGACGGGAAATCCGCTGAAATCCACGGTCCCGGCGGGACCGGCCAGCGGCTTCTCGGCGGAGAGGGAAAAAAAGAAACGGCCCTCCCGGGGAGACTCGAAGCGGATGTCAAGATACGCCGCCCCCCTGATCGTCGTCTCCCGCCAATCCTCGATTCCGCTTCCTTTCACGTCCAGAACCCTCCAACCCGCCGGAACGCCGACGGTGACGGAGGAGACGGTATTCTGGAGGATCGACAGGGTGATATCCGCTCCCACCCGCAGGGCGTCGTCCTCGACGGTCAGGAGATTGACGGTATCGGCATAGATTTTAGCCGGCCCCCTTTTCGCTTCCGATGGCTTCTTCCTCCAACTCAGGCGAATGTTCTCGGTAGGCGTCAGGAAAGCCTCGACGCGAGTCAGGTTTCCGCGGGGAATGATTTCGAGCTGCTGGGCGCCGTCGACGTCGACCGCGAGGCCCGAGCCGGGAAGATCGATTTCAAAACGGGTCACCGCAGTCTGGGGAATGGGAAAAGCAACGACGATCGGGCTTTGATCCGCGGGCATTTTCAAGGAAAAATCAATTTCGACCCGATGCTTGCCCGTTTGACTGACGGCCAGGGTATGACGGCCGTTTTCGAGAATCATCAGGGCCCGGGCCCCGTCCACCAGCGCTTCCTTCAAGGCGACGGGAAGAGGAAACAGCGGAACCTTCGTATATTGCCGGGCCGGCCGCTCGAACACCTCGAGGCTCATCGAAGCGTGAATTTGAACGCTTCCGGCCGCAATTTTTCCCGTGTAAACCGCCTGGGTCAGAAGATAGTCGGCCGGCGGAGGCAGGGTCGGATCGGCCGGCGGCTTCATTTGATTCAGCAGTTCCCGGAATTGAGCCCGCGTCAGGAGGACGCGCTCCTCCTTGAGTTGAAAAGCCGGCACGTATTTAAAGCCCGTCTGCCGGAGAATTTGCTGAAACTCCTCCCAGGAGAGATTGATTTCGTCCTTATCGAGGGCCAGGAGCTTTCGAAACTCCTCCCAGGAAACCGTGACGCCGCTTCCGGCTTTACCGTCCTGAGCCGGAGCCGGAACGGCGACCGAAGCAAGCAGGACCGCCAGGACGACCGGGAAGAACCGTTTCCGCGATGTATTCATGTTGACCTCCTGAATCATTGTCGACGAGGTCAGCATACAACCGGCGAAAACGGCGATTGTCACCTGTTCGTAAAAGTTTCGTAAAAAGATACGGAAACGCCCGAGTCAAACGGGCTCCCAAAACGGGGACGGAAAAAGGCCGGACCCGCGCGCCCGATTTCGCTTAGAACCGGTGGCTCACGGAAAAATGCGGGACTACGATCGTCATCCCATAAACGCCGGGCATGGCCGCGGCGTTGGCCGCCGTCGCCGCGATCGTCCGTTCCCTGCCGAGGAGCAATTCCAGGCCGAAGTCGATTTGAAGGTTCCCGGCCATCCGGCCGAAACCGAGCGTCAGTCCCGAATATCCGAAGCTCGGCAGAAGAATGTTCATCGTCCGGTCGGGCGCGGGAGATGGGTCGTTGTAGAATCCCGCCCGGACGGCCCAATCCCGACAGAAGACGTATTCGGCGCCGACCCGGAGCTGAAGCTTGTTTTCCCAATACAACTCCCGTTCGGTGTTTCCCGCCGCCGTCATGAGCAGCGACCAGAACGGGTCTTGATACGTCGTCTCCAGGACGTCCAATTTTTTCCAGTTCGTAAATTGAACGTCGGCTGTGATCGTCAAACGGTCCGTCGGTTTGACGGCCACGCCCGCGGCCAGCCAGGACGGCCAGGTCACAGGCCGTTCGATTTCGGACTCTTTGGAATATCCCAAGTATTCGAACATGAAGATGTTCGCTTTGCCGGAAAATTTGATCGTCGCGGCCGTTCGATACGTAAGCCCGAGGCTGATTTTATCGCTCGGCTTGTACAGAACCCCCAGAGTAGCGCCGAAACCCCACCCGGAAAGGGTTTCTTCGTACTGGCCGAGATCGATGACGGTTCCGGAACTTAAATAGATATATCCGGCGTAGGTATTCAAGTTAAAGAAGCCATAAGAAATGTTCAGTTGCGCTCCTAACGAGAGGGAGTCATTCACCTTGTAGGCGATCGTGGGGGCGATCGTGAAAACGCCGATCCGGCTCGACCAATCGATGGACCTGTTGCCGCCGGAAAGGGAGGCCATGTCCTGCGGGTTCCAGGCCGACCCGAGCCCCGACGGCGTGAAAATTCCGATCCCGGCGACCAGGTGATCGTCGATCGGCTGGATCCATCCGCCCAGTCCGCCCAGATAATGCTTGGTCGGCGAGTCGGCCGCCACCTGGTCGCCCCCCACGAGGGAAAACCGGTAGGACGCGGACGGCATCACGTCAAGAAGGTTGAAGCCGAGGGTCGGCTTTTCGATGAAACCCAGGCCCGCCGGATTCCAATAAAGGGCGCTGAAATCGTCAGCCAGGCCAACGAACGCACCCCCCATCGTCACTGCCCGGGTCCCCAACCCGTTTAAATTCAAGCCGTTGCCGAAGGCCGTGGGCGCGAAAGCCATCGCCGCGATCAGAAAAACCGCCATTGTTATTTTTTTCATGGAAAAACCTCGTTTCGAAATAATCCGGTCTCTTTTGATAACAGTATTCCCTTTTATTGTCAACGCACCGCCCTTCGCCGACACTCTCCCCTCTTTGCCGTCAAGCCAACAAAAGAATCCAGAAATGCCGCCGTTTGAACGGCGAAGAGGCTATCCGGAGCCCCGAAACAAGATCGGTCTTTTACAGTCAACCCGCACCTCTTCACCGCCTAAAGCATAATAATTCAATAAAATGGATAATCGAGGTAAGGCCGAAGTGACATTGTGATGACTCGTCTTAGGTGGGACATACTCTGTTTGAGGTCCGGCCGTTGCCCCGGAAACGGATTCCCGGAGCGGAGTGGGACTCTCGTCAGGGTGACGCAGCGGAGTGGGATTCGTTTCCGGGGTCAGGCCGGACTAGTGAAAAAAGCCGTGAAGAACCGGACACTGAGGAGCGGAGGCCGTTACCTCGGTCATTCCTCCTTACGATTTTACTTTCCAGTCCTACGCGGCCCTTGGGAGCTAGGATGGTCCTTCATGACCCTTGGGAATCAGGAACGGCGAAGACAAATCCACCCTTGCCGTCGACGTCGATCTTCACCGTGTCGCCGTCCTTGATTTCGCCGGCCAGAATCTTCATGGCCAGCAGGTTCTGAATCTCTTTCTGGATGACCCGTTTGAGCGGCCGGGCGCCGTAGACCGGATCATACCCCAGGTCGGCCAGCAGGGCTTTGGCTTTCGCCGTCGCCTCGATCCCGATTTTGCGGTCGGCCAGGCGTTTCCGGAGAAGATCCAACTGAAGGTCGACGATCCCGGAAATGACCTCCTTGGACAGCGGTTTGAAGACGATGAGTTCGTCGATCCGGTTGATGAATTCCGGCCGAAAATGACCCTCCACAAGCGTTTTGACTTCGGCTTCCGCGGCCGCCCAATCCCGGGTCCGGTCCTTGAGGAGCGCGCTCCCCAGGTTCGAGGTCATGATGATGATCGTGTTCTTGAAATCGATCGTCCGGCCCTGGCCGTCGGTCAGGCGGCCGTCATCCAGGATCTGCAGAAGTACGTTGAAGACGTCGGGATGGGCTTTTTCGATTTCGTCAAGCAGGACGAGGGCATAGGGTCGCCGCTTGACGGCCTCGGTCAACTGTCCCCCTTCCTCGTAGCCGACGTATCCGGGAGGGGCTCCGATCAAGCGGGCGACCGTATGTTTTTCCATGTATTCCGACATGTCGAGCCGGATCATGGCTTTTTCGGTGTCGAAGAGAAATTCGGCCAACGCCCGCGCCAATTCCGTTTTCCCGACGCCGGTCGGGCCAAGAAAAATGAACGAGCCGAGCGGCCGGGAGGCGTCCTGGATGCCGGCCCGGGCCCGGCGGATGGTGTCCGAAACCGCCCGAAGCGCCTCGTCCTGTCCGATCACGCGGCGGCGGAGGGCCTCCTCCATCTTGATCAACCGGGCCAGATCGCTCTTGAGCATTTTGGCGACCGGGATGCCGGTCCATTTCGAAACGACCTCGGCCACGTCCTCCTCGTCCACTTCCTCCTTCAGCATTTTCCGCGTTTTCTGGACGCCGGCCAACTCGGCGGTCAATTTTTCGAGCTGTTTTCCGGCCTCGATCTTTTTCCCGTACCGGATTTCGGCCACCCGTTCCAGGTCGCCCCGCCGTTCGGCCGCCTGCTCCTCGTTGCGGAGCCGGTCCTGTTCGGCTTTCAACGCCTTGATCTTATCGATCAGTTCCTTTTCCCGCTTCCATTGGGTCTTCAGGACGTCGGCCCTTTCGTTGAGGCCGGCCAGCTCCGCGCCGAGTTTTTGGAGCTTATCCCTTCCCGCGGGATCGTTTTCTTTTTTCAGGGCCTGTCGCTCGACCTCGATCTGGCGGATGCGCCGCTCCAATTCGTCGATCTCTTCCGGCATGGAATCGATGGCCATCCGGATCCGGGAGGCGGCTTCGTCAACGAGGTCGATGGCCTTGTCCGGGAGAAACCGCGTGGTGATGTACCGGTTCGACAGGGTCGCCGCGGCCACGAGCGCCGCATCTTTGATTTGAACGCCGTGGTGGACTTCATATTTTTCCTTGAGTCCGCGGAGGATCGAAATCGTATCCTCAACCGTGGGTTCCCCGACCATCACCGGCTGGAACCGCCTCTCCAGGGCGGCGTCTTTTTCGATGTGCTTGCGGTATTCGGCCAGCGTGGTCGCCCCGACGCAATGAAGTTCGCCGCGAGCCAGCGCCGGTTTGAGCAGATTCGAGGCGTCCACCGCCCCCTCGGCCGCTCCGGCCCCGACGATCGTGTGCAATTCGTCGATGAACAGGATGATGTTCCCTTCGGACTCCTTGATTTCCTTGAGGATGGCCTTGAGCCGGTCTTCAAACTCGCCGCGGAACTTCGTCCCGGCCAATAAGGCGCCGACGTCCAGGGCGACGAGGCGTTTGTTTTTGATCGAGGCGGGGACGTCGCCGTCGGCGATCCGCTGGGCCAGGCCTTCGACGACCGCGGTTTTCCCGACGCCCGCTTCGCCGATGAGGACCGGATTGTTTTTCGTCCGGCGCGAAAGAACCTGGATGACCCGCCGGATCTCGTCTTCCCGGCCGATCACCGGATCGAGCTTGCCCTGGCGGGCCAGGGCCGTGAAATCACGCGTGTATTTGGACAGGACCTGGTATTTGCTTTCCGGTTCGGGGTCGGTGATCCGTTGCGTCCCCCGGACGGCGGCCAGCGCCTGGAGGACGGCTTCTTCCGTGATCCCCGCTTCAGCCAGCAGCCGGCCGGCCTCGCTCTTTGGATCCTTGATCATCGCTAGAAACAAATGCTCCGTCGAGACGTATTCGTCCTTGAGAGCGGCGGCTTCTTTTTCGGCCTGGTTGAGCACCCGTTGCATCCCTTCCGAAAGCCGGACCTCGCCGCCGTGCGCCTTCGGCCTCCGTTTCAGCGCCGCGTCTACGTTCTCCCGGAGGCGCGCTTCGGGCGCACCGAGCTTGGCCAGGACCGCCCGGACGATGTTTTCGTCCTGGGTCAAAAAGACCGCCAGGAGGTGCTCCGGCGTCACCTCGGCATGGCCGAGCTCCGCCGTTTTCGCCTCCGCGGCCTGCACGGCTTCCTGCGACATCACCGTCAGTTTTTCCCATCGCATCTCGAATCTCCCTTTCGGCGCCGTTTGTCCGGCTTCCGAAATAACTAGATAAATCCGCCAATTTCGTTTGTCAAGTCAAGCCCCTTTTTCATCTTTTTTTTTACCGAAAAAAGCCTCCCAAATCCACTTGACAAACCATGAAAAATTGATATTTTGGATTTGTTCCACAATGCGGAGCGGATTATGGAAGAAGTCGAAATCTCAAGTTGGGTAACGCTGGACGCGGTCAAAAAGAAAGCCGAAATCCACGAAACCGTCGGCAATCTTCAGACCGGTCATTCCATGTCCGTCTTCTGCCAGATCGAGGATGATTTCCTGGAACTCGTCTACAGCGACTCCGTCGCCAACACGCTCCGCCGGTACGATGACAAAGACGAATTCGAAATCGGCATCCGGCAGCGGAAGGAAGAGGACGGCGACGCGCCGTACGACGACGACAAGGAATTCGACGAAAAGAATTTCGACGACGATGACGATGACGACGAGGAAGAGGATTACGATTCCGATGAAGACGAGGAAGAGGGAGAAGACACCTGACGGATTTTCTCGACCATCCGGTTCAATAGATTCAAGGCCTCGATCGGCGTCAACCGCGAGGGATCACAGTCCGAGATTACGTCGCGGATTTCCCTGAAGGCCTGAAGCTCGCGGTCGTCCGTGAAGAGCAGTCCCTGGTCCGGGGCCGGATTCCCCGTCTCCGACAACGCGATCCGAGGCCGGCCGGCCTCGTCGAGTTCTCCTTTCTCCAGGTTGAAGAGGATCTCCCGCGCCCGGACGATGACCGGTCCGGGAATGCCGGCGAGCTTGGCCACGTGGATGCCGTAGCTCTGGTCGGAGGGGCCGGGGGCGATTTTCCGGAGGAAGACGATCTCGTCCTTCCATTCCTTGACCGTAACGTGGGCGTTCTTGATCCGGCGATGGGTGAGGGGAAGTTCGGTCAGCTCGTGGTAATGGGTCGCAAACAACGTCTTGGCCCGGATCTCTTCTCGGTCGTGTAAGTATTCGGCCACCGCCCAGGCCAGGCTCAGCCCGTCGAACGTGCTGGTCCCCCGCCCGATTTCATCGAGCAGAATGAGGCTCCGCGGCGTGGCGTTGTGGAGGATCGAAGCGGTCTCGATCATCTCGACCATGAAGGTGGATTGGCCGACGGTGAGAAAATCCATCGCCCCGATCCGGGTGAAAATCCGGTCGACGACGCCGATTCTGGCCGACTTGGCCGGAACGAACGACCCCATCTGGGCCAGGATGACGATCAGGGCCGTCTGGCGGAGATACGTCGATTTTCCGCCCATGTTGGGACCGGTGATAACGAGAATCTGATCCTCGCCGCGGTCGAGCCGGGTGTCGTTGGGGATGAACGGTTCGAGGCCCATCGTCTCGACGACGGGATGGCGGCCCTCGCGGATTTCGAGGACGTCTCCGTCGTCGACCTCGGGCCGGACGTACGCCCGGCGCGCGGCCAGTTCCGCCAGGCCGGCTAACACGTCCAGCTGGGCCACGGCGGAGGCGATCGAAAGCAGGCGGGGCGTTTCCCGGGCCACGGTTTCCCGGAGCTCGCCGAACAGCTTGAATTCGAGCTCGCCGATCCGCTCTTCGGCATGGAGGACCTTCTCCTCGTATTCCTTAAGTTCGGGCGTCAGGAACCGCTCCGAGCCGACGAGCGTCTGCTTGCGGAAGTAATCAGGCGGCACCTGGCCCAGGTTGGCCTTCGTAACCTCGATGAAATACCCGAAATTTTTGTTGTACCGGACCTTGAGCGAGGAAATCCCGGTCCGGTCGCGCTCTCGCTTTTCGAGCGTGACGATGAACGATTTTCCGGAGCGGCTGATCGCCCGCAGTTCGTCAAGTTCGGCGTTGTATCCGTCCTTGAACAACCCGCCTTCGGTCAGGAGAAAGGCCGGCTCGTCCAGAACCGCCCGTTCGAGAAGTGCGGCGACGTCCCCGACGCTGTCCCAGGATTCCCGGATCGCGGAAAGCGGCCCGGCCGTAAACGGCGAGATCAATTTCAGAATTCCGGGCAGCTGGAGAAGCGACCGTTTCAACGCGACGAAATCGCGCGGATGGGCCGCGGAAAGGGCGATTTTCCCGGTCAGGCGCTCAAGGTCCAAAATATCCTGGAGCGCTTCGCGGATCTCCGTGCGCGGGATTGTCTCGTTTAAAAGCTCGCCGACGGCGTCGAGCCGGCGGCCGATTTCGGCGGGGTCCAGAAGCGGCCCGAGCAGGCGGTTGCGCAGCAGGCGGCCGCCCATCGGCGTCACGGTGAAGTCGATGACGTCGAGAAGCGAATTTTCCACCCGCTGATCGCGGAGGTTTTTGACCAGCTCGAGGTTTCGGATCGTGGCCGGGTCGAGGACACAGGCGTCCCCGGCCGGCAGGAACGACATCCGGTGGACAAGGGCCAGCGAATCCTTCCGGACCCGCTTCAAATAAAACAAAAGCCCCCCGGCAGCGGCCACGGCCCGTGTTTTCCCCTCAAGCCCGAATCCGGCCAGGGTCGAGACCTTGAAATGCTCAAGGAGCGAATGCCGGGCCTGGCTGAAATCGAACGCCCAGGCTTCAACCGGGCTTCGGACAATTGACTTCAAGTCGCTATTTTTAAGGAAAGGCGCAGCCGAGCTTTCCTCCCCTTCCGGGAGCACGATTTCCTTGGGAGACGCCTTAGCCAGTTCGTCGGTGAGGCGCTTCGTTTCGGCAGCCGTCCCCTCCAGAACCCGCATCTCGCCCGACGAAAGGTCGATCAGCGCCAAGCCCCAGCTTTCGAGGTCGACGATCAAGCCGGCGATGTAGACGTTTTCCTTGGCCGCCTCGGGATCGACCTCGACCGCGGTCCCGGGCGTCAGAATCTTGATGACCTCGCGCTTGACGACGCCCTTGGCGAGCTTGGGGTCCTCGACCTGTTCGCAGATGGCGACTTTATAGCCCCGGCGCAGTAGCTTGGCCGAATACACGGCGACCGCGTGATACGGCACGCCGCACATCGGGACTTTCTGCCGGGAGGTCAGGGCGATTTCCAGGACGCGCGAGCCGACGGCCGCGTCCTCGTAGAACATCTCGTAAAAATCCCCCAGCCGGTAGAACAAAATCGCGTCCGGAAGGGTCGATTTGATCCGAAAATACTGCTCCATCATCGGAGTTGTGGGGTCGTCGGCAAAGAGGCGGGGCTCGTCCATTTCGGGCGAATTATAGCATATTGGGATGTCTTATATTTTAATCTGCGGGCTTCGACTCGTTGATGGTTTTTTCCAGGACAGAAAGTTCCTTCATAATTTCCTCAAAGCTCGGTATTTCCCCAAAAAATATGCTCTGCATGGACCGATAATCCTTTTTCAGTTCGGCGGCATGGTGTTGCGGCGGGAGAAGCCTCAGGCTTCCGGGTTTGGCCTCTTCGTATTTGGCCCAAGGAGAACGGTAGAACCGCATTTTAAATTTCACCACATCACGCAATAGATCAATATCAGCCAATGCCCTATCGCGTATCGGCAGGCGGCTCAGCCGATATAAATCGTAGTAATGCCGGGAGTAATGGGGGGGCAATGGTTTTTCCGGTCCCCGATGAGCTTCCTGATGCAGAATCGTCGCTTTTTCCCAAAAAGTGCGTTCGGCGGCGATGGTTCGAACCGAAGTCTCCGCTCGCTTGAATACACTTGGAAACCGTTCGGCCACGTAAGGGCGAACTATCCGTTGCTCGTTGGGGATCCAAGCCGCCATGGGACCAATCTCGAGTCTGATCTGTGGTCTGCGAGTGAAAACGCCTTCGGATACCGAACGAGGACGTCTTGCTCATGGGCTTCAATTCCCATATCGCCGCCGATACGCTCAGCCAAAGCCGGACGAATCGACGGCACAAACTCCCGTATTAAAAACCTGGCCGCTCGCCGGTTGGCCTCTTTGCCGAAGGCGTCCTGCTTTGTCGCGCTGCGTTCCGCCCAGAATTCTTCCTGGGAATATTTCAGCAACCGCCAATCCAGAATTAAATCGATGTCTTCGGAAAATCTCTCGATGGCCCCGAACGCCTTTGAAAGGCTGGTCCCGCCCTTGAAGGCTAATTGATCTTTCCAAGGGCTGTCCTGGAAGAGATAATCAAGGAGCCAACAAACCCAAAAATCTTTTTCGAGAATGGCCTCATGAACGCGCATCTCTTGCGCGGCGGCCCTGAACAGATCGCGCCGATCCTTTTCCGAACGACGGGCGAATTCACGCATCAGGCGCCTGAACTATCTTTGCAAGTCGCTTGATAATCTCATAGACCCAGGACGTGGCATAGCGCGCCTCTTCGACCGCACGCGTTCGATCGCGAGCATCCACTTTCGAGCGAAGCGTTTCCAGCACAGTATCGTCAATATGGGCTTCACCAAGATTTTTCAGCGCTTGCACCATCAAGGCTGTTTTCGGCGAAAGCTTCGTCGTCTCCTTGTTTGTTCTATGTTTCAGGACGAGAGTTCCGCCTTTCCAGGCATACTTCTTTGTGGGACCATCACTGAAATATTGCATTTGAGCGGGCACTTGAGTCGAAAGACCCAAGATATTGAGCGCCGTCTCTCCGGTCGGAACAATCGTCCAACCGTGGTTGCGCGCGATGGCATGGGCGATCGCATCCGGATCCGGATTCGCCGGAGCGTTCAGTATCCTGCTGAATGCCGGATAATCGTAAACTCCGCGAAGCAGGCGGCGGATTTTTCCCTCTTCGGCCAAGCGTGAAAGAATTTTCCGCGTTGTTTCATGGCTAGTCAGATCTAGAAAATCTTTAGGAGTAAAAACACTACTCCTCCCCAGCTTATTAATCCTCATAATTATTTTATTAACAATACGATGATCCATTTTAATACCATCCTTTATGTCACGAATAATAGGTATTTTTCGTGACATTGTCAAGCCCCTTTGATGGTTATTTCAAGTCAACCGCCTCTCGGGCCCTGCTTCAGGCCGCCGCCCACCCCTCAGACAAAACTTCGGCCCAAATTGTCAATGAAACAAGAAGATAGGCACCTCGAACCGCGTTATTTATAGTACTTCTCGATCCCCCCGTAGCCGAAATGCTTATTCTTAGCCGTCATCCGGATGAAGTAATTCAAACGCTTGTTGAAATATTCCATGTTGTTGCGGGAACGGTCGATGAACCCGATACGGATCCGGATGTAACCCGGCGAGAAGGTTTGGAAGTTCTTCCAAGCGTCCTTGTCGGCTTTGATGGCCTTGAGGATGTCCGGAGGAACCTTGAATTTCTCTTCGGCCAGATTCCCCAAGGTCGCCAGGACATCCTTGGCGACCTTACCCTTTTTGATCATTTCTCTCAGCCGTTCCGTATTCGCCTGGGAATACGGGCTTTTCGGATTTCTTTTTGAGAACCGCTGGGCGAAGCGTTCCTCGTCGACCTTTTTGAGGATGCTGTCGATCCAGCCGAAGCAAATCGCTTCCTCAACTGCGTCGTTATAGGGAATGCGCGGTTTTCCTGAATCTTTCTTGTAATAGATGAGCCAGATCCCTTTTTCCGTTTTGTAATTCTTCTTCAACCAGGCCCGCCAATCCCGGCGATTGGAAACATAAAGCGTTTTGTCAACGTCTAAGTCGAGCTTCATAATGAATTAATCTTTCACCCGAGCGTCTTGGCGAATGTCTTTCCGAAACGGCATGATCGGAGTTTGTGCCAAATATTTGAAATTTGTCAATTTTGTCTACTCTCCATACATCTCGGTGATGAGTCGCCGTAAAGCGGCGGATTCATCGTCTGAAAGATCGCCGATTTTGGCACCCAGGCGGGCTTTGCTGACGGTGCGTATTTGATCCACGGCGATTTCCGCGTCCCGACCGCCGGCCCGCACCGCCAGGCGGGATCGCCAACCGGATTGCAACCGGCTGGTCAACGGACATATCGTCACCGTCTGAAGGCTCTCGTTCAGAATATCCAGGCTCACGATGACGACCGGCCGTGTTTTGGCCATTTCCGCGCCATGGGCGGGATCCAGGGAAGCCCACCGTATCTCATAACGCTTCATTTTTTACCGGCCGATCGCGCTTTGACCGCATATCTCGATTTTCGTTCCGCGACCCGGTGAGTCGATCTGGATTCCCAGGGGATTTCTTCCAATCCATCCGCGGATGTCGCTTCCCATTCGCTCCAGTCTTCGCGGGCGGCGGCCATTTCCCGGGCGGTATCCTCCCAGGATAGTTTTTCAATAAGGGGACCCGCCGGGCGAAGCAGAATTCCCTCGGTCATTTCTTCCATGATGACGGAATCGCCAATCCGGTAGCGTCGCAGTACCGTCGCCGGCAACCGGATCCCGCGAGAGTTCCCTATCCGGGCGACTTTCAGCTCAATCGTTTTCATGTAATTACTGTAATTACTTTTTGGCCGAATGTCAAGCGCGCGGAAATTCTGATAAGCAGGCCGTGTTCAAGCCGCCGTAAAGCGGTGAATTCATCGTCCGAAAGAGAGTTGATTTTGGCATTTCAGGATATTCGGGTAGAATAGTTTCACCCGCTGCCGCCATGAAAATTCAACCATTCAAACTGGAAAGATACTTCGCCGCGCACGAGTTTTCCGCACCCTATCTCATGTGCGCCTCAAACTGCGAATCCCTGTCGCTCTCCGAGCTTCTCTCGCTGGCCGACGAGGATTCGCGGAACATGTGGAACGATTTGAAATTGGGCTACACGGAATCCCAGGGGCATCATGTTTTGCGCGAGGAAATCTCCCGGCTGTATAAAAACATCAAGCCGAACGAGGTCCTCGTCCTGACGCCGGAAGAAGGCATCTATATCGCCATGACCACCCTCCTGAAAAAAGGCGATCATGTCGTCGTCACCTACCCCGGTTATCAATCTCTCTATGAAATCGCCAATTCCCTGGGGTGCGAAGTCTCGAAATGGACCCCGAAAGAACAAAAAGGCTGGGCCTTCGACATCGACGATTTGCGGGCCCTGATCCGGAACAAAACGAGGCTGATCGTCGTTAATTTCCCCCACAACCCCACGGGGGCGACGATCTCCCGGGCCGATTTGAAAAAGATCACGGGGATCGCCGAACGGAAAGGAATCGTTCTTTTCTCGGACGAAATGTACCGGTTTCTCGAGTACGGCGAAGCCGACCGATTGCCTTCCGCGTCTGATTTGTCCGCCACGGCCGTTTCTCTTTTTGGAATGTCCAAAAGTTTCTCCCTGGCGGGATTGAGAATCGGATGGCTGACGACAAAAAACTCGGTCATGTTCAAGGACTTCGCATCTACCAAGGATTACACGACCATCTGCAGCAGCGCGCCGAGCGAAATTCTGGCGATCATGGCCTTGCGGGCTAAGGACCGGATTTTAAAAAGAAATCTCGACCTGATCGGGAAGAATCTGGATTTGCTAAACGGTTTTTTTTCCGAATACGCACGCCTTTTCGAATGGCATAAGCCGAAGGCCGGGCCGATCGGCTTTCCCCGATTGAAAAGCGGCCTGAAAACCGCCGCCTTTTGCGCGGATGTGCTTAAGAAAAAAGGCGTGCTGTTGCTCCCCGCCGATCAGTACGGCTATGAGGGCAACAATTTCCGCGTCGGTTTTGCCCGCCGGAATATGCCCGAAGCGCTGGAGAAGCTCAGGGAATACGTCAGGAAATTTTGGGACACGACCCGAAATTAGGAGATTTCGGTTATGTCACCGAATTTTATTTTCTTGACGGCATCCGCCAACCGGGGATCATTTCTCATCAGTTCCGTCAAATTGGCCTGAACCGCACGGATGATGGCTTCTTCGGTCGTCGTTCTGATTTCAGCCAACTTCCGAATGACGTCCTTCACTAGGATCGGCGTTCCGGGTCTTCCGATGAATTCTTTCGGCCCGCCCGGATTATCCGTCTCGGTCAGCAGCCGGTCCGGAGGGATCTCTTTGGCGATGTCCTGGACGTGTTTTGAGAAAAGCGCCTCGACTCCGACCGTGAAGTAGGCTCCTCGGGCCACTAACTCCCGGAAGATTTCCAAGGGTCCCGAATACCAATGCACGATCGCCCGCCGAGTATGGTACCGATTCAGAAGATCCAGCGTTTCTCTTTCGGCCCCTTTCATATGCAGGATGACGCTCTTATCTTGATCCGCCGCCACGCCCAGGAAATACTCGAAAACCCTCGCTTGATCCCGATAAGCGGTTCGATCTTCAATAAAGTAATGGTCAAGCCCGATTTCCCCGATCATCGGGCTTCGTTCCACGGCTTCATGCAATTCGTGCAGACGGTCGATATATTCAGAGGCATACCAAGGATGCACCCCGAAAACGGGCAGGATCAAATCGCATTTCGCGGCGATTTCCAGGTTCCGTCGATAGGAAGGAAGATCCATCGAATTGGAAACGGTGAAAATCTTGTGCTCGACGATCTCGGCCAGGGCGGCGTCCAACGCCCCCTTGTCCAGGAGGTCATATCCGTTCAGGTGCGAATGCGCGTCAATCAGCATGATCCGCTTTTTCGTTTGCTGGTGCATTCTCCAGCCGCCCCCGACATAGATCAGCCGGCCGGTCAGCCCATGAGCCTGTTCGGAGGCGAGAAATTAACGCGTTTCCTTTTTATCCACTCATAAATAGCCAAATAGACGAGGCTTTGGGCCAGAACGACAAAAAGGAAAACGAGCAATCCCCCAAACTCGCCGATTTTAAGGCCGAGCATATAGGAATAGTCGCCCACCCAGGATGATTCCATCCAGACGTAAAATACTCCGAAAGGGATATTGAAGATCAGGAAAATCAATTTCGCCAATCCAAAAGAACTGAATATCCCCAGAATCCAATCCACAAGAAGAACCAAAGCCGCGACGACGATCCAGTCGCAAAACATTTTCTTTTTCATCAGATCTGTCTCTTTGCCAGAAAATTTACGGGACACGATCCGAAATTAAGAAATTTCGGTCATGTCCCCAATTTTCCGGGCTCAGCTTCCAATCCTGAAAATACACGGAACATGATCTCCTCATTTTAAAAATTGCAGGAATTCGACCGGGGCGCCGTCGGAAACAATCATGGCCACGAAAACGCCCGGTGAAGGGCTGTTGGGAGGGATGATGACTTCCCGGCCCTTCAGGGCCTTTTCCAGGTCGTCGACTTCGAAGGCCACGTGCGGAACGGATTTCACCAATTCCGGCATCGGGCAACCCGCCTCGTATCGCATCCACTGGATGCCGAAAGGGTTTCGCTCGTGATTGGTGCAGAACGTATTGTATTTTTCCAGGTACGTCTCATCTTCGCGCGGGATTTGGGTCGGGATTCCGAGGTGATGGTATTTCATGAAAACGTCCCCTCCTCAGGTGAGATTAGGATACGCACGGGCGTTGCCCGATGTCAATTCCGGAAAACTGGACGACTATTCGACAAAATTGTCCGTAAACTTGCTATACTTCCCTCTCCGGGGAGGATGCCATGAGAAAAATCCGCCGCTTTGATGATTCCAGGATCGCTCTTTTCGCCCTCGCCGCGCTCGGAATATGCTTTTCGATCATCTTCGCCGCTTCCTGCACGCCCAAATATCCCGAAGGGCTTTACGCCGAAGTCACAACGAACAAGGGCTTGTTCGTCTTTCGGATCGAATTCGAAAAGACGCCGATGACCGCGGCCAATTTCGTCGGCCTGGCCGAAGGGACGATCGCCAACGCCGCCCTTCCCCCCGGCACGCCGTATTTCAACGGCGTCAAATGGCACCGGGTCGTCCCCGGCCATGTCATCCAATGCGGCATCCCGAAGGACGGAAAAAGGGAAGACCCCGGCTACGAGTTTCCCAACGAGATCGTCCCCGGCCTGAGTCACGGCAAATTGGGGATGGTCAACATGGCCAACGGCGGCCCGCACACGAACGGGAGCGAGTGGTGCGTCATGCTCGGCGATCGCTCTTACCTCGACGGCGATTACACCGTCTGGGGCGAAGTCATCCAAGGCCTCGACATCGTTACGTCGATCGTCCAAGGCGACGAAATCCAGACCGTGAAAATCGTCCGCATCGGAAAAGCGGCAAAGGCCTTCCATCCGACGACCGAGTCCTTTAAAAAGATGGTGGAGGACGCCTGGGTCCGGGTGAAAAAGGAAGACATCGAGAGAAAAACGCAGGAAGACACGGCGGTGGCCGCCGGATGGCCGCAAGCCGTCGCCGGGGAAAACGGCCTGAAATACATCATCCTTAAAGAAGGCCGGGGGAAGCTGCTCGCCCCGGGAGCGAAAATCCGGGTCGCCTATTCGGGAAAATGCCTGCTGAGCGGGAAAGCGTTCGTCAGCACGGAAGAGGAAGGAATCCCGTATTGGGGCGAAATCCCGGCCGCTTTCGAATATGAAATCGGGAAAACCAAGGTCAACCCGGGATTCGATGCCTCCGTAGCCGCAATGAAAAAGGGCGAAAAACGCCTGGTGATCGTTCCGTCCGAGCAGGGCTACGGTTTGAGCGGCCTTTACACCAAGCAAAGACCGGGTGAAAAGCGCTTCATCATCTCCCCCCGGACGATGCTCGTTTACGAAATCGAAATCCTCGACTGATTTCCGTCTGAGAAATCGCTCGCCCCCAATCTCAATGCCCTCGCGCATAAGATGCGGGGAGGCCTTTGTCCCACCTAAGATAAGTCATCGCATAAGGCTTCATCGGACCCTGCTGACAACCATGGGTTGTGTAGGGCGATCCCTCACGCCAAGGGCGGGGAGGACTGCAAAGCCCGCCCTCGCACCCAAGCGTGGGGAGGACTGCAAAGCCCGCCCTCACGCCAAGGGCGGGGAGGACTGCAAAGCCCGCAAGGCATCGGGGGGAGCAGGACTGGCTGTCGCGTCCGAAGGTGCGACGCTGTTATCCGTTGCCCTAGCTCCCAAAGATCGCGTAGGACCTAGGGGGAACCCAGAAAAGGGTTCCCCCTTAAGGGAGTCTTTTATTCTTTGTCGACCACGGCCAACCCGCCGGCCGCGGTTTCTTTATAGCGGAACGAAAGGTCCTTTCCCGTCTGGCGCATGGCCTCCAGGACTTCATCATAGCTGATTCGATGGCGGCCGTCGGAAAGAAGCGCGTAGGCGGCGTGGCTGATCGACCGGGACGCGGCGAAGACGTTCCGCTCGATGCAGGGGATCTGGACGAGGCCGAGGACGGGATCGCAGGTCAGGCCGAGATGATGTTCCATTCCCATTTCGGCGGCGTACTCGATTTGAGGGACGGTCCCGCCCAGCAATTGGGCGGCCGCCCCCGAGGCCATGGCGCAGGCGACGCCGACTTCGCCCTGGCATCCGACCTCCGCGCCCGAAATCGAGGCGTTGGTCTTGGCCAGGTTTCCGAGAATCCCGGCCGCGGCCAGCGCCTTCACCATGTCGCGATCGGAAAACCGGTGCTCCTTTTGAAGATGGTAGAGCACCGCGGGGACGACGCCCGCCGAACCGCAGGTCGGCGCGGTGACAATCAATCCCCCGGCCGCGTTCTCCTCCGAAACGGCCAGGGCGTAGGCGAAGAGCAACGCCGTCCGTTTTGAGTGTCCGGCGAACATTTTGGACTTCATGAAATAGGACCGGGCTTTGCGTGGAAGGTGAAGACCGCCCGGAAGCGTGCCCTCTGTTTTTAACCCGCGGCGGACGGCGGCGGACATCGTCTTCCACACTTCGCCCAGGTAATCCCAGATGCCCGGACCTTCGATTTCCTCGACGATTTCCCAGAGCGTCCGGCCGTTTTTTTCGCAGGCTTGGACGATTTCGTCCATTGACCGGAAAGGATAAATGGACACGGGCGCGGTGGCCGGGGTATTGTCGACGATTTTTCCGCCGCCGACGCTGTAAGCCGTCCAGGATTCCTGAACGCGGCCTTCGACGTCCAGGGCGTCGAACCGCAGGGCGTTGGGATGAAACGGAAGGTACTCGTCAGGACGCCAGATGATTTCGATATTCCGGCCGCCGAAGCCTTCCCTGACCGTCGCGTCCGTCAAATGCCCCTTGCCCGTCGCCGCCAGACTGCCGTACAGCGTAACCCGATAGGCCGGGGCCGCGGGAACGCGGGTGAGGAACATCGCGACCGCCGTGCGCGGCCCCATCGTATGGCTGCTCGAGGGCCCGTGCCCGATTCGATACAATTCGCGAATGGTTTCCATGACTTTTTCCGGCGGCCGATCCGTCGGCCACGACGGCCGAAGAACCGCCTATTTCTGCACGGGCGAAAGATCGTCCAGTACCCACATCCCGCGGCCGTTGGTGGCGATGACCATCATGTTGTCGCGGGGATGAATCTGGATGTCCCAGACCGGGCAATTGGGGAGGCCTTTCCCGAGATACTGCCAGGCACCCACCCCGTCCCGGCTGACGAAAACGCCCTGGTCCGTGCCGGCATAGAGAACGCCCGTTTTCTTCGGGTCTTCGCGGATGACGTTGACCGGGCCGCCCGGCATGTTCGCCGCGAGCGACCTCCAGGTTTTACCGTAATCCGCGGATTTAAAGACATAGGGCGCAAAATCGTCCTCATGACGCCCGATCAGGGCGATGAAGACGGTGGCCGGATCGTACTTGGAGGCCACGATCGTCCAAACGTGTTTGTAAACCGGCAGGCCGGCGGTGATCTCCGTCCATTGCCCGCCGCCGTCCATGGTGACGTGGACGCGACCGTCGTCGGTGCCCGCGTAGATAACGCCCGCTTTGAACGGCGATTCGGCGATGGCCGTGATCGAGGCGAACGGGATCGCGTAAGGCAGCTTGCCCTGCTTGGCGGGGTCGTAGGCCGTAAGGTCCGGGCTGATTTTCTCCCAAGTCGCGCCTTCGTCCCGGGAACGGAAGACATATTGGAAGCCGTGGTAGACGGTCTTCGGATCGTGGGGCGAGAGGATGGTCGCCGCGAGCCATTGGCCGCGATAATCGGGTTCGCCCGGGGCCGCCTTGGGATAGATGTTCTTTTCCTTCCATTCCCCGTCCTTATATTCCGACCGCATGAGCCGGCCGTAAAACGACGACGAGTAGATCACGTTCGGGTTGGTCGGGTCGATGGCGATCTGCGTCCCTTCTCCGCCGGCCGAATAGGTCCAGCGGACCGGGGCCGCGACCCCGGACTTCGCCGGGGCGATGCCGGTTCCCCGCATCGTGCCGTGGTCCTGGATCGAACCGTGGGCGTCAAACGGCTGAGCCATGTCCAGGGCGACGTTGTAAAACTGGATGGTCGGGATTTCCTTGACGAAACTCACCCACGTTTTTCCGTCATCCTTGGACAAACTCGCGCCGCCGTCGTTGACGTTGATCAGAAAGGTCGGATCCTCGGGATTGATCCACAGGCCGTGATGATCGCCGTGGACTTCACGGCCGAGCTCGGCCCAGGTTTTACCGCCGTCCCGGGAGCGAAATAGACCGAGCCCCATGATATAAACAGTGTTTTCGTCGACCGGGTCGACCCGGATTTGGCCGAAGACCCAGCCGTAGGTCCCGCCGAACCGCTCGAAGAGGCGATTGACCGGACTGACTTTCGCCCAGTGTTCACCCTGGTCGTCGGAGCGGTAAACCTCGGCCCCGATGATGTCCGCGTAGGTCCGGGCGCGGCCGTAGGAATCGCGTTCTTTGGGGTCGGGCATCCGGAGGGGATTGTGGTTGTCGACATAAGCGTAAACGACATTGGGTTTCGCCCGGCAAAGATCCAGGCCGATCCGTCCGGTCAGGGTCGTATCCGGAAGGCCGTTGGTCAATTCTTTCCACGTCTTGCCGCCATCGACGGTTTTGAATAGGCCGTCTTCTCCGCCCGGAACCGGGTCGCTCCAGCGTTGGCGGATCCGGTTGACCATCGAAGCGATAAGGACGTCGGGATGGGTCGGGTCCATCACCAGGTCGATCGCGCCGACCTTTTCGTTGATAAAAAGGACCTTGTCCCAAGTCTTCCCGCCGTCGATCGTCTTATAAACACCGCGGTCGGGGTTGTAGGTCCACTCGTGCCCGGTCGCGGCGACGTAGACGATGTCCGGGTTCGTCGGATGGATGAGAATCCGGCCGATGGTCTGGGTGGCGGCCAGGCCCATGTGCGTCCAGGTCTTGCCCGCGTCCGTGGATTTGTAGACGCCGATTCCGGCGATGGACGCCCGAAAATGATTCGCCTCCCCCGTCCCGAGCCAGACGATGTTCGGGTCGGAATCGGCCACCGCCAGGTCGCCCGTCGAAGGCGTCGGAAGCTCGTCGGTGAGAGGTTTCCAGGTCGCGCCCATGTCTTCCGTCTTCCACACGCCGCCGGTCGCCGACCCGATATAGATGACGTTCGGATTTCCCTTGGGGACGGCGATGTCCGTGCACCGGCCGCCGACGATGTCCGGGCCGATGAATCGCCACGCCAGGCAGGGATAGGGCGTTTGGGCCTTCAGGGCGGCGTACTGCTCCGCCCATTGAAGCCGAAGGGCCGGGTCGGTCGCCTGGGCAAACAGACCGGCGGCCGAAATAGCGGTGACCGCCAAGATGAAAAGCAGAGAAAGAGATTTGCCGGATTTCATGATTTCTCCTCTATTTGTTAAAAGCGGATCAGTCCTCTTCGTAAAAGAACCAGGGGCGGCGCTTGTCCTTTTCATTGACGGCGTTGCCGTCCAGCGCCCACATCCCGCGGCCGTGGGTGGCGATGACGATGATGTTGTCCCGGGGATGAATGATCAGGTCATGGACGTATGTCGAGGGCAGGTTGCCGCCGAGGACGTTCCAGGCGGCTCCCCCGTCCGTCGTGACGTAGACCGCCTGATCGGTGCCGACATAGAGGATCTTCGGGTCGACCGGATCCTCGCGGATGACGTTGACCGGTCCCAGGGGAATTCCCTTGGAAATATCGACCCAGGTTTTTCCGTAATCGTCGGATTTCCAGACGTAGGGCGTGACGTCGTCGTCCCGCTTGCCGTTTTGGGTCATATAAACCGTGGCCATTTTGTATTGAGAAGCGACCAGGCGTGAAACCCATTTCTGGTAAGGCAGCCCGGCGTTGATCGCCGTCCATTTCCTGCCGCCGTCCTTCGTCACCCAGACGTTTCCGTCGTCGGTCCCGGCGTAGAGCAGGCCGTATTTGAGCGGCGATTCGGAAAGGGCGAAGAGCGTGTGATAGGGAATGTCGCCCTGTTCGGACGGAACCACCGCGGTCAGGTCCGGGCTGATCTTTTCCCAGGTATCGCCCCGGTCGAGCGACCGGAAGACGAACTGCATGCCGTGATAGATGATGTTGGGATTGTGGGACGAGATGAGGAAGGGCGCCAGCCATTGGCCGCGGAGGCGCGGTTCGTCTTCATATTGCGCGGGCAGGATCGTCTTGCTGTCCGGGTAGCCCGGGAACGGGCCCGGCTTGCCGTATTCCGAACGTTCAAGCGTGCCGTAGAAGCCGGCGGAATAAACGATGTTCGGGTTCGTCGGGTCGATCGCGTGATTGGACCCCTCGCCGCCCGGCGCCGTCTCGAACTCCTGAGGCTCGATCTTGTCGCGGCCCTTGCTCAAGTCGACCTTCGCCCGGAAGCTGCCGTGATCCTGCATCGAACCGTAAACGCGGAACGGCGTGTCCATGTCGTAATTAAGGTTGAAGAACTGGGATACGGGAAGCACGTCCTGAAAATACCTCCAGGTCAGGCCCTTGTCGTAGGACACGTTCAGCCCCTGGTCGAAACCGTTAATCAGGTAATTGGAATTCTGCGGGTCGATCCAGAGGGCGTGATGGTCGCTGCCGTGCGTCCGGAGGCGGGCGAAGGTCTTGCCGCCGTCGCGTGAGACGTGGAGCGAGAGGCCCATCGTGTAGACCGTGTTTTCGTCGTTGGGGTCGACGCGGATCTGGCCGAAGACCCAGCCGTACGTGTTGGAATGGCGCTCCATGTATTTTTTCTGTTCCGGCGCCAGGCCGCTCGTTTGAACCCAGGTCGCGCCGGCGTCGTCGGAACGATAGATCGTCGCGCCCTTGATGATTCCCGCCGACGGAAGCCCGTAGGAGTTGGACATCTCCTCCTGGCTTGGATCGCGGGACTTTTCATAATTGTCGACCAGGGCGTAAAGAACGTTCGGTTTAGTCGCGCAAAGATCGAAGCCGATCCGGCCGCGGAATTTCGCCTCCGGGAGTCCGTTGTTGATCGGGGTCCAGATTTTTCCGCCGTCCGTGGTTTTCCAGATCCCGCTTCCCGCCGACGCGGCGGTGTTGCGGGGGTCGTTCCATTTTTTCCGGGTCCGCTGCCAGACCGCGGCATACACCGTATCGTTGTTTTGAGGATCCATGACCAGGTCATAGGCCCCGGTTTCGTTGTCAACGAACAGGACCTTGTCCCAGGTCTTGCCGCCGTCTGAGGTCTTGAAAACGCCGCGGTCGGGATCCTGCGTCCATTCCGTTCCCCCGGCGGCGACATAGACGACGTCGGGGTTCTTCGGGTGGACGACGATCCGGGCGACGGTTCCCGTCCCGGCCAGCCCCATATGCTTCCAGGTCCGGCCGCCGTCGGAAGACTGATAGACGCCGGCGCCGGATTGGGACGAGCGGAAGATGTTCGCCTCGCCGGTTCCCAACCAGACTTTCTCGGCGTTGGATGGGTCCAAGGCGATATCGCCGATGGACATGGACGGGCCCTGGTCAAATACCGGGACCCAGGTCGTCCCTTCGTTTGTGGTTTTCCACGCGCCGCCGGAAGCGGTGGCGACATACATCGTGTACGTCTTGCCCTTGGGCGAGGCCACGGCGACGTCGGTGCACCGGCCGCTCTGGTTCTTCGGCCCGAGGAATTGCCATTTCAAATCCTTGAATTTCGAGGCCGCCTTCATTTCCACGTGTTTTTCGTAGGCTTGGAGGCGGACCGCCGGGTCCGTGGTGGTGATCCGGACGGGCTTTTTCGCCTGTTGGGGGAAGATGAGGACAGCCAGGGCCAGCAGGGTGAAAGAAAGGGTAAAAATGCGTTGGGAACGCCGGAGCCGCATGAAGGACCTCCGTTTTAAAAAAGTAACGGCCCCCGGGTTGTCCACCCGACAGGCCGCATTCTTTAGATTCTATTCCGATCGGGGCCGGAGAGCAAGGACGAGAACCCGCCGCACCCGCGGAAAGTGTCCACACCCGGACCTTCGTCCGTTTGACTTCAAGATAAGCCTATATTACCCTTATTTTTTCATGAATTTACCGAACGCCCTTACCTCGCTCCGGATCCTGCTGATCCCCTTTTTCATGGTCTTCCTGCTCGTCGACTTCACGGGGAACGAATGGGCGGCCTTCGGCGTTTTTCTTTTCGCCACCCTGACCGACACCGTGGACGGTTTGCTGGCCCGGCGGACAAACAAGATCACCACCCTCGGCCAACTACTGGACCCGATCGCCGACAAGCTCCTGATGACGGCCGCGTTCGTCTGCCTCGTCGGCGTGGGCCGCGTTCCGGCCTGGATGGCCGTGGTCATCATCGGCCGGGAGATCGCGGTCACCGGCTTCCGGGCGATCGCGGCTTCCAAGGGCGTCGTCATCGCCGCTTCCTGGCCGGGCAAGCTCAAAATGCAGCTCGAAACCGGCACGATCGCGCTGCTGATTCTCGGAGAAGGCATCCTCGGGAAATTCTGGGTCATCGGCAAAATCGGCCTCTGGCTGACGATGGCCGTGGCCCTTTACTCGGCGGCCGAATATTTCATCAAGCACGGCCCCGAGCTTGTCCTCGAAAAGAAATAATTCGGGGACGAATTAAAGGGCGGCGGCGGCTTTATCCAACGATTCGGAATCCTCGACGTTGTAGACGGCGAACGGGTGCGGCCAGCCTTTGCCGATCCGCTTGATCAACCCGCAAAGGACCTTTCCGGCGCCGAACTCGACAAACGCGTCGATCCCCTCCCCCGCGAGCAGGTCCATCGATTTCGTCCACAGCACGGGACGGCTGACCTGCCGTTTCAGGGCGTCGCGGGCCTCGGCCCCGGTCCGGATCATCCGGGCGTCGACATTGGTGACGACGGGGAACTCCGGGTTGCGGAATTCGACCGCGTCTAAATCGGCGGCCAGGCGGTCCTCGGCGGCTTTCATGAGCGCGGAATGGAACGGCGCGCTGACCGGCAGCATGACCCATTTCGCGGCCCGGACGTTTTTCACTACGTCCTCGACGGCCGCCTTATGGCCGGAGATGACGATCTGTTCGGGGCTGTTCCAGTTGGCGATCTGGACCTGTCCGCCCGCCGCCCGCTCGCAGGCGGTTTTGACGGCTTCGTAATCCGCCCCCAGAAGCGCGGCCATCGCCCCGACGCCGACCGGGACGGCCTCCTGCATGTACGTCCCGCGCTTATGGACCAGGACCAGGGCGTCCTCGAACCGGATCGTCCCGGCGGCCACGTGGGCGGAATATTCCCCCAGACTGTGGCCCGCGGCCACGACCGGCGTTCTTCCCCAGAGCCGATACGCGACGGTGCTCACGAGCAGAAGCGCCGGTTGGGTGTTCTGCGTCAGGCGGAGCGTCTCCTCGGGGCCTTCGAAACAGATTTTGGAGAGGGAGAATCCCAGGGCCTCGTCCGCCCGGGCGAACAACCCGCGGGCCTCCTCGGAACGGTCTCGAAAGCTTTTTCCCATTCCGACCGACTGGGACCCCTGTCCCGGAAACAAATACGCGTGACGCGCCATGTCCGGCTCCTGTTCCGTGTGATCAAAAAATCGTCCGGGGACTATAAAGGAAGACGATTATTTTTTCAAGAGGTCCGGCCGTATTTCGATTTCGACCTGCTCCCGGAGGGATTGAAGCCAGAGGGCCGACTGAGCGGTGATTTTTTCCGCCCGGATCTCTTTTTCAAGGGCGTCGACGGCATCCAGGAACGGCCGGGGCGTCCGGCCGGCCGCCTGTTCGCCGGGGGTATACCTGTCCCGGTAGCGGGTTTCAATCTCGTCGAGGCTCACGGTCACGCTCCGGCTGAACCGATCGGCGATAACGGTCTCGACGTAGAGTTTCTCCTCAATATAAGGCCGCAACTCCGCCGTCTCGATCCCGAAGCGCGAAAGAAGCGCCCGCATCTTCTCTGCTCCCAACCGCGCGGAGATCCGGACGACTTCCGCCTCGACCGGACTCGGTTCGACGGAGGAACGGCCCCGGGATAAATCCAGGACGACTTTTTGGTTGATGAGTTTCTCCAGGATTTCCCGGCGGGCCGCCTCGGCGTCGGACGCCGGGGATCCTTCGAAGATTCTGAACGCTTCGACGATTTGAACGTCGATCAGAGTGATGATCCGGTCGTTCACCACGGCGACGACCCCGTCTACGACCCGGTCCTGTCCGAAAACGGGCGCGGCGGCGGTCCAAAAGGCGGCCGCGAGGACGGCTCCTCCGATTCCGAGCAAATGGGCTTTTTTAGAACACATTGCCGATCGTCACATACAACCGCGGTCCGCGGCTGCCTTCCGGTGGATTGAGATTCCAGCCCAGATCGATGCGCAGGGGGCCCAGCGG